>NZ_JAUSQM010000001.1:3487059-3804064 GCF_030811215.1 Nocardioides massiliensis
CGAGTACGACGCCGCCGACCACGGCGAGCGGGGCGCGATCTTGCGCCGGGAGGGCCTGTACTCCTCCCATATGGTCGACTGGCGCAAGGCCGCCCGGGCGGGCGCAAGCTCCGCGCTTGGACCCAAGTCACGTGACCGGCGGGACCGGGAGATCGAGCAACTGCGGGCGCGTGCGGAGAAGGCCGAGGCCGAGCTGGCCCGGACGCAGGCCGCGTTGGACCTGGTGGGAAAAGCACACGCGCTCTTGGAGACGCTCTCCGAGAGCACGGGCACGCCGAAGCCGCCGCAGCGGTGATCAACCCTGCCGTCGACGAGCTCGCCGTCCACACGAGCGTGAAGCAGGCGTGCGACCTGTTGGGACGTGCGCGGGGTAGCCACTATCGCGCCCAGCGGCCCAGGGTGCATGGCCCGGCACCGAAGCGGCCCACGCCACCGAACGCGCTCACTGTCGCCGAACAGGAGCAGGTGCTCGCGGCGTTGACCAGCGAGCGGTTCTGCGACAAGTCGGTGGCGCAGACGTGGGCCACCCTGCTGGACGAGGGCACCTACTGGTGCTCGATGTCCACGATGCACCGGCTGCTGCGTGCCTGCGGCGCGGCCGGTGAACGTCGCCGGCAAGCCGTCCATCCGGCGAAGAAGAAGCCCGAGCTGCTCGCCACCGGGCCCGGGCAGATCTGGTCGTGGGACATCACCAAGCTCCGCGGTCCCGGCCGCGGGGTCTGGTTCCAGCTCTACGTCGTGCTCGACATCTTCTCCCGCTACGTCGTGGCCTGGACCGTCCAGAACGCTGAGGACTCCGAGATCGCCAAGACCATGCTCGAGGAGGCGATGGGCGACCACGGGATCCCTGAGGCGGTCCATGCCGACCGGGGCACCTCGATGACCTCCAAACCCGTCGCGCAGTTGCTGCTCGACCTGGGTGTCGACCGGTCTCATTCCCGACCGAGAGTGTCGAACGACAACCCGTTCAGCGAGTCGGCGTTCAAGACGCTGAAGTACGCGCCTGTCTTCCCCGACGCGTTTGGGTCGCTGGCCGACGCGAGGGCGTTCTGTGAGGCCTTCTTCACCTACTACAACCACGAGCACCGCCATTCCGGGATCGGGCTGCACACCCCTGCGTCGGTCCACCACGGCACCGCCGCCGAGATCCGCGTCCAGCGTCAGGCCACCCTCGACGCCGCGCATGCCGCTCACCCCGAACGATTCGGCAACCGCCGACCCCAGGCGCCGAAGCTGCCCAAGGCCGCCTGGATCAACCAGCCCTCACCGGAGGCCCTCATACAGACCGCGTAACGAGACGTGTCTCAGACTGCTTGACATCTTCCGCAACGCCATCCGCGTCGACCGCTGCTGGAGCTCAGCGCTGTACTTTCCTCGGTGCTGCCATGACTCTCATCCTTCACTGGATTGAGAGCCTCCATCAGACCCGGGGCGATTCACAACCACGCCGCAGTCCGGGCACCCGGTCAGGTCGGCGTCGGACTCGACATCGATCCGCACGGTGCCGTCGTCGAGGTTGGTCACGTCGAGGAGGTGCATCCCCTCGACACCAAAGAGTTCATCAGCCCGCGGGCACCACCGAGAAGACGGCGAGGGCCCACAGGCGCACGTAGAATGAGCCATCGTCAGGGTCTTTCGTTCAGCAGCTTGGTCGTCGTCGATCGTGAAGGCCCTGACGCCTTCTCAGCCCTCTGACACGCCGCCCGTGACGGACACCTCAACCACGCTCATCTGGGAAGGGCCACCAATCCACGGTTCCCGTGGAGTCCTCCGGCACCATGCTGCATTACAGGCTCGCGCGCGGCACAGGGTGACCGGGGTCAACCACGACGGACCCTAAGCATCCACCCGACACTCCCGACACGGCTACCGCCGGACGTCGGAATCTTCGCGCCCCATCGTGCGCCCCGAACGCGGCGCCGAACTGCTGGATTGTGAAGCGCCGTTTCACCCGGCGCTGACAAGCGGTCGTCGAGGACCGGGCGGCGCTCGGGATTGGTTCTTCTGACGTCGGCAACCTTGCGGACGAGCGGCAGGTCCGTACGTCAGGATCACGAGTCCATTTGGCGTCGAAGGCTCGGGTCGACGACGGTCACGATCACGAGTAATCCCGACACCAAGATCAAACATATGGCGAGCCGTCCGATGCCTGACTGGTGCCCACCCCCGGAAAAGGCGAGCGTGATCACTCCTGTCGCGATCATGGCGCCGATATACTGTGCGGTTCGGGAAAGGCCAGCACTTGCAGCTACTTTGGCGCGAGGCGACGCCTGATAGACCATAACCTGGTTCGCGACCTGGGCCATGCCATTCGGGATTCCGAACAGAGCCATCATGCAACCTATATAGAGGATCGAACTCGCGCCGTCCAGCGCAAACATTGCAGTGCTAGCTGCGAGGAGCGCGAGGGCCGGGACCAGTAGTGACCAGAGCAGCCCCGGTCCCCAAGTGCCCACGAATGAGGTCACGGCTCCGACTCCCGACATCCCTAAGAGGAGTAGACCGGCCGAACTGGCGGTGAAGCCCCGTTCGTCTTGTAGCCACGGGGTAACGCCGAATATGACTGCGTACACCACAATGAAAGTCAGTGCAATTCGCAAGTAGGTACTCACCAGCGCGCGATTGCTGGCTAGCAGACGGAAGTCGAGGAACGGATCCTCTTTCGCGAGTTCAAACCGCACAAGGGCTAAGATCGCCAGACCAAGGGCCGGGCCAAGCAGGTATGCGGAGCTCGACAGCGTTGCCACCAAAATCTGGAAGATGGTGATCGTTCCCGCGAACAACATTATCCCCGGTACGTCGATCAGCCGCCACACAGGGTATTCACGCGCCGCAGACTGAGTCTTCGGCAGCCAGAGCAAGCCGGCCGCAAGACCCATAGCACCGAGGGGCAGGTTCAGAGCGAACACCGCCTGCCATCCAAGCGTGTCCACCACGACACCACCGAGCAGGGGGCCCACCATAAATGCCACCAGCGCCGCCACGTTGAGAGCACGCAGTGGACCTGCCGGATTCGGCAGTCCTGACAGCTCGGCCTGCTCTCGGACCACCGAGACGGCCGCCGGGTATATCAGCGCGGTGCCGAGGCCCATCGTCACGCGCGACGCCATCAACAACGCGAGGGATGTCCCGAGGGCTCCCACCACGCCCGCAACCGCGACCAACGCAGAGCCTGCCACGAAGAGGCGTCGGCCACCGAACTCGTCGGCCAAGCGTCCGGCGACCGGTTGAGCGACCGCGCTGGCGAGGTACATGACGGAGACCAGCCATGCAACGCCTGCCGTACCGACCCCGAACTCACCGCCGATGGGCGAGAGGGCGGTCGCGATTAAGGTCGAGTTGAGCGGGTTAAGCGCTGCTCCAAAGCAAAGGGTGGAAGTCAGGCGACGACTCATTCGGTACGATCATTGTGGACGTGTCTGAATGCGGTTCGCCGCGACCACGAATCCTTGGAAACACAACGCAGTGGATACTGGTCAACTACGCCGCCGCTAGCCAAACTGGACTTGAACGCCCAACAGGATACCCGCCCGGGGACGCGTGAATAATCGACCACGGGGCGTGCGCCCCCGAGAGTCATCAATTCGCAACCTTTGGGAGCGCGAGATAAATTGCTCCATCGATCACGCTGACCGAGTAAGCCTGGACCGGCAATAGGGCTGGCAGCGATAGCGCCTTACCCGTCACCAGATCAAATCGCGCCCAATGAAGAGGACACTCGACCTGGCAGTCCGCGACCTCGCCATCCGCGAGAGACGCGTCAGCGTGGCTACAGGTGTCAGAAAGCGCATAGAACCGGCCATCGTCATTGAATATCGCCACCGGCTCCGGAAGTTCCGCCAACACAAAACGGACCCCCTCACCCACAGGGACGTCGGTCACATTGCACACCAGTTGATGGGTCGCCGCCTCTGTCGTGCCCATCAACTGTCCCTCGGTGTCCATGATCCGACCGCCATACCCATAAGTCCGCGATAAAACGGTTCGTACGTGAGGAAGTCAAGATGAGGTTCGTCTCCCAACGCGGCCAGAAGGGCGATCCAGGCCCGCAACTCCACCTGCCCGTGCTCGAGCAGGTCTGCGCCAGACAGTTTGCTCAGCTGTCGAGTATCACCGCCTGTGAGGGTATCCACGAGGTGCTTGTCGAAGTCCTCATCGATGTCGCCGTGTCCCGCCTGTCCCCGATAATTTAGCCAGGGATACCCGGCCGTGAAATGGGACCAGCCTCCTGACGCGTAGATGGCCACCCGTTCGTTCGCGGGGCGCTTCGCAGTCACGCGCGACAACAACTCGCCGAATTGCGTGCACCTCCACGGCTCGACCGAGGGATGGTGGATGGCATTCATGAACACGAGAACCACGGGGATTTCCGCGCCCGGCATGATGTTGGCTAGCACCTGCGCATGTGCGTGAGACCTCAGTTCATCGCCTTCGAACCGGCCGACCGAGGCAAGGTCGAAGCCTTCGAGAACGCCTTGCTCGAGGAGGTCACGCGCAAACTCACGATGACATGTGTATTCAGTCGAGCCGCGAATAAGGGGATTCGCGAGAGTGAAATCGCCACCAGCATAAACTGCCAGTTGAGGGATATTCGCGGTACTGAAGTTCTCGTCCTGGTCGTCGCCAACGACGATGAGGACATCCGGGAGCGTGGACGCCAGTTTTGCCCGAATAGCGTTGAGTGCCTCCTGAATAGCCGCGAACCTCTTGCGGTTCTCCTCCATACTCTCTGCAAGGACGCCGTCGGGAACCTCCGGCACGAACCCATAGCGCTCTTGAAACATGCGCCGATTCCGTTCACGGAACTCGTCCCAGTCATCGATCGGCATGAAGGTGAAGGCGTGTGACGAGGCCAAGCCAGCGACTACTTCGCCCATGTGTCCGCCACCTCCGGACGTTGACCCTGCCCTTCCATCACGCCGACGGAGCGAAAGAATGCCAAGAGCACATCTGCTACTTCCTGCGGCGCGTCGGTCTGGGCCTGGTGCCCAGCACCCTCGACCACGTGGAACGGAACTTCCGGGTACAGCTCGCGCATCCCGGTTCCAAGCGATGCCAGAGGGGCCGTCCGATCATCGGCTCCCCAGATCATGGTCCAGGGCACCGAAAGTTGAGCTAGCCGTTCACGCACCGAGAAGACCTGCTGTTGATCGGAATCCTGAACCAGAAGCCGGCGGTAGTCCCAAAGCGAATCCAGCATCTCACGATGCCCCGGCAGTGACGCCACATCGTACCTTGCGTCAACTAGCCTATCGCTGAGATGCCTCGGGTCGTTGACGATGAGACGGAGAAAGTCCTCCAGTGACGCACGGGAACCGTCGAATCTGGGAAGCGGAAGAGCGTGACCGCCATCCCGCAGACCAACTGCCGTCGCGAGAGTTCCGGTAGCGATCACACCGACTTGTCGCACCCGAGCGGGATGGTCCAGCGCGTACTTCATCGCCACGTAGGCGCCCTGCGAGTTCCCGACAAGACGCACCCTGCTGAGGCCGAGGACATCGATGAATCCCGCGACATGGTCGACAAGTGTCTGGAACGAGTAGTCGACCAGTGGCTTGTCGCTGTATCCGGACCCCAACAGGTCGATCGCCAGGACGCGGAACTCGCCAGAGAGTAGCGGCAGGAGCCTTCCCCAACCACTAGCGCCCGATGCGCCTGGGCCGCCACCGTGGACCAGGATGACAGGTTCTCCCTCACCCGCCTCCACATAGTGGGTGTGGACTCCATACACGTTCTCGCGCATGGCTCGCACGTGCGGCACGACCACACTGCGCGACGCGTATTCGTCATTATGCATGTTAGGCTTCCTTGCTCTGGTGCGAGGTGCAAATAAGTCAATAAGACCATGTGCACCCACGCAGGGGCGTACAACTGTCTGGATTATTGGGGGCCGCTCGTGTCCCTGCCAAGGAAGGCAGGATCCAATCGCAGGCGCCTGTCACATGAGTGGCGCCCTCAGAAGAAGATGGCAATGCCCCGCGGCAAAACCGTGTTGTCCAAGTGCACCAAGCGGCGAGCGATTTTCCACTCGCCGTCGACCCGGCGCAAGACGTCCTCGCGGCGCCCCGCCCACCATGCTTCGTCCCGCAACTTCCTGGCCTGCCGAACAGTGAAAGCACTCAAGGCGATCACTTCGTCTGGGTCGCTGCTGGCATCAACAACGACATTGCTGATCAGATGGCATGTCATGGATACTGGTATCTCAACGTGCGAGTAGCCGGTGTCATCCTTGGCGACGCGGATCCTAAGCATGTCCTTGTCGTCCTTGATGATCGGGTGGCCAGCGGGTTCAACCTTTCCTTCCACATACTCGCGGAGGGGAAGAATGTACTCCGCATCCTCCGTGAAGAGGTCCAACCAGTCGTGAAGGCGGTGTTCGTCCAGGATGTGCGCTTCACGAAACAGGAAATCCTCGATTTCCTGTTTCAATTGCCACCGCGTTGACAAGTCATGTGCTGGCATCATCATTTCCTCTCCATCATCTGGAGCCAGAAGCGGTAAAACCGCCGTTGGTTGAACTCGCTCGGATTCGGCCCCATAGTTCCGTGAAGCCCGGCTGGACCTTCGTCCTCCTGGCCCATCTGCAGTCCGTAGTGGAAGGGACGTTCCCAGTTGCGCGTAGGCTTGCCGGCCTCCACCATCCGCTCAAAGTTCTCAACGTCGTCCGGCGCGACGATGCCCGCCATGTGCTGTCCTTGGTGCGCCCGTTGAATCGCTAGATCCTTAACCACCTGAGGCGCCTCTCGCTCGACCATGTTCCACTGCCATACTTCATGCTCTATCGCTCCACGCGGGTGAAACATCAGGAACTGGCGGCCAATCATTGGCGAGAAGAAACCCATCAGCCCGAGGTTCGGAAAGAGGCCGCCATTCATGAAACTGTAGGGGGCTCCCTCGAGATCCTTGGAGATTTCGTCGAGGCGTTGCTTCCGGTGGTGGATCCACTCGACCGCGTCAGTTCCGAGTGTCTTGGCCTCGCTGAGATCCCTCTGAAAGAGGTCATCGCTACCAACGGTCACCATGCCCATGCCGAAGGGAGCGTTTTCAGCTCCCCCAATGGCGCCCTCGTACACGCTCTGTGCGTTGGCGGGATAGGTCGCCATTGGCGCGTCCATACCCTTGCTGACAAATTCCTGCATAACCGCGAGCCACGAGATGTGGGTCGCGGAAAAGACGTGATAGTCGTCTCCGATGAAGTTCTCCGACACAAGCTTCCAGTTGCCCGGGGACCGATATCTGTGCCAGCCCGGGAGCATCTCTAGACCGCCGAGGGGAGCAGCGAGGACGAAGTTCTTTAGCCACCAACTGACGTCCTCGCCCAGCCACGACTCCAAGGAAGGCGCGTCGGGGTCGAATGAAGCGAAAAGGAGTCCGTGGAAGTTCGCCACTTTCGGGACGGTCTCCAGCCCCAGCGCGGATTTGTCCAACTTGCCATGATAGAGAGCCTGTTCCATCGGGACGCCATTCAACTGGCCGTCCAGACCAAAGCTCCATCCATGATATGAGCAAGTAAATCCCTTTGCGTTACCGCGGTCGAACAAGCACACCTGATTCCCGCGATGTGAGCAGCGGTTCACGAGGACGTGAACGTCACCGCGGCCGTCACGCGTCACCACGACGGGAACGTCGCCCATGTAGTTCGTTACATAGTCGTTTATCTTGGGAACCATGTCTTCGTGACCCACCACGAGCCAAGCCTTGTTGAATACCTTGTCGCTCTCCGCGCGGTATACATCTTCATCAAAATGTATCTCAGGACTGACCAGTCCCTGTTCCCAGTCGACGCCAGAAAGCACTTCGTCGATGTTCTTCATGACAGTTCCTTCTCTTTAGGAGTAGTGAATGAAGGGCGGCACGTCAACAAACGATTGAAGTACCATCTTCAATGGGCGAGTTGGCTGATGCAGCCTCATTAAGTCGGGTCGCCGCGTCAATTCCCAGGACTCCCGCCAACTGCATGATGAGCAATGGATGCGACCCGCGGTCGTGAAGGTAGCGAAGATCTCCACCAAGAATCGCAGCGATATCGGTGGAATCGCTGGGTCTGAGGTGAACGTCGGTGTTGCTGCCCGCCACGTTCCCGTCGCCAAGTTGCTCCCCCCTCAGGAAGCTACGGATCAACTCGTCAAGTGGCAGGTTCATCGACGCCCTCCGGGAATAGTCGCGCCAGCGCAATTCCAGTCGCCCACTCACGCACCGCTTCGTAGGCAAGGACCGTCCCCTTCCCTTGCCGAGCGGACATAACCGTCACCCAGTTTCGGATCTCTGGTGCACCGTTTCCGCCCTGCGCTACAACGTCGGACATAGTCATATCCACCACACCTTCAAGGTCCCCGTCACGCACGCGCGCCAGAAAGAGTTCGTCGAACTCAGAGTTGACCTGCCCCATCTGAGGTGTGCCGACCCAGTGGGAGAGCCCCCCCGTGCCAATGATCACCACCCGCTCTTCGTCTGGGCGTTGCTCCGTGACGGCACGGATGAGCCGGCCGAGTTCAGCCGACCGCCGCAACGGTGGCAATGGTTCCGTGCTGGCGTTCTGAAAAATGGGGACGACAGGTATGTCCATCTCTGGACGAATGAGGACCAGTGGCGCCATGAAGCCATGGTCCAATCGCGGATTGACGGAGAACGCCAGGTCGAATCCAGCGTCTATACCTGCGGAAAGCAACTGTCCGGCATAGTCACCGGCCAGGTCCAGACGAGCTGCCGCGAGGCCGCCGTCCGCCCATCCTTCGCAGGTGTCCCCGATTCCAATGCAGATCTGTGGGAAGGCATCGTAGCCAAACGACTTGAGATGTTCGCTGCCGACCACCACGAGAAGGTCCGGCGAGAGCTTCTCCACCTCCTCTCGCACCTGAGCGAAGGCTCTGTGCACGGACTGGTGAACGTGATTGTCAAGGCGATTCTTCCGAATCATCATTGCGGTGTGAGAGACGCCGTAGCCGGCGATGAGCCGGCCCATCATGCTCCCCCAGTTGACCACGCACCGGTTCGATCAACGACCGACTCGAGGAAGTCTCCGAGGACCGCGTTGAACTCAGCCGGCTTCTCAAACTGCGGCCAATGTCCAGCGCGATCCATGAGGTACCAGGCTGCGCCAGGGATTACTTCGCTCGCCCGCTTCCCTACGCTCCATGGCATGGTCGGATTTTGCTTCGTCCACAGCACCAAAGTTGGGCAGGCGATTCTTGAGAGGCGCTCAGATGTGAGGAGCTCCAACGGATCTGGCCCTGTTGTAAAGGAAGTAACGAGCTGGTCAGCAATTGCAAGGAAGTCTGGCCTCGTGTACATCTGAAGACGCGTCTGCACGAGTTCGTCGGTGATGATGGTTGGATCATGCACGAGCCATTCCAGTCGAGTCCGAACGCTCGCAAGAGTCGGGGACGTCACCGCCCGCATGGTTGCCTCTCCTACCTTTTGACCCACCCTTGCTGTGATTGCTGCACCGGCCTCATTCAATTGCAGTCCGGCCCCGGTGACGCTGACCAGCGAGGCGATCCTGTCTGGGTGGTGGATAGCTAGCCAACCGGCAACCCAACCCCCTAGCGACTGACCGACGACATGCGCGCGCTGAGCGCCAATCGCGTCCAGGAACCCTAGAACATGCTCTCCCAGCGCCTGGATCGAATATTCGATCGGCGGTTTGTCGGTGAAGCCATGTCCCAACATGTCGAGCGCGTGGACGCGGAAGGACTGCCCGAGATAGGCGACATTGCGTGCCCATGTCTCGGCGTGCCCACTGATCCCGTGCAGGAGGACGACGGTTTCCCCCTGTCCGGACTCGATGCTGCGCGTTCGCCGGCCGTCAGCAGTTCGGAACTGTACTTCGGTTCCTAGCATTTCGACCCAGAACGAAGGTGCGGTTGACCCCTGGTCGAGTCCGCGTTGTAGGACGCTACCGGCCAACTGCCCCGGCCCGTTGGAGGTCATCCGTTTCCCCCCAGGTCCTCGACCAGAGGGTCCGCGACGTTACTGGGCACTTCCGCCGGCCCATCCTTCCCGACTACCCATGTTCGCCATGGCCGCGGCATACAGGGCGCCCTGGGCGTCGAAAGGAAGGTGAGGGACGCCCGACCTCTCGTATGTCGGCATGGCGGCCTCTAGCCGCGCATAGCCTTCCTCCATGTCAGCGGGCAGTTCGTGGTCGAGCCACGCCGAGTAGTCACCGTACCCGTAGTCGTAGTTCCATTCCGGTACGTAATAAAGGCGACCCGTGGCTCCAGCTGCATTTTGGGAAGCGAGGAAGAGGGTGCAGGGAAGAACGTGTTCGGCTACCGCCGGCCTCATGAAGTAGACGACATCAATGTCATTGAATGCGCGGGCCGTGTCGTCGAACCATGAAGTTCGAGTATGTCCGGGCATGAGGGCGTTGACCGCGATACCTTCAGTGCGGACCTCCTCCGCTAGATAGAATGTCAGCGCAGTCAGTGCCGCCTTGGTGGCTTGGTACGGCATTTCCACGGTCCATGGGCGAAGGCCGTAGAACGCACCACCGCTAGAGACGGAGAGGACGCCACTGCTGACCACATTCAGAATGCTCCCACGACCATTTGCCCTCATTGGCGCGATGAACCGGCGGATTACCTTGAGAGCCCCGAAAAGATTGACGTCGAACATCTTCTGCCAGTCTTCATCCGTCGTGTCGAGGGTGTTTCTGTGCCCCGTAGGGTAGAAGAGCGTCTCGGAAACTAGCGCAGCGTTGTTGATAAGGATGTCAACGGTCCCGAATTGGGCCATCACCAACTCGTAGGCGGTATCCAGCGCAGCATCATCGGTGATATCCACCGTGACCGCTAGCCCATTCTTCGCTTCGAGCTCCTGGCGGAACGCGTCGGCGCCCTCCCACGACTTGTCAACCGCAACCACCTTGGCGCCCGAGCGCATCAGACATTCCGCGATCGTTCGGCCAAGTCCGCGAGCGCCGCCGGTGACTACTGCCACCCGGCCTGACAACTCGCTTCCCCACTCGCGAAATGCCCTGTCCAGCATCTTGGTCTGTTCTTCCTTTGCGGGGATGGAAGCTCCCTCGTCCGGCATTACCACGTTGGTCATCCTCTGCTCTCTCAAATGGCACCAGCGATCTGGGTTCGTCGCCACAGCGGCAACGGCCACTCTTCTGCGTGTGACGCACGTTACGTATCCAGGGCGAATCCGTCTATGGCCAAAATTCGATAGGTTTTATTCTTCAGTGAATAGTTTGAGCCTGGTACCGCACAGCGGCGGGACCCTGAGTCGCCAATGGTCCAGCGCGTCGCCGGCCAGACGGACGCCGTGGAACGGATCCATGACGGCGACCGCGTCGGGTGGCTCCTCAGCGGTGGCAGAGAATGACAAGCCCATTGGGGGACTCCTCAGGTTCCTGTGGGTCCGGATGGGCCGGTTCTCGGCTGATTCGCGTTGCGGGCGCCACTACTGCATTCAACAAGATGCTCGCGATCGCTGGCGCCCATGTCGCCGCGGTGACCTTCACGCCGGAGGCGGATCGTGGTCGACCTGGTCCGTCGCGCCAAGCGGCTGCGGTGCCCGTGCGGCTGGTCCACCCGGGCCGTCTACGACCGGTCGACCCGGTCGTGGCGGGGGCTCGATCTCGGTGCGGCCAAACTGATCCTGCGGGCCGAGATCCGTCGCCTGTCGTGCCGACGCTGCGGCCGTGTTCGGACCGAGGACGTGCCCTGGGCACGGCCGGGTGCTCGGTTCACTCGTGACTTCGAAGACGTGGTGGTGTGGCTGGCCCAGCGGATGGACCAAACCGCGATCACCCGGCTGTTGCGCTGCTCGTGGGAGGCGGTGGCCAACATCGTGGGTCGGGTCGTGGCCGACCAGTTCGACGATGCCCGCCTCGACGAGGTCTACCGGATCGGGGTCGACGAGGTCTCGTATCGCAAGGGGGTGTCAGATTTTCTGTGTAAGGGATCGGTCCATCTGAAAGGAACATGATGGATCTCGTGACCGAGGAACAATCTGGTCGTCGTGGCTCTGACGTCGCTGCCGAGATGGCGGCTTCCGGGGCCTTGGACGACATCTTCGCCCGGATCGGGCGATCTGGAACTGACCGGGGACGGCCGCTTCATCCCCGGTCTGATCAAGGCCGCTCTCGAACGTGGTCTGCAAGCCGAGCTGAGTGACCATCTGGGCTACGAGAAGGGCTCGGCCGAGGCGTCGCTGTTCGCCAACTCCCGCAACGGCGCCACGTCGAAGACGCTGGCCTCCCAGGTCGGCGAGGTGCCGTTGGACGTCCCGCGGGATCGGGACCGGACGTTCATTCCGCGGCTGGTCCCGAAGGGCTCACGCCGCCTCGGTGGACTCGACGAGATGATCATCAGCCTCTACGCGGGCGGGATGACGCTCCGCGACATCCAGCACCACCTCGCCACGACGATCGGCACCGAGCTCTCGCACGAGACGATCAGCAAGATCACCGACGAGATCGACGAGGAGATCTTGGCCTGGCAACGCAGGCCGCTGGAGTCGCTGTACCCGGTGATCTACCTCGACGCGCTGGTCGTCAAGGTCCGCGACGGCGCGCACGTCATCAACAAGGCCGCGCACATCGCCGTCGGCGTCGACATGGACGGCATCAAGCACGTCCTGGGCATCTGGATCCAGGCCACCGAGGGCGCGAAGTTCTGGGCAGGGGTGTGCGCCGACCTGGCCAACCGCGGCATCCGCGACGTGCTGATCGTGTGCTGCGACGGGCTCACCGGTTTCGCCGAGGCGATCGAGGCGACCTGGACCCAAGCGACCGTGCAGACCTGCACCGTGCACCTGATCCGGGCCGCGATGCGGTTCGTGAACTACAAGGACCGCAAGGCCATCGCGAAGGCCTTCAAGCCGATCTACACCGCCGCGGACGCCGACGCCGCCCGGGTCGAGTTCGACGCCTTCAAGGCCACGCCGCTGGGTCAGAAGTACCCCCACGCGGTCGCGACCTGGGAAGCCGAGTGGGAGCGGTTCATCCCCTTCCTGGCCTTCCCGCCCGAGCTTCGCCGGGTGATCTACACGACGAACTCGATCGAGTCGCTGAACTACCAGCTGCGCATGATCATCAAGAACCGTGGCCAGTTCCCCAACGACACCGCCGTGATCAAGCTGCTGTGGCTATCGATCTGCAACATCGAAGACAAGCGAGCACGCGAGCGCGAGAAGGAACGCGGCAAACCCGCCGCCGAACGCAAGGCCAAGCCCCGACTCGGCGAGGGCCAGGTCGTCACCAACTGGAAGCAAGCCCTCGAGCAGCTCGCTCTGGCCTACCCCGACCGGATCAACCCCCACCTGAAATGACCGGCCCCTTACACAGAAATCTTGACAGGCTCCCCGGGTGGCGCGCCGACGAAGCAAAGCGGGTCGTGTTTCACACCGACAGAGGCTCGACCCACACGGCGAACGCGTTCACCAAGCTGTGCCATCAACTCGGGGTCCGGCAGTCGATGGGCCGGGGCGGGTCCTGCTTCGACAACGCCGTGGTCGAGGCGTTCTTCAGCTCGCTGGAATGGGAGGTCCTCTCACGCAACGAGTTCGCCAACACCCGACAGGCTCAGGCCGTCGTGCTGGACTGGTGCTATGGGTTCTACAACCACGAGCGCCGGCACAGCTCGGCAGGCATGATGAGCCCGGTCAGCTACGAGAACACCGCGGCCCCCGACCGGGAAGCGGCATAGGGAAGCCCTCCACGATTCGGGGGGAACCACAAACAACGGCGGCACCGAAGCCGTCAACGGCCTCATCGAGCTCTACCGCCGCGTCGGACGCGGCTTCCGCAACTACGACAACTACCGACTCAGGATGCTCCTCATCGGCGGCGGACTCGCCCACCCCCACCGGAAGTACGAAAGAGCCACTAATCCATGATCCATCCGTGGATTCCTTCACCACCATGCTCATCCACAGACTCACAGACGCCAGAGGTGACCGGGGTCGACCACGACGGACACGACGGACACGATCAGCAGCCAACCGAGATCCGCAGCCCGCAACCGCCCACACCACAATCTATGCGGACCCACGGTGCGCCCCGAAGGCGGCGCCGAACTGCTCATCTGTGATGAGCCAGCTGACCGCCACCGTCCCGGGCGTTGGGGCCGAGCCAGCCGCAGGCTTGGGACACGCCGATAGTCCTGTCTGATGAATGCGTTGCGAAGACCCAGCCTTCTACAGGGCCAGGAGCAGCAACGTCAGGCCACCATCACGCGGCAGATCGAAGATCGCTCATGACTACATTGCCGTATGCCCGCCATCAACGGCCAGAACCTGTCCGGTTATCCACGAGGCTTCGTCTGAGGCAAGGAAGAGGGCGGCGGAGGCCACATCGTCGGGAGTTCCTGGCCGTTTTAGGGGCTGGACTGCAACCATCATGTCGATAAAAGAAGAGTCGTTTGACAGATACGCGGTTTGTTTGGTGAATGGAACGAACCCCGGTGCTATAGCGTTGCAGCGGATTCCGTCCGCACCATAATCGACGGCGATTGAGCGAGTGAGCCCGATTACGCCCGCTTTGGTGGCCGCATGCGGTCCATGTGTCGGAATACCAACTAGTCCCGATGTAGAAGCTGTGTTGACAATGACTCCGGATCCGCGCCGCTTCATTTCGCGTAGAGCATACTTGCAGCCGTAGTAGACCTGCGTAAGCTCGAACAATACGGTGAAGTCCCAGTCGGCGGTTGGCAAGTCAGCGATTGGGGCCATTCGGACGAGGCCGGCATTGTTGTACATGATGTCGATTTGAGCATGAGCATCGACGGTATACTGGATCAGTTCTGCCACGTCGCCTTCTGAGGTGACGTCGACCCTGCGAAAAGATGCATTTCCGCCATCGTCAACAATTTCCTGGGCAACGAGGCGCCCACCCTCCTCGTCGAAATCAGCGACAATGACGTTTGCGCCCTCGCGAGCGAACCGCAATGCAGCCGCCCTCCCCTGTCCCGATGCCGAGCCTGTGATAACGGCGACCTTGTCAGCGAGCCTGTTCATATTTTCCTTCACTTTCCTCCAGTCCCCCGGAGCACCAATCGGCGGCGACAGCAACTCGTTGACCGCCTACGCCATTCGGGCGAATGGCTGGGGAGGAAGATACCTGAAATGCACCAGTTCGGCCATCGACAGAAATGGATTGAATTTATTCAGATCACGTTTTGGACTCTGCGCAGATGTCGGTGTAGGGGTGCTCGAAGTCAGCGGCCAACGGCTCGAGCCCGGCCGTGCCGTGCTCGCGTGCCGGGTCCGAGTGGCGCGGATTTGAAGTTGTTGGGCGGTTGGACTTGTTGAGGTGAATCGCCCCGGGTTTCGTGGAGGCTCGGTTAGTTGGATCCGACCTCGGTGAGGACCGGGTTCTCACGGTAGGGGCTGATGGCTGGGGCCGCCCAGTGGTTGGTCTCGTACTCAGCCGGTGGGACGAGTCCGATCTCGCCGTGCAGGCGCCTGTGGTTGTACCAGTCGACGTACTCGGCGACGGCGATCTCGACGTCTATCACGGACTTCCAGCCACCCTTGGGGCGCATGACCGGGTTGCGGATGAACTCGGCCTTGAACAGCGAGTTCAGCGCCTCGGCCATCGCATTGTCGTAGCTGTCGCCCTTCGATCCGACGGACAACACGGCCTCTGCTTCGGCGAGCCGCTCGGTGTAGCGAATCGCTCGATACTGGACTCCGCGGTCGCTGTGATGGGTCAGGCCGGTGACGTCCTGGCCGGCGCGCTGTCGTGCCCACAAGCCCATGTCGAGTGCATCCAAGGCCAGATCGGTGCGCAGCGAGGTCGACACCTGCCAGCCCACCATCTTAGAGAAGACGTCCAGGACGAACGCGACGTAGGTCCACCCGGCGTGCGTCCTGACGTAGGTCAGGTCGGCCACCCACAGCTGGTTCGGTGCGGTGGCGACGAGCTTGCGATTGACCAGGTCCTCGGGCCGTTCGGGCTCCGCGCCGTCGCCGATGGTGGTCTTGCGGGTCCTCTCCCGCGGGATCCCGCGCAGACCCTCGGCGCGCATCAATCGCTCGACGGTGCAGCGAGCGACCCGGACGCCTTCGCGGTTGAGCTCGGCGTGGACCTTGCGGGCGCCGTAGACCCCGAGGTGGGCCCGGTGGGCGACCTTGATGTCGGCGACCAGCTCGGCGTCACGCACGCTTCGTGCTCACGGTGACCTTGTCTTGGCGGCGTAGTAGGTGCTCGGGGCGATCTGCACGCCAGCGTCCTTGAGGACCGCGCAGATCGGCTCGACCCCGAACCGGGCGCGCTGCTGGTCGATGTAGTCGACCAGCACCGCGGTGGGCACCTCTACTTGATCTTGCGGTCGAGCTCCGCGGCCGCGAAAAAAGCAGCACTGGTCTTCAAGATCGGCGGATTCAAGCGGTGGGCGCAAGGAACTCTGCGAGCTTCTCTGATGGTGTCAGATAGCCCAGCGTCTTGCGTGGGCGTCCGTTGAGGCTGTCTTGGATCGCGTCCAACTTCTCGCGGCTGACGACGCTCAAGTCGGTGCCCTTGGGCAGGTACTGGCGCAGCAGACCGTTGGTGTTCTCGTTGCTCCCGCGCTGCCAGGGCGAGTGGGGATCGCAGAAGTAGATCGGAATGCCCGTGGCCGTGGTGAACGCGGCGTGCTTGGACATCTCCGCGCCTTGGTCCCAGGTGATCGTCCGGGCCAATGAGGACGGCAGCTTGCTGATCGCGGCGCGCATCGCGGCCTCGACCTGCTCGGCGCTTTTGCCGTCGGGCAGGTGCAGCAGCAGCGTCATTCGCGTCGAGCGCTCAACGAGCGTGCCGACGGCGCTGCGGCTGCCCTGGCCGAGGATGAGATCGCCTTCCCAGTGCCCAGGAACAGCGCGGTCGTCGGCTTCTGCGGGGCGCTCGCTGAGCATCACCATGCCGGGGATGCGGCCGCGGCCGTCAGTGGTTCCGCGAGGCCTGCGTGCAGCTCGTCCGGACCGCAGACACCGCGCCAGCTCGCGGCGCAGCTCGCCCCGGCCTTGCACGAACAGCGACTGGTAGATCGTCTCGTGGCTCACGCGCATCTCCGGATCATCGGCGTGATCCAACCGTAGGCGCGCCGCGATCTCCTCGGGCGACCACAGTTGCTCGAGCCGACTGGTGACCTCCTCAAGCAGCCGGCCCGTCGCGAGCTTGAATGGCTTCGGGCGGCGTGCTTGCTCGCGGGCGCGTTCGTGCGCATGCCAGGCCGAGTAGCCGCAGCGACCGCCGCCGCGCTTCACCTCACGGCTGACGGTCGACACCGCGCGGCCCAGTTGCTCGGCGATCGCGGTGAAGGTGTCGCCACGATTGATCCCCAGCAGGATCTGCTCGCGCTCGTCAATCGTCAGGCAGCCCTGACGTGGTTCCCAGCCGAACGGCTTGGCATCGACGTGCCTGCCGGTGCGGGCCATGATGCCGACCATCGGCGCACTGCAGCCGATCTCCTTGGCGATGTCGACCAGCCGCCAGCCCTTCGCGTGAAGCCTGAGCGCGAGCTGCTTCTGCTCCCGGCTGAGATGACCGTGCTTGCCCTGCATCCGGATCCTCCTGTGATCAGTGACTGCCTCATCTCACAGGACTCGTTGCGCTGACCGCTTGAATCCGCCATCTCGTTGGCCCGACGCAGCTCCCGGACCTCGCGCTCAAGCTCAGCCAGCCTGGTTGCGTCATCAGTCGTCGTGCCCGGCCGAACGCCCCCGTCGATCTCGGCCTGCCGGACCCAGTTCCTTAGCGCCTCGGGATGGACCCCGAGCTGATCGGCGACCCGCTTGATCGCGCCATGAGAAGGTCCTTCCGGGCGTCCAACGCCATCCGCGTCGACCGCTGCTGGAGCTCAGCGCTGTACTTTCCTCGGTGCTGCCATGACTCTCATCCTTCACTGGATTGAGAGCCTCCATCAGACCCGGGCGATTCACGGGCCGAGAGATCCGACGCTGCCTCAAGCGCTACACCACCCGCCAGATCTATCGACACCGAACCCGCAACGCCGCCGCTGCTGCCGAACTGCCCGCCTTCGGCGGCTTGACAGCACATAGAAGCGTCCTGGGACTGCCCCCGGTCTCTTAGACGATCCGAACAGTTCCCTCGCGCAACTCCCGGTCGTACTTCTTCCGCTTTTCTGACGTTGCAATCCCTATTGTCGATGCCTGTAGGGTCCGGAGGGAACCGCATCGGTTACGTCACCCCCGACGACGAGCGCGAAGGCGGGGAGAAGCCATCCGCAAGGTCCGCGAAGCAGGGCTCGAGCAAGCCCGGCTGCGGCGCCTTGCCAGGCACCGAGCGCAACGAGAAGATACGACCACCGCAGGACCCGGCGATGTTGTTGATTCACCGCGGATCTCTATCGCGAACTCAGAAACTCCTCACTGCCTCGGGTGTTCACACCGGTGGACTGTTGGAGGTGTCGTGCGAAGCCCCGCGCAGCCGCAGTTAGCGCATGCTCACTGCTCCAGTACACCCAGACTTGGGCTGCCATCGAGTGTGCTTCGTCAAGAAGAACTGGCCACGGAGCATTGGGATGCGGTTGGAGGTTGTCATCGGCCAGCACGCCGATACCAAGACCTTCCCGCGCCATCGCCACCACTGACGTGGCATTGGCCGATTCGAGCACATAGTTGACCTTGATCCCACCCGTCACCAGCGCCGGCTCCAGGAGGTGGCGCGTCAACCCTCCGGGCCGGCCTGTGAGAATCGGCTGGCCCTGGAGCTCAGCCGTTGTGATGGAGTTCTTGTGGCGCCACGGGTGATCGTCCGGAACGACTAGGACGAGTCTCACTACGCCTAGCAGGCACCCATCGAGCCCATTTTCCGTCCGGAGGAGGGTGGTGACGAAGTCGGATTCGCCGGTCAGAACCCGATCTATCTGAGGTAGGTCAGCGGACTCGTGGAGGGCGACATGGACATTCGGTTCCTCGCTGTGAAAACTTCCGATGAGCGGTGCGAGAAACCGCTGCACATGCGGGTGGGCACATGACATCGTCACCACGCCCGCCTGACCCTTGGACAGGCTCGAGCCCAACGCATGTAGCGAACTTGCTTGGGCCAGCAGCTTGCTGGCATGAGGAAGAAGCTGCGTCCCGGCGCTAGTGATGCGCACGCTGCGCCCCGTCCGCTCGAAAAGCGTCACGCCGAGTTCGCGCTCGAGTGCTCGAACCTGACGCCAAAGTGTCGGCTGCGCCACGCCAGCATTGGCTGCCGCACCGAGGAATGTGCCCTCGCGGGCCACCGCGATGAAGTATTGAAGCTGCCTAAGCTCCATCGAGACTCCGCATGAACTGCGGCGGTGACGGTTCCAACTGGTCCACGCAGCATTGTTTTCTCACGCACAGGGCTTGACTGCTCGCTCTGGCTCCGTGGCCCCATATCTTGAGTCCGTCTAGCTCATGGCCTGCCCTCAACGCGCTGTCAACGATCTGCGTGCGCAGATCGTTGGTCATCCGGTGCTTCGGTACCGAGACGTTGATTGCGTGTAGATCTCCACCTACCCCGTAGGCGGCGACCGCGACAGACATCACGCCCTCTTCGCTCTCCCCATTGCTGGTGGCAAACGCGTCCCTGCACCCCGACGCGAACGCTTCCTTCAGTTGTGACCTGCCGGTTAGGGACCGCTGAGTGACGGCCTCAAGGGCCTCGTGCGGATACACACTGCGAAGCGCATCGGGGTCGAGCTTGCTGAGCATTCGTTGGCCGGTGGACATGGCGTGGGCTGGCAGTGACCATCCGGCCCGGGACCCCACCCGTACCGCCCTCGTGCCCTCGATGAAATGCACGGTACTCCCTCCCAAACGTCCCAAGTGCACTGTCTCTTGGAATTCGGCGTGCAATCCTTCGAGCACCGGCCTTAATGTACCGCGAACGTCCATCCGGTCAATGACACTCAAAGCTCGCGCGCCGCAGCTTCGCATTCTCCCGACAGCCGGGATGACCTCCTCGCTCAGCCCTGATCCACCGATGAGGGTGCCGGTGTGAGCGTGGCGTAGAACGAGAATGCCCTTGCTGGGCGGGAGAATCGGGCTTGCTTAAGGACCGATCTGCTGCCGAGCAAGGGACATCTCGTAAGTAAAAGCCTCTCACACGATCCGGCCCGTTTTCGATGACCCGAACGTGGTGTCGGACGCGGGTCTGGTGCTGGTGGTGCCGAGTCGGCCGGACTGTACGACCTCCTCGAGGAGCGGCTGAGCGTCGCCTCGCCCAACGCGGCAGCCAAGGCGACCAGCGTGATCGGTGGGGGATGCTCGCCGGCGCGGACAGCATCGATGACCTCGACTTGTTGCGGCACGGCGGGATGCCGCGGCTGTTCGCCGGGGTGCGGGCGCCCTCGACGTTGGGCACATTCCTGCGCTCGTTCACCCACGGGCATGTGCAGCAGCCCACGCCATCGGCGGTGATCTCCTCGCGGGCCTGACCGGGCGGGTACCCGCTCTGCTTTCTGGTGGCGATCACGTCGGGGGGTTCGCGTGCATCGATGTCGACGACACCATCCGCGAGGTGCACGGCTATGCCAAGCAGGCTGCTGCCTACGGCTACACCGGGGTGCGGGGGCTGAACATCCAGCTCGCCGTCGTCTCTACGCCGCTGGCCGCGCCGGTCATCGCCCGGGCTCGGCTCCGCAAGGGCAGCACGGCATCTGCCAAGGGCGCAGGCCGGATGCTGGCCCAGGCCATCAGCACCGCCCGGGCCGCGGGCGTGGAGGGTCGGGTCCTGTGCCGGGTTGACTCGGCCTACTACGGGTGGGCGTTCGTCGGCACCGCAATCCGCGCCAATACCTGGTTTACCGCCCGGATGACCAAGACCGTCACCGCGGCGATCGCCAGCATCACCGAGGACGAGTGGGTGCCGATCAAGTACCCCCACGCGATCTGGGAGGAAGCCGAACAACGCTGGATCTCTGATGCCGAGGTCGCCGAAGTGCCCTTCACTGCCTTCACCGGACGCCGCAAAGCCGAGCAGGTGACCTGCCGGCTGATCGTGCGCCGGGTCAAGAAGCTCCAGCGGCTGGCATCGGATGGCACCGCCCAAGGCGAGCTCTTCGCGGCCTACCGACACCACGCGTTCATCACCAACAGCACACTCGGCATGGTCGAGGCCGATCAGCGGCACCGTGACCACGCAATCGTCGAGCAGGTCATCGCCGAACTCAAAGGCAACGCCCTGGCACACCTCCGTCCGGGTCTTACGCAGCCAACGCCGCCTGGGTCTCCCTGGCAGTGATCGCGTTCAACATGGCCCGCGCCGCCGCCGTCGCCGCGACCTGGCCAAGGCCAGATGGGCCACCCTGCGCCGCAGGATCATCAGAGTCCCCAGCCGGCTCGCTTCCACCGCCCGCCGACTCGACTTGCACCTGCCGATCCATTGGCCCTGGGCCCACGGCTGGGAGACCCTGCACGCCCTCGCCGCCGGCCCACCACCCACCGCGACGACCTGACCACCCAGCCCCAGCAGGCGCGACCGAGGACCTCGAAGTGGAAGAGCCGGCACCGACCGGCAGGCCAGCCACGCCCACGAGCCGGGTCCCGCCGCGATCCGCAGAATCAACCACTCACGAATCAACGATGGTGGATCCGGGCTGAAGCCCGCGGGGAACCTCGCGGTCGATGGTCTTGAGGAACTTCAGGAACTCCTCGTGCCGGTGTCGGGGCAGGCACTGGCCGATCACCTTGGCGGTGAGCACATCGAGCGCGGCGAACAAGGTGGTGGTGCCGCTGCGCTTGTAGTCATGGGTCATGGTGCCGGCCGGGCCCGGTGTCATCGGCAAGGACGCCTGGGTGCGGTCCAGTGCCTGGATCTGGGACTTCTCGTTCATGCAGAGCACCACTGCCTGCTCCGGCGGGTTCAAGTAGAGCCCGACCACGTCGATGAGCTTCTCGGTGAACTGCGGGTCGTTGCTGACCTTGAACGTGTCGACCCGGTATGGCTGTAGACCCAGTTCGGACCAGATCCGTTGGACGGTGTCCTTACTGACTCCGACTCGCTCGGCCATCGTGCGACACCGGAAGATGTCAAGCAGTCTGAGACACGTCTCGTTACGCGGTCTGTATGAGGGCCTCCGGTGAGGGCTGGTTGATCCAGGCGGCCTTGGGCAGCTTCGGCGCCTGGGGTCGGCGGTTGCCGAATCGTTCGGGGTGAGCGGCATGCGCGGCGTCGAGGGTGGCCTGACGCTGGACGCGGATCTCGGCGGCGGTGCCGTGGTGGACCGACGCAGGGGTGTGCAGCCCGATCCCGGAATGGCGGTGCTCGTGGTTGTAGTAGGTGAAGAAGGCCTCACAGAACGCCCTCGCGTCGGCCAGCGACCCAAACGCGTCGGGGAAGACAGGCGCGTACTTCAGCGTCTTGAACGCCGACTCGCTGAACGGGTTGTCGTTCGACACTCTCGGTCGGGAATGAGACCGGTCGACACCCAGGTCGAGCAGCAACTGCGCGACGGGTTTGGAGGTCATCGAGGTGCCCCGGTCGGCATGGACCGCCTCAGGGATCCCGTGGTCGCCCATCGCCTCCTCGAGCATGGTCTTGGCGATCTCGGAGTCCTCAGCGTTCTGGACGGTCCAGGCCACGACGTAGCGGGAGAAGATGTCGAGCACGACGTAGAGCTGGAACCAGACCCCGCGGCCGGGACCGCGGAGCTTGGTGATGTCCCACGACCAGATCTGCCCGGGCCCGGTGGCGAGCAGCTCGGGCTTCTTCTTCGCCGGATGGACGGCTTGCCGGCGACGTTCACCGGCCGCGCCGCAGGCACGCAGCAGCCGGTGCATCGTGGACATCGAGCACCAGTAGGTGCCCTCGTCCAGCAGGGTGGCCCACGTCTGCGCCACCGACTTGTCGCAGAACCGCTCGCTGGTCAACGCCGCGAGCACCTGCTCCTGTTCGGCGACAGTGAGCGCGTTCGGTGGCGTGGGCCGCTTCGGTGCCGGGCCATGCACCCTGGGCCGCTGGGCGCGATAGTGGCTACCCCGCGCACGTCCCAACAGGTCGCACGCCTGCTTCACGCTCGTGTGGACGGCGAGCTCGTCGACGGCAGGGTTGATCACCGCTGCGGCGGCTTCGGCGTGCCCGTGCTCTCGGAGAGCGTCTCCAAGAGCGCGTGTGCTTTTCCCACCAGGTCCAACGCGGCCTGCGTCCGGGCCAGCTCGGCCTCGGCCTTCTCCGCACGCGCCCGCAGTTGCTCGATCTCCCGGTCCCGCCGGTCACGTGACTTGGGTCCAAGCGCGGAGCTTGCGCCCGCCCGGGCGGCCTTGCGCCAGTCGACCATATGGGAGGAGTACAGGCCCTCCCGGCGCAAGATCGCGCCCCGCTCGCCGTGGTCGGCGGCGTCGTACTCGGCCAGGATCCTCGCCTTGTACTCCGCGGTGAACGTGCGTCGCTTCGGACGGTCAGCTCTCGGGGTCACCACCCCATCATCGAACGCCGTCGTATCGGCCAACGTCATGGTCATCAGGTGTCTCGCTTCTCGCCCCGTGCAGGGAAGGAACTCAGAAGTGGTGTCTCACCTCAGCCTGACGCACAGGGCACGACCAGTGGGTGTGGCCCGGTGGCGTGGTCTTCGTGGTCAGCTCCACGATCTCGGCGACCTTCTCCTCGGAGAGTGTCGGCTTGCGGCCCCGACCGGGCTTGACCTTGCCCCAGCCCGTCAGACTCTCGGCAGCGAACGCCTTGCGCCAGACGCGGACCGTCACCGCTGTCACACCGTGACGATCCGCTATGACCGTGTTCGCAACACCGTCGGATGCATCGAGCAAGACGCGTGCCCGCACCACCTCGCGATGGGCCGCGGTCGCAGAGCGGGCGACTCGATCCAGGACTTCACGCTGGGCCGGCGTCACCGGCACGGAGCTGCAGCAGAGGTCATACCCCATGGCAGAACCTCACTATATATCTATTTGCGCGACACACCACTAGGTCCGGTGGCGCCGTGTCAGCATCCTGCCCAGGGCGGCAGCGCTGGCACGGACCGCGTTCTCGTGGGACTCGGGGCGGAACCGGCCCACCCGCCCCGTCACGCTGATCGCTGCGAGAGCGGTGGTCCCGTCGGTGTCGAGGACCGGCGCGGCGACGCACAGCAGGCCCGCGGTCGACTCCTCCCGCTCGTACGCGACCCCGCCTTCCAGGACCTGGTCAAGCTGACGGGCCAGCAGCCCTGGGGCGACCAGGGTGCGCGGTGTGTGGCGCTCGAGCGGGCCGTTGAGCACCGCCGCCCGGACCTCCGGGTCGGCGTGTGCCAGCAGTGCCTTGCCGATCGCCGTGCAGTGCATCGGCATCCGTCCGCCCGTGCGCGAGGGGCTCCGGGCCTGGCGGTGGCCACCGATCTTGGCGACGTACACGACCTCGGTGCCCTCCCGGACCCCGAGGTGCACCGTCTCGTGGGTGCGCTCATAGAGATCCTGGAGGTAGGGCATCGCGACCTCGATCAGGGTGCGCTCGGTCGCCGCGCGCATGCCGAGCTCGAAGAGTCCGCCGGCGAGGCGGTAGCCGTATGGCGTCTTGTCGAGCAGTCGGTGCGCCACTAGGTCGCCCGCGACCCGGTGGATCGTTCCCTTCGGCAGGCCAGTGCGGCGCACGAGCTCCGCGAGGGGCAGGTAGCGGTCGTCGATCCGGAACGCCCGGAGAACCGCGACCGCCTTACCGAGCACTGTGTCCAAGGCGTCGGGTGCGGCGCTTCCCGCCTGTTCGTCGGACCCGCCTTCTGGTCGTGCCACGTCCCCACCGTACCGCTGAGTGGAAACACCGTGCGCGGCCGAAACGACCCCACAAGTGCGTTCCGGTGACCGGAACCAGCTAGTACGGCCCCGGACCCTCGGCTGGGCAGAGTGGGTGGCATGACTACCGTTCACGAGCGTTCTTCAGTAGCCGAGGCGTCCAGGCGCCTGAGCCTCGCCCAGCAGACCCGCACACCTTGCACCCCGGTGCGCGACCTGATCGCGGCAGACGCCAAGGCGGCGTATGCCGTGCAGCGCGCTGGTATCGCTTCTCGCGTTGCTTCCGGCGCCGTCGTCGTCGGTCGCAAGGTGGGGCTGACGTCTCCGGCTGTGCAGGCGCAGCTCGGCGTCGACCAACCAGACTTCGGTGTGCTGCTCGACGACATGGGCGACGCGGACGGTGCCACTGTGCCGGTCGCTGACCTGCTGCAGCCCCGCATCGAGGCCGAGGTCGCGTTCGTGCTCGGCGCGGACCTCGCCGAGGGCGCCCTCGACCACGCCCAGGTGCGGGCCGCCGTCGCGCAGGTCGTCCCGGCGCTCGAGATCGTCGACAGCCGGATCGCCGACTGGGACATCACCTTCGCCGACACGGTCGCCGACAACGGGTCAAGTGCCCGCTACGTCCTCGGAGCGGGGTCGCGGACACTCGCCGAAGTCGAGCCCGTTGACGTCGAGATGACGATGACTCGTGACGGGGCGGTCGTCTCGACCGGCAACGGCGCCGCCTGCCTCGGTGACCCGGTCAACGCGCTCGTGTGGCTGGCACGCACCGCCCGCGACCTCGGCGACCCCTTGCGCGCCGGGCAGGTCGTGCTCTCGGGCGCCCTCGGCCCGATGGTCGCCGTCACCGGCGGCGACACCTTCGAGGCCACCATCGCCGGGCTCGGCTCGGTGTCCGTCACGTTCGAGGAAGGAACACTCGCATGAAGACCAAGGTCGCCGTCATCGGCTCCGGCAACATCGGCACGGACCTGATGATCAAGGTCCTGCGCGGTGCCAAGCACCTGGAGATGGGCGCGATGGTCGGCATCGACCCCGACTCCGACGGCCTCGCCCGGGCGAAGCGGATGGGCGTGCAGACTACCCACGAGGGCGTCGACGGGCTCATCGCGCTGTCGGACTTCGACGACATCGACATCGTCTTCGACGCGACCTCCGCGAAGGC
Source organism: Nocardioides massiliensis (assembly GCF_030811215.1). NCBI lineage: Bacteria > Bacillati > Actinomycetota > Actinomycetes > Propionibacteriales > Nocardioidaceae > Nocardioides > Nocardioides massiliensis. The sequence continues at coordinate 3,512,870 of NZ_JAUSQM010000001.1, forward strand.
CCACAAAGCCAACGCAGCGAAACTCGCGCCGTTCGGGAAGCGCCTCATCGACCTCACTCCGGCCGCCGTCGGCCCGTACGTCATCCCTGCGGTCAACCTCGACGAGCACCTGGACGCACCCAACGTCAACATGGTCACCTGCGGCGGCCAGGCCACCATCCCGGTCGTCGCCGCCATCACACAGGTCGTCCCGGTCGCCTACGCGGAGATCGTCGCCAGCATCGCAAGCCTCAGCGCCGGCCCGGGGACGCGCGCGAACATCGACGAGTTCACCGAGACCACCTCGGCCGCCATCACGCAGGTCGGTGGCGCGCAGCGCGGCAAGGCCATCATCATCCTCAACCCCGCCGACCCGCCGCTGCTGATGCGCGACACCGTGTTCGCGCTCGTCAGTGCGCGTGACCCCGACACCCACGAGCAGATCGTCGCCTCGGTGGAGAAGATGGTCGCCGACGTCGCGGCCTACGTGCCCGGCTACCGCCTCAAGCAGAAGGTCCAGGTCATGCCCGTCCCGGACGACCAGCCGGTCCACACGCTTCTCGAACCCGGCGCCGAGCGGCCCACCCACCAGGTCTCGGTCTTCCTCGAGGTCGAGGGAGCCGCCCACTATCTACCCGCGTACGCCGGCAACCTCGACATCATGACCTCGGCCGCCCTCCAGATGGCCGAGCGCATCGCGGCCTCCGCGACTGACACCACCATGGCCCAGGAGGCTCACGCGTGAGCACCCCCATCTACGTCCAGGACGTCACCCTCCGCGACGGCATGCATGCCGTCCGGCACCGCATCAGCACCGACGACGTCCAGCGCATCGTTATCGCACTCGACGACGCCGGCGTGGACGCCATCGAGGTCGCTCACGGCGACGGCCTCGCCGGCTCGTCGGTCAACTACGGTCCGGGCAGCCACACCGATTGGGAGTGGATCGAGGCCGCCGCCTCCGTGCTGACCAAGGCGCGCCTCACCACGCTGCTCCTGCCCGGCGTCGGCACCATCCAAGAGCTCGAGCACGCCTACGACCTCGGCGTCCGCTCCGTCCGCATCGCCACCCACTGCACCGAGGCCGACGTGTCGGCTCAGCACATCGCCGCCGCGCGTGAGCTCGGCATGGACGTCTCCGGGTTCCTGATGCTGTCCCACATGGCACCCCCGGACGAGCTTGCCCAGCAGGCCAAGCTCATGGAGTCCTATGGCGCACACGCCGTCTACGTGACCGACTCCGGTGGCCGGCTGAGCATGAACGACGTCGTCGCCCGGGTGAAGGCCTACCGCGACGTCCTTGACCCGGAGACCGAGATCGGCATCCACGCCCACGAGAACCTCTCACTGTCGGTCGCCAACAGCGTCGTGGCCGTAGAGAACGGGGTCTACCGCGTCGACGCCTCGTTGGCCGGCCACGGTGCCGGGGCGGGGAACTGCCCCATCGAGCCGTTCATCGCCGTCGCTGATCTGATGGACTTCAAGCACGGCTGCGACCTGTTCAAGCTCCAGGACGCCGCCGACGACATCGTCCGCCCGCTCCAGGACCGGCCCGTGCGCGTCGACCGTGAGACCCTCACCCTCGGCTACGCCGGCGTGTACTCGTCGTTCCTCAGGCACGCCGAGGTCGCGTCCCAGCGGTACGGCGTAGACGTGCGCGACCTGCTGGTCGAGTGCGGGAAGCGGAGCCTGGTCGGTGGGCAGGAGGACATGATCTACGACATCGCTCTCACCCTCGCCGGCCAGAGCTGATCCAACGACGCCGAACAGGCCTTAGTCCTCACGTTCGGTCATGCCGTGAACCTACGCGGCGCCGCCGACATGACAGCTGAGCTTGCGCTTGTCCCGCGTGACAACTGCCAAGGCAACTCGCCGGATCCCGCCACTACGGCGCACCCACCAGGCGCCCCGTCAGGATGGAAGTGCGTCAACGTCCGTCGCCTCCTCGTCTACATCGAGCACCTCATCGAGAAGGGCGCGAACTAAGCTTGGCCAGCTGTACGGCGTAGGTTCCGAGACCGCCCGACGCGCCGATGACCAGCACCAGTTGGGGTCCTCCTCACCTTTTCGTGGTAGCTGGATGGTGAGTTCGCCGAAGCAGAGGTAGATCATCGCGATGAGTGCGGCGGCGCTGTGGTGGCCGTAGCCGCGGTGGTTGATCAACCGGATCTTCGAGTTCAGGCCCTCGAGCTTGGAGTTCGATAGCCCCAGTTCGACCGCGGCCAGGACCCGTTCGCGGTTGGCGCGCACGGTCTTGGACAGGGTCACGAATGCTGGGATGCGGGACCGGCAGGCAGGCTCAGGCCAGCCACCAGTCCAGATGCATGGGAGCGTCGGTGGGGCGGCGAGCCGGTAGAGGTCGCGCAGCCCTTCCTTGAGTTGCCAGCAGCGGTAGAGCACCGAGCCGCTGCGTCGTAGTTCATCGAGCACGTCGAGCTGCTTGGGTTTCAGCGCGTCGGGATCCTTGAGCAGCGCCCATCGGGTGTGTTTGACCCACCGGGCCTGGTTCCGGGCAGGTGGTGGACTGCCCCCCGGTGGTCTGCCGCGGCGTTTCGGACTGGCCAGAATGGCGTCCTGCCTGGCCTTGTCCCGCTCGATGCTCCAAACCCAGCGGCGGGCCTTGTTGATGCCTCGTTGGCGAGCGCGACGACGTGGAAGGGGTCCGCGCACTGGCGGGCTTGGGGTGTCTTGGTGTCGGTGGCCTTCTTGAACGCCGCACCCAGATCCATGCTCACGGCCTGCAGTTGAGCGAATCTGGTCTCGCCGAGCTGGTCGTAGAACTGCTCGAGGGTGGCGGCCTTCTTGCCTTCACCCGCCCAGATCACCGCGCCCTCGCGGTCGTGGTCGGCGACCACGGTGAGATATCGGTGTCCCTTGTGATAGGAGGTGTCAGATTTTCTGTGTGAGGGATCGGTCCATCTGAAAGGAACATGATGGATCTCGTGACCGAGGAACAATCTGGTCGTCGTGGCTCTGACGTCGCTGCCGAGATGGCGGCTTCCGGGGCCTTGGACGACATCTTCGCCCGGATCGGGCGATCTGGAACTGACCGGGGACGGCGGCTTCATCCCCGGTCTGATCAAGGCCGCTCTCGAACGTGGTCTGCAAGCCGAGCTGAGTGACCATCTGGGCTACGAGAAGGGCTCGGCCGAGGCGTCGCTGTTCGCCAACTCCCGCAACGGCGCCACGTCGAAGACGCTGGCCTCCCAGGTCGGCGAGGTGCCGTTGGACGTCCCGCGGGATCGGGACCGGACGTTCATTCCGCGGCTGGTCCCGAAGGGCTCACGCCGCCTCGGTGGACTCGACGAGATGATCATCAGCCTCTACGCGGGCGGGATGACGCTCCGCGACATCCAGCACCACCTCGCCACGACGATCGGCACCGAGCTCTCGCACGAGACGATCAGCAAGATCACCGACGAGATCGACGAGGAGATCTTGGCCTGGCAACGCAGGCCGCTGGAGTCGCTGTACCCGGTGATCTACCTCGACGCGCTGGTCGTCAAGGTCCGCGACGGCGCGCACGTCATCAACAAGGCCGCGCACATCGCCGTCGGCGTCGACATGGACGGCATCAAGAACGGGACTGCGCCAGCGAGGAGGACTCTCTCGGAAAGCTTGCGCATCAGCCCGCTGGTGAACAACCTCACCACCATCTGGGAGATCGCCGAGGCCGCGAGGAGGAGGCCAACCTCGCCGACGCCATACCCGACATCTACGGCACGCAGGGGTACGGCGCTCCCGACCGCCAGGCCGAAGGAGAACAACGCCGCCGCAGCGACATTGGCGATCGCGTCTCTGCAGGCGGGGGAACCGGCGGCGCCGGCCATCACACCTCCCATCGCCAGGACGTCCATCCGTGCCACAGCCCCTCTTTCTGTCCCCGAACGCCCGGAGCCAACGTCGGTCAACCGTAGGCTGAGACGTGCTCGCGACTCATCCGAGGCGTTCGAGGAGCATCGCCTGTCCTTGTCCGCCGCCAACGCACATCGACTCGATGGCGAGCGTGCCGTCGACCGACTCCAACGCGTTCAGCATCGTCGACAGGATCCTTAAGCCGGTCATCCCGAACGGGTGGCCGAGGGCGATGGCGCCACCGAAGGGATTCACGCGGTCGTCGAACGGGTCGATCCCGACCTCGCGGCAGACCGGGATGACTTGTGCCGCGAAGGCCTCGTTGATCTCAAACACGTCGATGTCGGCCATGGTCAGCCCGGCGTCTCTCAACAACTGACGGATCGCCTCGATGGGACCGATACCCATGCGGGACGGATCAACGGCAGAAACGGCCGAGCCAAGGATTCGGGCGCGGGGCGCTAAGCCGAGTTCGCTGGCCCGCCCAGCTTCCATGACCAGCGCGGCCGCAGCGCCGTCATTGAGCGGGCATGAGTTGCCTGCGGTGACCCGCCCGCCTTCACGGAAGATCGCTTGGAGCTGGGCTAGGGAGTCGAGGCTCGAGTTGGATCGCGGGCCCTCGTCCGCTCCGACCACGCTCCCGTCGGGAGTCGTTACTGGCGTAATTTCGCGGTCGGTGAATCCTCCGGCCTGCGCCGCGACCGCGCGCTCCTGGGAGCGCTGGGCGAAACGGTCCATCTCCTCCCGGCTGACAGCGTAGTCATCGGCGACGTTCTCGGCCGTGACCCCCATCGGCGTGAAGACCGCACCGACCGTCTCACCGTCGGCGTCGGGATCGAGCAGCGGGTGCCGCTGAGCGAGGTGGTGACCGTGTCCCACCCGGGAGACGGACTCAACCCCCACGACTGCGATCACCTCACTTTCACCTACTGCAACAGCATGGCCCGCACCGCGCAACGCCTGCAGGGACGAGCCACATAGCCTCGTGACAGTCTGCCCCGGCACACTGTGAGGCAGGCCGGCCAGAAGGGCGATGTTCCGGCCGACGTTGTATCCCTGCTCGCCCCAGGGAAAGCCGCAACCTGTGATGACGTCCGCGACGTCGGCGTCATTCACCTCCGGGTGCCGGTCGAGTAGATCGCGCAAAACTCCTGCGGCGAGGTCGTCGGGACGCATGTCCTTCAAGGCGCCCCTATGCGCACGCCCCACCGGAGTACGCAGAACGTCCACGATTACGGCGTCGCGTAGGGCGTGCATCAGCGGCCGTCTCCGCGTGAGGCGAACTGGTCGACAAACGACTGCACCCCGCGAGCGAAGTTGCCCCTGCGCAAGGCGTCCCAGTGCAGCGCCCGGTCGAACTCAAGTGCTTCGTACAGCGGCAGTTCAGCGCCGGTCAGGACCGCGCGCTTGGCCGCCGACACACCCGTTCGGCCCGCCTTGGCGGCCACCGCCGCTGCGAACGACTCGGCGGCCGCAAGCAACTCATCAGGATGCGCAATACGGTCCACCAGCCCGATCGCGTACGCCTCTTGAGGAGAAACCGGCTTCGCATCCAACACGAAAAGGAGCGCCCTGCTCGGCGTCAGCAGCCGAGCGAGGAACTGGACACCACCGCCGCCGCTGGGCATGGCACCGAAAAGATCCATCTCCGGCACCCCGATCTTGATCCTGTCGTTGTCGGCGGCGTACCGCAGATCGCAGGCCACGGCCAGCTCCAAGCCACCAGCCAGAGTGTGTCCGTTGAGGGCAGCGATGAACAGCACCTGGCTACGCCGCATCCGTTCACACAGTGCCCGAAACCGGTCCATGGTCCGGACGAACTCCTCAATGAGCCCATCGATCCCGACCTGTTGCGCCTGTTCGGCCATCCAGGTGGCGTCGGCACCGGCCGAGAACACCGACAACCCACTGCTCAGCACGACGACCGCCACGGACTCGTCCGCTTGCGTGGCACTGAGCTGGGCATCAAGGGCGTTCAGCAGGTCCGGGGACAGTGCGTTGACCGGCGCGTTCGTCAGCGTCCACCGCTCGAACCCATCCCCGCGGTGGACCTCCAGCGGTGTGGTATCGGTGTTCACCGAATTCCTCCCAGGTGATTGGGGGTGGAGGTGGCGCCCTCCATGGTCGGCATCGGCGCCGCGTCGGCCGTCCCGGAAGCCCAAGTCTTGAGCACCTTCCCTTGGACCTTGCCAACGGCGTCACGTGGCAGCTCGGGTACGAAGTGGACCTGTCGCGGGTACTTGTACGGTGACAGCCGCTCTCGGACGAAGGACTGCAGCTCTGAGGCGAGGGCGTCGTCGGCCGTCACCCCGTCCTGTACCGAGACGAACGCCACCACGATCTCCTGCCGTAGCGGGTCTGGCGCACCCACGACGGCGACCTCACGGACGGCCGGATGGTCTCCGAGTGTCAGTTCTACCTCCGTCGGGGCGACCTTGTAGCCCGCGGTGCTGATCAGGTAGTCGGTGCGACCCAGGTATGTCGCGTTGCCGGTGTCGTCGAACTCGATCAGGTCGTCACACAGAGACCACCCGTCGATGACGTCGCGGCGTTGCAGCTCCGGGCGGTTCCAGTAGGTCAGGCCGGTGAGACCCCGGACCGCCATCTGCCCCGGCCCGGACTCGATGGGTTCGACACGGCCCTCGGTCTGACGCACGACTCTGACCTCGTAGCCGGGGAGTGCGCGGCCGAGGGAACCCGGCGGGAAGACTTCACCGTGTCGTGGGGTCAGTGGCCAGGTCGCGAAGGCGGTGCTGCCGTAGTTGTTGATCAGCTCAAGGCCACGTTCAAGCCAGCGGCGGCGTACGTCCGTTGCCGACGCCGACTGCCACATCGCGTATGCCCGGTGCAACGAGGGCAGCTCCATGGACCTCTCGTCGAGCACGTCTGCCATCCGGACCCACGTGGCGGTGATCGCGGTGAAGACGTTGATCTCGTAGTCGTTGATGGCCTCCACGATTCGCCGTGGGTCTCGGAATTCTTCGATGAGCACGGCGGTTGCGCCGTGCAGCAGTGTGAAGTTGGTGTGGTAGATGAAGCCGAGCGCGTGGCCGGCTGGTGCTGCAGCAGCCCACCGCTGGCCGGGACCGGCGCCGGTGACCTCCGCGAGAGCGTAGCCGCCCAGCAGGAACCGCCGGTGAGTGTGGTAACAGCCCTTCGGTTGACCGGTAGTGCCTCCGGTGTGCCAGATGACGGCAACGCCGTCGCTCGGGGTCCGGGGCAGGGACACCCCCTCGGCGTCCGCATCCTTACTCAGCGACCGCAGGTCCCGGTAGGAGGAGTCCTTTAGCGGGGTCTCGCCGAACACGAGGACCTCCTCAACATCGGTCCCCGCGACGGCCTCGGCGACGCCAGCGGCGATCTCGGAACCACCGACCACCACCAGCAGGCGTGCGCCGGTGTCCTCGACGAAGAAACGCAGCTCGTCTGGACGCGACTGCACAGGCGTCGGAACGACGACCGCTCCGGCCTTCCAGGCGGCCAGCATGGCGACGATGAGCTCGGGCACGTTCGGGCCCCGGAAGGCGATGCGGTCGCCGGTCTGCACGCCGCGGTGAACAAGACCCTCCGCGAGCCGGGTGCTCACGTCGGCCACCTCGCGATAACTGTAGGAGCGTCCGGACTCGGCGTGGACCAGCGCAACCGCGTCGCCATGACCGGCCTCGACCTGCGCATCGCTCAGTGCCCATCCGGTGCTGGACCAATCGCCCACGCGCGGATCGTCCGAGCTGGTGTACTCCGGCTGTTCGTCCGGTGGCACCAGGCAGTGTGCCGGGATGGTGGAATCGGGGTAGGTGTCTTTCATCGCGACATCCTTGAGCTCGTGGTCGCCACCTGGTCTGGCTCCGCATCTCCTCCGAGTAGATCGCGAACCCGGGCGGTGAACTGGTCGAGAGATCCCGGGGCCGCCCCGAGGACGTAGCGGTCGGGCCGGAGTATGGCCACGTCGGCTCCCTGGGCATCGAGCCATTCAACCAGGGAGGGGTCCGGGTCCGGGAGGTCTGCAACCGTTGTAACCCATGCGCCGACGACCTCCTTCCACCAGGCCGCGGTAGAGCCTAGAGCGGTGTCGTCCCGGGCGAGTACGAGGAACCGCTGGCCCACCGCGTCGTCGAGGGGCACGCCGGCAACGGGAGGCTGACCGAACAGGCCGCCCCCGCCCTCCAGCACCAGTGGCCCCGGCAGCAGCGGGGGCAGTCCGAACAGCAGTGACCGGTGATCCGATCGGATCGCGGCGTCACGCTCCTGCGCCGCCTGCGGGTCGATCGTGCCTACGATGGCACCGTAGTCGATGGCGCGCTTCACAACCTCTCGTACGTGGGGGCTGCGCTCCGTCTCATAGGTGTCGAGGAGCGCCTCGGGAGCGCCCTCGAGGACTCGGTGTAGCTTCCATGCCAAGTTGGTGGCATCCCGGAACCCCGAGCACATGCCCTGCCCGAGAAAAGGCGGCATCTGGTGCGCCGCGTCCCCAGCGAGCAGGATCCGGCCAGAACGCCACCTCTGTGCGATGAGGCCATGGAAGGTGTACACCGCCGCACGTTCGACGGTGACCGGCTGGTCACCGATGAGCTTGCGCAGCACCTCGTCCACACGCTCGGGGCGCTGCATCGTAGCCGCTTCCTCACCGGGAAGGAGCATAAACTCGATCCGGTGCCGCCGACCCGGCATCGGGATGATCACGTGCGGGCGCGCGGGGTCACACACGTACACAGCCTGCGGAGGCAGGCCCGCGTGGTCCTCGCCCAGCAAGAGGTCCACGACGAGCCACTGCTCGTGAAATCCCAGGTCCTCGAGTGCCAGGTCGAGCATCTCGCGGACGGGACTGGTGGCGCCGTCGCAGCCGACGACGTAACGGGCGTTGACCTCGACAGGGGACCCGTTCCCTCGCTTGGCTGCCCGAAGGGTGACCCAGTCGAGCTGCTGCGCGACGTCCACGACCTCAGCCTCGAGGTGGACGTCCACGTTGGGCAGCGCCGTGACGGCCGCTCGCAGCGCACGGTCGAAGCCGGGTTGGTGGAAGTACACGCTCGTCGGCACTCCGGACCATGTCGGCTGGTCGCCGGGGAGCCGCATCAACACGTCACCGTCGGCGGCGAGGAACTCGATCCCGGGGTTGGGGATCGTGGAAGGGAGCAACTCTGCCAGGCATCCAAGTTCCTGGACCGCCCGCAGGCCGGTGTGATCGATGTGCGCCGCGCGGGGAAGCGGAAAGACCTCCAGGTCGCGCTCCAGCACGATCACGTCGACCCCGCGGCGGCCCAGTAGGCCGGCGAGTATCGCGCCCACCGGGCCCATCCCCACGATGGCCACGTCGAAGAGACGGCCTGGATCGGAAGGACCCCGTCCGAGGACCGGACTTTGTTCTGATTTCATGTCGGTCTCCTCCAGAAGGGGGCGTTCAGTCATCGCTCGGGTCGCTTCCGAGCACGGTCACCGCGACGGCGGCCGTATCGCCGCCCGCGAAACCGCCGGCACTCTCCGCCAGGCCGATGCGTACATCTGGGACCTGTCGATCGCCTGCCTCGCCACGAATCTGGTGCCCCAGCTCGATCACCTGCGCGAGCCCGGTGGCGGCGACGGGATGCCCTCGCGACTCGAGGCCACCGCTGGTGTTGACCGGCAGTCGGCCCCCGAGCGACGTGACCTCCTCGGCGACCAATCGATCACCGGTTCCCCGCTCGCAGAACCCCAGCTCTTCATAGGCAAGGAGCTCGTTGAACGAGACGGAGTCATGAACCTCGGCGACATCGACCTCTCCCGGTGTAATCCCCGCCTCCGTATATGCCCGCGTAGCCACCTCGCGGATCGCCGCACCCGGTCCTTCCGCGCTGGCCATGCCCACCACGGAACCGCGGATCCACACCGGCTTGTGCTCCGGGCGCACCGAAGCTGCCGAGGTGACAACCACGGCAGAGGCACCGTCGCTGATCGGAGCGCACATGAACGCGGTGATCGGATCGGCGATGACCTTGGAGGCCAGCACGTCCTCGACGGTCACCGGGTCGGTGTACTGGGCCATCGGGTTGAAGCTGGCGTGCCGGCGGTTCTTGACCGCGATTGCGGCGAGCACGTCGCCCGACAGCCCGTGGGCGTCGGCGTACGCTCGTAGCCGCGGAGGATAGACGGCCGATACGAACACACTCTCGCGTGAGGCGTCGATGCCAGCGCCGGCCACGAAATCGATGTCCGCAGCACCGTTCAGCGCCATGTATGTCGCCTCCCGGCTGCTGCCGACCAGCTTCTCCACGCCCAGCACGAGCACCGTCTTCGCCGCGCCCGCACGGACGGCGTGCACCGCAAGGTTGAGAGCGCTAGACGAACCTGCGCAGGCATTGTCGATGTTGTAGACAGGGATCCCGGAAAACCCGTTCGCCCGCAGCACGGTCTGGCCCACGACACTGACCTGACCGGTGATGATCGAGGCCATAGCGTTGGCGACGAACGCCATCTCAATGTCCTCAGTCTCCAGGTGCGCGTCGGCCAGAGCCGCGCGCACCGCCTCGCCCCCGAGATCCTTCAGCGACCGGTCAGGGAACCGCCCGAAGCGGGTCATGCCCAGGCCGACAACGGCCACGCTCGCGTTCATCGGGCACCCGCCGTGTTGAGGTTCCGCTCAAAGCGCAGCACTGCCTCGTGCAGCGGGCCCCGCTGGTCCAGGACGACGAGATGACCACAGTCAGGGAGCACCTCGAGGTCACCTCGCGGGGCCGACTTGGCGCAGGCACGGGCGACGTCCACAGCGATGACATCGTCATCCTCGCCGTGCACGAACAGCACCGGCACGCCGACTGCAGAACACACCGGCTCGGGGGCGAACTCTCCCAGCACGCTGACGCCCTGCAGTGCCGACCGCAAAGGCGTGCCGCCAAACGTCCGTTCAATCCAGGCCAACGTCGCCTCGCTCTGCGGCTGCCGACAGAGCACGGCCGCCGACCGCCGAGCGAAGTCCGGCCAGTCGCGCCGCATGGACCTTGCCATCCGCTCGGCCGGGAACACGGTGGAGCTCGGGACACCGACGGCCACGATGCCGGCGATGCGAGAGTCCTCCCGGGCCGCGAGACTCAGCCCCACGGCTGCCCCGAAGGCGAAGCCCACAATCAGCACGTCAGTCAGGTCCAGTTCTTCCAGCAGCGCGGCAACCGCGCCGACATGGGCCTCCATGTCGTAAGGCTCGGCCACCGCATCTGACCGACCGAAGCCCGGCAGATCGGGGATCACAACCTCGTGGTCGTTGACGAGCAGCTCCTCCTCGTAGGCCCACAGCGAACCGTCGAGGCACCACCCGTGCAGGAGCAACACCGGTCGACCACAACCCCGGCGGACATAAGACATGCCTCGTGCCGTCTCGGCACGGGTCATGTCGGAACTGGGGACTCTCACATGAACCTCCCACCGGTGACCTCGAGTACGGCACCGGTCATATAGCTGGACAGATCGCTGGCGAGGAACAGCACGACGGTTGCGACCTCGCGGGGGTCAGCGGCGCGACCGAGGGGAACCTCGGCGAGCTTCTGCTGAAGAATGTCATTGCGCAGCCCCGACGTCATTGGGGTGTCGACAAGGCCGGGCTGGACCGCATTGACGCGAACGCCACGGTGCGCGAGCTCCTTGGCGGCGGCCTTGGTGAACCCCACGACACCGGCCTTGGCCGCCGAGTAGTTGGTCTGTCCGACGAGGCCGACCTTGCCGGAAATGGACGAGATATTGACAATCGAGCCGCTGCCCTGCTCGCGCATGACAGCGGCACCCGCCTGGGTGACCAACATCATCCCTTGAAGATTGACCTCGAACACAGCCTGCCACGCCTCCAGGGTCATGTGGCGCAAGGTGGCGTCGCGGGTAATGCCGGCGTTATTGACGACGACGTCCAGGCTCCCCCACTGCTCGACGGCGGCACCCACAGCGGCTTCGGCATCGACCTGGGACCGGACATCCACGGCCAGCCCTAAGGCGGTGTCGGCTGCGTGCTTCGCGTTGATAACGTCGGCAGCGGCCTGGGCCTCCTCGCCGTCGATGTCCGCGACCAGGACCCTCGCGCCCGCGTCTGCGAGGCACTCGGCGGTGGCCCGACCGATCCCTTGCGCGGCGCCGGTCACGAGCGCGACCTTGCCGGCCAGCAGGCTCATGACACGTTCTCCGCCGACTGAGGTCCGCATCGGATCATCAACCCGATGTGGCCACTCTGAACCACCTCGCCGCGCTGGTTGATGATCCGGAAAAGCCGGTCGACGATCCCGCGGTCCCCCCCGCTGGTCAACCTCTTACCAGCGATCTCTACCGTCGCGTGCAACGTGTCCCCCACAAACACCGGCTTCTCGAACCGCCAGTCGGTGATGTCGAGCATCGCCATCGCCGACCCGGAGAACAGTCCGCTTCTGTCGAGCAAGCCCGTCATCATCACGACGCTGAACAGGCCGTACACGACTGGGCGCCCGTAAATGGTCCCCTTGGTGAACTCCTGATCGGTGTGAATCGGGTTCCAGTCCCCAGACAGCATCGCGAAGTTGACCAGATCTGTCTCGGTGACCGTCCTAGCCGGCAACGTGAAGACCTGTCCCGGCTCGAGATCGTCGTAGTAGAGAGGCACCCCCACATATTACATACGACTGAATTCATGAGTCAACTGTTGGGCGATCACGAGACGCGACGATCGCGAAACGACCTGTCACCGATCGGCAGCCCCCACGATTAGTTCCGGGTGGGCGGATCTACCTTGCTGGTGAAGTACGCCTGTGCCGCCGGGCGAAGGCCCGCATCGACCTTCTCGAAGAGGTCGATGGCCCGGCTGCGGCCACACGTCCGGTCGAGCTCTGAGTCGGGGATCTTCGGATCGAGGGGCGCCACCTGCCGCATAGCCTCGATGAGCAAGGTGCGGATCCGGAAAGCCTCACTGGGGGGCAGACCGTTCCGCCCACGTGCCGTGGCGTAGCGGCCGAACTCCTCCACCACCGCGGTGTAGCGGCGGGCTACCTCATCGAGGTCCCAGGCGTGTGCTAGCACCACCGCCTTGGGCAGCCACTCCGGCGTGTCGCCGACGAAGACCACGACGTAGCCGCCGACCCCGAGCTCGTCGACGACCGCGCCCGTCTCATCGGACCGGTCGTACGGCGCGAGCCAGGTGCCGTCGTGCAGCGCAGCGAACCCCAGGAAGCCGAGCCGGCGGCTGAGTCGACGCCGGGCCAGCAGATGCTCTTCGGGAATGGCGTACCAAACCATCGTCCACTGACCGTCCCAAGCCCGGGCGGGGTAGCGGAACCAGAATGTTTGCCGGTGTCCCTCGGCAAGCAGGGAACTCAGGCGCGGGGTGGCGGAGTAGAAGACGTACCGGCCCTGCCTGGCAGTGCCGAACAGTCCCCGTGTCACCACCCGGTTGAGCGCGACCCGCGCACCGGCCGTGGAGAATCCCAGGTCCTCCATCACGCCAACTAGGCCGCCCGACCACACGTCAGCACCCGGCTCGACGTACTCGCCGACGAGCGTCACGATGAGCTCCTGGGGCTTGAGCATCTGGTTTGCGCCTTGCATGGGATCCGGATCGGCGACCATCGTTACGCTTCCTTTTCTTTACGGGGCACCACAGAGAAACGGGGGTCCCAGGATCTCCTGAGCAGCCTTGAAATGTTCAATTAACGCGCACCTTCTACCGTCACAGCACGCCCCGCGACCAACCCGGCCAGCAGCATCACTACGGCAGCCGCGATCACAAGTGACAGAGACCACGTCCACGAGCCGGTGATCCCAAGGACAGCCCCCACGGCGAACGGTCCGACCGCCCCGATTCCATAGCCGATCAGCTGAGCCATGCTCGACAGCGACTCCACGGATCGGGACGACTCGGCCCGCAGGACGACCAAGATCATCGCCACGGTGATTCCGGCGCCATGGGTCACCCCACCGAGAAGCGTCCACAGCGGCCACATCGCCGGGGCGGCAGCCAACCCCAACGTGGTCGCCGCCCAGCACAGGGACACTCCTACCGTCAGCGGGATCTGACTGCTCCAGCGACGAACGAGAGGCGCCACCGCAAAGCTTCCCGCGATGCCGAGGACCTGGTAGACCGACAGCGCCAGACCACTCGTGGTCACGCTGGTCCCTGCCTGCTGGGTGAGGTACGTCGGTAACCACGTCGTCACCGAGAAGTACGACCACGACTGCGCGCCGAGGAAGATTGCCACCGCCCAAGCGAGCGGGTGCGTCGCGAGTCGGCGGTGCGGGGCCGGTGGCGGCACGGACACCGGCGGCTCCGCCCCCGCTGCCGACCTCAGGACCAGCATCGAGGCCGCCGCGGCAAGCGCAGCCGGCAATGCCCACGACGCCAGCGCCACCCTCCACCCCGTGGCCTGCGCCAGCATCGGCGTCAGTCCCGCAGCCGCTGCGGCGCCGACGCACATCCCGGCGGTGAAGACGGAGGTTCCGGCCGCCGCGCGGTGCGGCAGGTCGCGCTTGATCAGAGCCGGCATGACGACATTCCCCACAGTCACGCCCACCCCGACGAGCAACGTGCCGACCATGAACAACACAACCGAGCCCATCGGACGACCTGCCGTCGCCGCCACGACCAGGATCAGCCCCGCCAGCAGGGCCCGCCTCGGTCCGACGAACCTGACCAAGACGCCCGCCAACGGCGCCGCGAGCGCGAAGCACAGCACAGGCAAGGACACCAGAGCCCCCATCGCGGCCTCAGAAAGTCCGAGGTCCCCGCGGATCTGAGTGAGAAACGGGGCGGGCGCTGCGATCACGCTGCGCAGGTTGATCGCCACCAGCCCCACCAGGAGCAGCATGTGGAACTCGCGCTTGCGGATCGAGCCAGCCGGGGCCGTAGAGACGTTCACGATTCACTGGCCAGTCGAGTCACATGTACTATATTTGAACTGCGATGCCGGGCCCGAACCGGCCATAGCCACGACTGCCGGAGGTCAACTTGCTCCAAGCCCATGTTACGAAGACCCGCTTCGAGGTCGGGATGATCGACGTGGACCTCGTTCAGATCCACTTCGCCAGCTACTTCCGGTGGATGGACTTGGCGTACTCGCGGCTCCTCGCCGACTTGGGCCATCCGTTGCCAGCGATTCTCGCGGACGGTCGAGGTACGCCGGTTGTGGATGCGCAGTGCACCTACCTCTCGCCCGTGGGCCTGGGTGACGTCGTTGATGTCTGCAGCCGCGTCGAGCGCCACGGTCGTTCGAGCTATATCGTTCGCCACGACTTTGAGCATGCGGGGCGGGCGGTGGCCACCGGCCAGGTCACCCACGTTTGGGCCGTCCTGGACGGTTCCGGCGCGATGTCGGAACCGGTCCCGGACTGGATCGCGGCGGCGGCGCACAGCACTGGCGCGGGAGTTCGGGCCTGAACCTGGGCGGCCCGGGCCTGAACCTGGGCGGCCCGGGCCTGCTCACGAGGAACCGCTCTCCGTCTCCCCGGCTGCTCCCTCGGTGCTCTGCAGGTGGGAATCCTCGATCAGGACATCGTCACCATCGACCTCGACTCGGTATGTTCGAACCGGCTCCGTGGCGGGCAACGCCACAACCTCGCCGGTCCTGACGTCGAAGCGCGCGAAGTGAAAGGGGCACTCCAGTTCGCACCCCATCAACTCGCCCTCGCTAAGCGACTCCTCCTCGTGGGTGCAGGTGTCGTCGATGGCGAACAGCCCACCGTCATGGGTCCGCGCCAGGCAGATCGCCCGTCCGGCGACTTCGACTCGACGTAGTCGGCCGGGGGCCAGGTCAGAGGCCGACGGCACGCGATGAGCCGTCATCTCAGCCTCCCGTGGTGCTGCCGGATCCAAACTGGATGGGGTAGACGTCCCAGAGCGCGTCCATGCGTCCGAACTGGTCGTTCATGCGCGGCGGGCGGGAGGGATCGCGGCGGACGCCGGCCGAGAACAACGCCTTCAGGATCTGCACGTGGCTGCCAGTGACTCCATCGCTTCCGAGGATCACGGGCTGGCCGAAGCACATGTGCCGGCCAATCCCGAAGGCGACACCGTAGGGGTAGACGCCAGTTGGGACCTCCCGGCCCGGGACGAAGGAGTCGGCGTCGGGTCCGAACACCTCGGGATCGCGGTTGGCCGGGCCGATCTCCATGCACACGTGCTCACCGGCCCGGAACTCACGACCCGAGGCCAGGGTCACGGGCTCGACCGCAGTGCGGTAGAAGAGCGGGACGATCGGGTGCAACCGCAGCGCCTCGGCCACCGCTTTAGCGAGGAACTGTTCGTCGAGGAGGCGTTCGCGCTCGTCCGGGTGCTCCTCAGCCCAGGTGAGGCACTCGTCGAGCGCATGCACCAGGGTGAAGGAGCTGGAGAAGGTGCCGGCGTTGATGAAGTCCGTCACGGCCTCCCTCAGCGCGAGCGCTTGGTCGGCCGTCCAGTCCGGGTCGAGGCCACGTGCGACCAAGGTGAGGAAGTCGTTTGGCAGTGCCGCCTCGTCCTCCGGCGTCGTCGCGGACTGAACCAGCGCCACTCGCCGCTCAAGGGCAGGCTCGAAGTACTTCTCACGGAACTGCTCGCGGACCTCGATGCCGCGGGCCATCACCGCTGTCCGGTCACCCCCCATGTACCAGGAGCGCATAGCCACCTGGATCGGCTCAGCGAACTGGCGCAGTTCCTCGGCGTCCTCGGTGGTGTCCACCCCGTCGAGCCCTATCAGAGCCGACACCAGCTGGAAAAAGGCCACTCGCGTGAACAGCACCATGTCGGTGGACGGCAGGTCATCGGTCGGCGCTTCCAGCACCCGCTGGAGATTGCGCTCGATCGTCGGCATCAACACCTCCCGGCGAAAACGCACGTCGCCCTCGCCGCGCAGGAGACGGCCCATCATCCGCCGCCTGGTGCGATGCACGGGTCCGTCGATCTGACGAACGGTCCCCCCTCGGAACTCCTCGGTGCCGTCGTGGAGGAACGGCGCCATCTTCGGCGACCGGAAGACCTCCTCGACCTCCCGGTAGCCGGTCAACGACGGGATCTCCCCCGGGTCAGACACGGCGGCGCCGCTGTAAGGGCACGTCTTCTGGTTATCCATGGTGGGCCTCTCCTCGATGTATTCTGCGTTCACGACAGCGATGCTGGAAAAATCAGATGCGGGCGATGTCCATGGTCGACCGCGGGAACAGATCCTCGACCGAGGGCCGCTCAGGGACCAGCCCCTGCTCGTGCGTATAACGAACGAATGTCTCGATCACATGGCGGTTCTGCTCCACGCCGTACGGCCAGAAGTCCCGGGTCCCGAACGCGTCTTCAGTCGCCTCCGCCTCCGCGACCAGCCATGGCAGGCTGCACTTGGCTGCCGCTGGCTCGAACAGGTCGGCCAACGCGTACGCCTTAGCTTCCTCAAAAGCCTTCATAAGAGACCTTGCCAACCACGGGTGTGCCTCGAGTACATCCATCCGGATCACCACGGTGTGCATGATCGGGAAGATTCCGGTCCGCTGGTAGTACGCCTGCTCCTCGCGCCGGTAGTCGGGAAACAGCCGCTCGACGTGCGACGAGCCGGCTTCGAAGCCGACGGGCGCATGAGCGGTGTAGAGGGCGTCGATCTCCCCGCGTTCCAGCATGTCCGAGAGCGTGTCCTGCGGCCCGATAGGCGTTAGCTCGATGCCTTCAGGACGCCTCAGTGCGCTTTCGACTCGACCAGGCTCCGTTAACCCGCCCTGGTGGTAGCTCACCGAGTCGATCGGGACCCCGTAGTCATCTGCCAGCATGCCACGGATCCACACGCCCGCAGTCTGCTGGTACTCCGGGACACCGATGCGCTTCCCCACGAGATCGGCCGGATCAGTTATGCCGCTCTTGGAATTCACGTAGATTCCCGAGTGGCGGAACATGCGCGAGGGAAACACCGGAATGGCCACCATGTGACGGCGCTCGGCGAAGACGGAACCTAGGTACCACGCGAAACTCATCTCGGACACGTGGAACTCGGCGTGCCGCAACATTCGGTGGAAGCTCTCCGGCATCTCCATAGCGATGTAGTTCAGATCCACCCCCTCGACAGCGACGCGACCGTCGACGAGCGCGCGAGTACGGTCATAGTTCCAGCAGGCCAGATCGATGGGCAGACCCATACGAAGCATCTCCTTGTTCGAGGTTGACTCTTTACATGCGCGGACCCTGCGGAAGTCACGGTTTGGGCCCCGCCAGCCCGCTATCGGGCACGAGCCCGCTTCGACGCTGCACAGAGCGTTCCCAATGCAGGAGCAGCACCGACAAAACGATGCCCACCAGCGAGATCAGGATGAACACCGACAGGATGTTCTCGGTCTGGTTGAGGTTGAGGTAAGCGACCAGCCGGTTCCCGAGGCCGCTGCTGGATCCGAACATCTCAGCGACTACGAGGCCCAGGAAGGTGAGGCTCGCACCCATCCTTACGGCCTCCGCGACTACAGGCGCGAGCGACGGCAGAAGAATGTAGCGACACTTCTGCAAGAACGACAAGTTGTACACACGAGCCAGCTTAATCTGGATGGCCGGAATGCCTCGAGTTCCCTCCATTACCAGCAGTATCACGGGGATGATCCCATGGAAGATCGAAAACAGAACCAGCGTCGAGAACCCGATTTTGAAGACCAACAGGAAGATCGGGTAGATGGCTATCTTTGGGATGGCATAGATCGTGAGCAAGATCGGACGCAGTACCTCGGTCCAGAACTCGCTGAGCCCGACAAGAAACCCGATGAGCACCCCTAGCACGGCGGTCGCAATCATCGCGATGACTAGCACCGTTAGGGTGCTGCGAAGGTCCGGATACCAGTCGGGCAGGTTTGAGACGAACGCCGTTCCTGTCTCGGCCGGAGACGCGAATACATTCTCTCCCACAACGACGTAGAGGATCTGCCAGCCGATCAGCAGTGCGGCGACAAGCGCGAGATGGCCCCACGCGAGAGAAGCCGGCCGCTTGCGACGAGGCAGCAATCTCCGACCAGCTGAACCAGCCCGACTCAAGTGTGTCTGGCTCATGATCCCACCGTCTCCATCGCAAAAGTCGCCTTCGATAACGCATACATAAGGCCGTTGAGGACCAGCGCCGTGACCACGACGATCGTGATACCCGCATAGGTCTCGACCAGCTGGTAGGAGTTGTATGAAAACTGGATGTAGTAGCCGAGGCCACTTGTCCCGGTCAAGAACTCTCCACCTACCACCCCAATGATTGCGTATGCGATCGCTAACCTGACCCCGACGAGGATCTGTGGTACCGCTGAGGGGAAGTAGATCCGCCGCAGCATGCGGAACTGACCCAGGCGCAGCGAGCGCCCAAGCCGCACATGAATCGGGGCCGTCTTACGCAAACCGATCACCACGTTCGCTGTCATCGCGGCGAAGCCCAGCAGCGACGCCAGCAGAATAAGCGAGAGGGGCCCCGCCCCGACGAGACTGAGTAGCACCGGATAGAACGCGAACGCCGGAATCGAGTAGTAGAGCGTGAGGTATGGGTTTGCGGTGGCATAGGCCCGAGGAAAGCGCCAAAGCACCGTCCCCATGACAAGCCCCGACACGATCGCCAAAATGGTGCTCAAGAGTATGATGCTTACGGTCTTCCAGATCGTGTCGAGGAAAAAGACCGGGTCGGCCACGAGTTCCCCTGCCCGCACCAGGGTGGTCGTCGCAGGCACCCACGAAAAAGGATCAAGTACGGTCCGCGCGAGCGCCTCATAGACCACGAAGATCGCCACCAGCATAATCGTCCTCGTTAAGAGGATTAGGCGTCGTCTATTCATGGTCACCCCGACGCAGACGCAACGTCATCGCTCACCCGCACGCCTTCCAGGCTCATGAGGCATGTCCACAGCGTGTGCGTGATGCGGGCGTAGTCGGCACTGGCGAGCGTGGCGAGCGTTCGTGGCTTCGAGAGCGGCACGTCGAAGCTCTCTTGGATCTCACCCGGTCGGGCGCTAAGCACTACGACACGGTCCGACAATAAGGCAGCTTCCTGGATGCTGTGTGTCACCAACAGAATGGTGGTTCCCACCCGGGTGACCAGGTCGAGCAGCTCGAGACCGAGGTGCAACCGAGTCTGCTCGTCAAGGGCCCCGAAGGGTTCGTCCATTACGATTAGCTCTGGCTCGAGAGCCAGCACGCGAGCAACCGCGACGCGCTGACGCATACCGCCAGACAGTTGGTGTGGGTGTACGTGCCCGAATTCAGACAGGCCCACCAGGTCGAGCATGTCCTGAGCTCGACGGTTGGCCTGTGCGCGCGGGACACCCGTCATCTCCATACCGAAAGCGATGTTGCTGAGTACGCTGCGCCATGGCAGGGTCGAATCTTGTTGGAAGACGATGCCCACCTTGGGGCTTGGGCTCGTCATGGGCTCACCCTGAAGGAGGACCTGCCCGCGAGTTACCGGCAGGAGTCCAGCCACCACTTCGAGCAGCGTGGTCTTGCCGCAGCCGCTGGGCCCGAGTACGGAGACGACCTGTCCGCGGTCGACCTTTAGATCGATATCTCGCAGTGCGACGAGATTGCCGTCTTTGAGCGGGTATTCTTTCGTGACCGCTTGCAGGTCAAGAATGTGTTCGCTTCTGGTCATGATGCCTACCCCTCGTATCCTGGGAGCTCGCTCAGGTCGATTCGCGACTCCTCGGGCAGGAACTGCTGGTCGATCAGCTGATCCCAAGCGATCGGGTCGCCGTCGTAGTGGCCGAGCACCTCCATTCCGTTGATCGTGCTGGTCAGTCCTTCGACGGTCAGTTCCTGAGTGAAGAATCTCTCGTCAGCGGCCAGCCGGGTCATGATTTCGACACCCGTCTCCTCGTCTACGCCAGCCTCCTCGGCGAAGATGGCACCCGCCTCTTCAGGGTTCTCTCGGATGAAGTCCTGTGACGCGCCGAGCGCGTTGACAAAGCGCTGCACGAGTTCTGGGTCCTCGTCGATGATCTTCTGGCTGGCGACTGTCACGACCTGAATGAAGTTCGGCAGGTACTCGACAGCTTCCGCGACCGGCTTGAGGTCACCCTTAGCGAGCTCGGTGGTCAGCAGAGGCTCTGTAAGGATCGAGGCGTCGACCTCCCCGCTCCGGACGAGAACGAGGCCGGCGGCCAGGTCACCGGTGGCGACCGTGTTCACGCAGTCGGGCCTCATGCCGGCCTCTTGCGCCATCAGCGCAGTCAGGGCCTCGGAGTTGGATCCGGGAGCTGTGATACCCCAGACGCCGTCTCCACAGAAGTCCTCGAATGAATCAAAGGAGGAGTCCTCTTTGGCCACCCAAACCAGGTCCGCGATGCTGCCCGCCGACGTCGCGATCCCGACCAACGGCGCACCAGCCATAGTGGCTTGAACGAGCCCAGTGGTTGACACCTCGCCGAAGTCGAGGTCGCCGCTTGTAATGCTCCGAACTGTGGTTCCACCGCCCGCTCCGGGCACGATTCCCTCGAGGGCGATTCCCTCCTCCTCGAAGAACCCCTTCTCCTGGCCGACCATGTACGTGGCCGAGTAGCCACTGGTCGGCCAGTGCGACACCGTGACGCTCACCTCGTCAAGCCCCTCGTTGGAGGCACTGGAATCCGAGCATGCAGCAAGAGCGACCGACGCCAGCAGGCCTACCCCGGCGACTGCTGCGCTACGCCGCCGGCCGTTCCGACTGTCTTGGCCTTGTGTACGTCGCATTTTATGACCTCCGGGTGGATGGACCTCGCATCCGCGAGGTGCTCACCCATTACACACTTCACTTGAGTTGTGTGTCAACAGTCACTTGAGTTTTGTGTCAACGGTTCAGCCAGGAGGGCACAATTTATTGACATGCCACTATGGTGGGCTGTTTACTTTCACCGTACTGGCCGCGTCAGGGTCGTGGAAGGTTCACGTTGCATCCTGCGACCTTCCGCTGCTGTGCGACGGTCAACTGAGAGGAGCTGAGAACTATGGCAATCGTGAGAGCGGACCTCGATACCTGCCTCGGGTACGCGAACTGTGTCGTGGGCGCGGATGACTACTTCGACGTCGACGACGACGGTGTCGTGGTCCTGTTGCGGGTTGACGTGCCCGAGAACAACCGAGCGCGCGTGGAGGAAGCTGTCCGCAGCTGCCCGGTGTCCGCACTCATACTGGAGGAAGAGTGAGTCGCACCGTTATCGTGGGTTCCTCCGTCGGTGGGGTACGCACGGCACAGTCACTGCGGTCGGAAGGGTACGAGGGCGAGATTGTCCTCGTCGGCGAGGAACAGGAGCTGCCGTACGACAAGCCGCCGCTGTCCAAGGGGGTCCTTGTGGGCACCGCCACCGCCGAGTCGGTCCGGCTGCTCACGCAGGAGGCCGCTGAGCGTGACTCTATCCGGTTGGTCCTCGGTCACCGAGCCACCCGTCTCGACGTCGCCGCTCATCGCGTCGAGCTCGAGGGACTCGACCCATTGTCCTACGATCAGGTCGTCATCGCCACGGGAGCCCGGGCCCGGCCATCGCCATGGGGGGAGCGCCCCGGTATCCACGTGATCCGTACGCTCCAAGACGCCCAGCTGCTGAGGCAGGACCTGGTGGCCGGTGGGCATGTCGTCGTGGTGGGCGGCGGGTTCATCGGCGCCGAGGTGGCGTCGAGCGCCCGCATACTCGGCCTCGAGGTCACCATGGTCGACCCGCTTCCGGTGCCGATGAGCCGGGTGTTCAACCCCGAAATCGGCAAATGGTTCGCTGCGCTGCATGAGCGGCATGGCGTGCGAGCCCTTTTCGACGTCGGGGTGGAAGTCATCGACGGCGAGCGGGGGAACTTCACCGTACGCCTCACCGACGGCTCGTCCGTCTCCGCCGCGGTGGTCGTCATCGGTATCGGATCAGAGCCGAACGATGCCTGGCTCAAATCTTCCGGACTCGTCGTCGACAACGGGCTGGTTTGCGATGAGTACTGCCGAGCAGTCGACGTCCACAATGTGTACGGCGTCGGCGACGTCGCCCGTTGGTTCCACCCGACATACCGCACCGAAGTCCGCGTGGAGCACTGGACGAACGCCGTCGATCAGGCAGTGTGCGTGGCTCACAACATCGTGCATCCGGAAGATGCCCGCTCGTACGCCCCCCTGGAGTACGTATGGAGCGACCAGCATGACTGGAAGATCCAGGTCGTGGGCCGCACGGCCGGCGGCAGCACCGAGCACGTCATGATCGGCGACCCGGCCACTGACAACCGGTTTGCTGTTCTCTACACCCCCGACGGGACGACGATGTCTGGCGCTGCGGTCGTCAACTGGCCGCGCGCCCTCGTCCTATGCCGCAAGGGGCTGCGCGACGGGACGCCTCTTGACGAAGTGTGTGAGTCCATCTCGGCGGCGGCCGCCAAGGGATGATGCGGGACGGCTAGCCCTTAACCAGACACTCCGAGGGATTCAGAAGGGATCCATCGGCACCGTCCGCCTCGACAGGCCCGACGACGTCAACTCCTCGTGGGTTGTCAACACCCCATAGCCGAGCTGGATGTCTCTGCTATGACAACACCATCGACTCGAAGGACCACAATGCATGACATCACCGTCGCTTCCCGCCCTGTCGGCGGGCCGCCGACCAAGCATGAGCTTGCCCTGATGATCTGGGTGGCCGTGTTCCCAACCCTCACCGTCATCAACCTCGCACTCGGTGGCTGGCTGGCCACCCTGCCGACAGTACTGCGCACCTTCATCCTGGCGACCGTGGCCGTGCCGATCGTGATCTATGGCCTCATGCCACTACTGCACACGCTGCGTGCGCGCCTCCTCGGGACGGCGGCACGCTGACCGCAATCGACCGGCGCGACACAGCTCCGCGTCCGGGTGCAGGCCTGTCGCGGCCCGAGCAGCCGACGGCTGTAGAGGTCGATCACGGTCGCCAGCTACAGCTTCGTGCCCTTCCCCATCGACCCCGGTCGGGATCTCTGGGACTGTGGGACTGTGGATTAAATGGTGTTTTCGGCCTGACGCGCTGACGAGTGTCAGCGGGGAAGGTGCCGTGATGACCACGACACTGGGCGATGTGCCCGCGAAGAAGAAGGCCCAGCCCTCTGCGGAGGAGCTGGCGGCCAAGGAACTGGTGGCGTTCGCGAAGGAGAAGGGGCTGTCCCTGACCGGGCCTGAGGGTCTGCTCAAGCAGTTCACCAAGAGCGTCCTGGAGACAGCGCTCAATGAGGAGATGACCGAGCATCTGGGGCACGAGAAGAACCGTGCCCCTGCTGATCGCGAGTCGGGCAACGTCCGCAACGGGACCCGACCCAAGACGGTGCTGACCCACGCCACAGGCGAGGTCGAGCTCGAGGTCCCACGCGACCGCGACGGGACCTTCGAGCCGGTGATCGTCAAGAAGCGACAACGGCGGCTGTCCGAGGTCGACGAGATCGTGCTGTCGCTCTACGCCCGCGGCCTGACGACCGGAGAGATCTCGGCGCACTTCGCCCAGATCTACGGCGCCTCGGTGTCGAAGGAGACGATCAGTCGGATCACCGACAAGGTCCTCGATGAGATGCAGACCTGGACTACCCGTCCCCTGAACGAGGTCTACGCGGCGATCTTCATCGACGCGATCATGGTCAAGGTCCGCGACGGCCAGGTCGCCAACCGCCCTGTCTACGCGGCGATCGGGGTCACTCTGGCAGGAGAGAAGGACGTCCTGGGCCTGTGGGTCGGGACCGGTGGTGAGGGCGCGAAGTTCTGGATGAGCGTGCTCACCGATCTGCGCAACCGCGGCGTGAAGGACACCTTCTTCGTCGTCTGTGACGGGCTGAAGGGACTCCCAACAACGCCTGGGAGGAGTTCATCCCGTTCCTGGACTACGACGTCGAGATCCGCACCGTGCTGTGCAGCACGAACGCGATCGAGTCGCTCAACGCCCGCTACCGCCGGGCGGTCAAGGCCAGAGGCCACTTCCCGACCGAGCAGGCCGCGCTGAAGTGTCTCTACCTGGTCACCAGATCCCTCGACCCGACCGGCCAAGGGCGGGCACGATGGACTATGAGGTGGAAGCCAGCCCTCAACGCGTTCGCGATCACCTTCGCCGACCGCTGGCCGGCAGCAGAGACCTACTAATGGAAACCGCCAGAAACACCGTTACTGAAACAGTCCCGGATCTCTGGCCTTGACCCCGTGTGGTGGACACCTCGTAAGAGAGGATTTTCATCATGGGAAGACAGCGTCGGGAGTTCACTCCTGAGTACAAGGACGAGGCCGTGAAGTTGGTGATCAACACCGGCCGTCCGGTCGCCGTGGTGGCTCGTGAGCTCGGCGTCAAGGAGCAGACGCTCGGCCGGTGGGTCAACCTGTTCAAGTCACGTCAGGACGCCGGTGACGGCGCTCTGAGCGAGACCGAGCGGGCCGAGCTCGCGCGGCTCCGCAGGGAGAACTCGGAGCTGAAGATGGATCGGGCGTTCTTGAAAAAAGCGTCGCTCTTCTTCGCCCAGGAAGCATCGGATACGAACGAGAAGCGTTCGCGCTGATGCACGCGGAGAAGAGCAACCACACGGTCTCGCGGATGGCACGTCTGCTCGAGGTCTCGCGCTCGGGGTTCTACGCCTGGTCCAAGCGGCTGCCCTCGAAGCGGGCGGTCCGGGCCGAGAGGATCGAGGCCAAGATCGCCTGGTTCCACGGTGAGTCCGATGAGGTCTCCGGGGCACCCAGGATCCTGGCCGATCTGCGTGAGGACGGCGAGGTCATCTCGCGTAAGACGGTTGCGAAGACGATGCGCAAGCTCGGCATGCGCGGGATCTGCCCGCGGCAGTCGCGCACCACCAGCGTGCGCGAGGACGGCGACACCCTACCCGCCCGACGTGACCAAGCGGCAGTGGGACACCGGGGTCCTCAACGCCGTCTGGGTCGGCGACATCAGCTACCTGAGGACCTGGGAAGGGTGGCTGTACCTGGCCACCGTGATCGATGCGCACTCCCGTCGGGCGATCGGGTGGGCGATCGCTGATCACATGCGCACCGACCTCGTCGAGGACGCCCTGAAGATGGCGATCACCCTGCGCGGCGAACTCCCTGCCCGGGTCGTGTTCCACACCGACAGGGGCGCCCAGTACGCATCGGAGCAGATCACCACGTTTGCGGCCGAGAACGGCATCGCCAGGTCGATGGGCTACACCGGGATCTGCTGGGACAACGCGATGGCTAAGTCGTTCTTCGCCACGTTGAAGACCGAGTTCTACTACCGCCGGATCTGGCCCACCCGGGCCGGCGCCAAGCTGGCCGTCGGGGACTGGACGAGGACCGCTATAACCGGCGACGAAGGCACTCCTCCATCGGGCAGGTCAGCCCGCTCACCTTCGAGATGCAACACTCCAACCAGACCGCGGCAGCACCTCAAGCCGCATAACCCCGTGTCCACCGTCCGGGGTCAGGGCCACTCGGTCATGTCCCCTACCCAGCGGGCGTTGGGACGGCTCGCGGTGAAGTCCCGCTTGAGCAGGTCGGGGAACCTTCGGGGCGGTCTTGTCCTGCTTGGTGAGGCCGTTGCGACGCTTGATCCGCCGGGCTACGAGGCCTTGGCGACGCGTCGAGTCCGCCACTGTCTTCTCCGACACCGTCCAGCCGCCGTCGCGCAGATCGTGGACCAGGCGCGGTGAGCCATGCAGGCCACGCGCCTTCCTGAAGGCCACGGCGACGGCCCGGTCGATGGTGTGGCGGCGCCGGTCCCGGGGCGTGTGCAGCCCGTTGACCGCGCCTGGTGAACAGGCCCGCCCGGCCCACTTGTAGAACCACGCCAGGGATACCCCGAGCAGGGCGCAGACGACCGTGTGCGGCACTTGGTACTTGGTCCTCTGGTCGGCGATGAAGCGTGCCACGCTCACTTCGTCGCCTCCTTGACCCACAGGACCAAGGATCGCTTGAGGACATCACGCTCCATCCGGAGCTCGGCAACCTCGCCGCGGAGCCGCTTGAGCTCCTGGGCACCAACGTTCCGGTTCTGGTCACTGGAACTCTACGGCGAAAGGTCGATCCAAGCCGCTTAGCGGCGCACGTTCACCGCGGAGTACAAGGCGGAGATCCTGGCCGAGTACGACGCCGCTGACCGCGGCGAGCGGGGAGAGATCTCGCGATGCGAGGGCCTGTGCTCCTCCCACATCGTGGAGTGGCGCAAGGCCGCCGATGCCGGCGCGGCGTCGGCGCTGTGCCCCAAGGCCAGGGACCGCCGCGATCGCGAGATCGAGCGGCTGCGGGTACGAGACGAGAAGGCTGAGGCCGAGCTGGCCAAGACGAAGGCGGCGTTGGCCCTGGTGGGAAAGCACACGCGCTCTTGGAGACGCTCTCCGAGAGCACGGCCACGCCGAAGCGGTCGCGACGGTGATAACCCCGGCCGTCGACGACCTCGCCGAGCCCGTCGGTGTGAAGCGGGCGTGCGAGGGCTGGCCGACCAAGGGGCAGCCACTACCGCGCCCAGCAGGCCCCTCGTGTACGGGCCGCACCCGGCACGCCCGGCGCCGCCGAACGCGCTCGCCGAAGCTGAACAGGCTCACGTGCTGGGCGTGTTGACGTCGGAGAGGTTCTGCGACAATTCGGGGGCCCAGACCTGGGCCACGCTGCTGGACGAGGGCGCCTACCTGTGCTCGGTGTCTACGATGCACCGGCTGCTGCGCGCCCACGGTGCCGCGGGTGAGCGACGCCGCCAAGCCATCCATCCGCCAAAGAGAAGCCCGAGCTGCTGGCCACACTGTGCCTGGGCAGGTCTGGTCTGGCATGTCACCAAGCTCCGCGGCCCCGGACGTGGATCTGGTTCCAACTCTACCTCGTGCTCGACATCTTCTCCCGCTACGTCGTGGCTTGGACGGTGCAGAGAGTCGAGGATTCCGAGATCGCCAAGACCATGCTTGAGGAAGCGATGGGCGTCCACGGCATCCCGGTCGCGGTCATGCCGACCGGGGCACTCGATGACCTCCAAACCCGTCGCCCAGCTCCTGCGCGACCTGGGCGTCGACCGCAGTCATTCCCGGCCGAGGGTGTCGAACGACAACCCCTTCAGCGAGGCGGCGTTCAAGACCGTGAAGTACGCCCCTGTGTTCCCCGAGGCGTTCGGGTCCCTGGCCGACGCCCGGGCGTTCTGCGAGGCGTTCTTCGGCTACTTCGACCACGAGCACCGCCATTCCGGGATCGGGCTGCACACCCCGCAACCGCCGCCCCCAGGCACCGAGGCTGCACAAGTGCGCCTGGATCAACCAGCCCTCACCGAAGGCCCTCATACAGACCGCGTAACGAGACGTGTCTCAGACTGCTTGACATCTTCCGAACCGCCGAGCGAAGACGCCGAACTCAGCCCCCCAATGATTGCCGCTGACAGAAGGCAAGCACGAGTGGAGCGCGAGGACGCGTCAGCGCAAGCCGAAGCGTTGGCCCTGCGGCGTGGTCTCGGCAGCAGCGAGCAACGTCTCGAGCCGCTTCGCGGCGACGCTCTCCGCGTGCGTCGGGGAGATCCGAACCGTAGCGTCGGCGACCTCGAGCGAAGCGGCTACTGCGTTGTGCGGATTCGCCAGCATTTCGGATGCTAGGTCCAACGCGCCATTGACGGCTTCCCCGCGCTCCGTCAGTCGGTTGATTAACCCCAATTGAAAGGCGCGCTCGGCACTGACTGCTAGACCCGTCGACAACAACTCGCGGGCTATGTTGATCGGCACGCGTTGTGAGAGGCGCACAGCCCCTCCCGCCGCAGCAATCAGGCCACGCCGCACCCCTGTGCGTCAGGCTGAGGTGAGACACCACTTCTGAGTTCCTTCCCTGCACGGGGCGAGAAGCGAGACACCTGATGACCATGACGTTGGCCGATACGACGGCGTTCGATGATGGGGTGGTGACCCCGAGAGCTGACCGTCCGAAGCGACGCACGTTCACCGCGGAGTACAAGGCGAGGATCCTGGCCGAGTACGACGCCGCCGACCACGGCGAGCGGGGCGCGATCTTGCGCCGGGAGGGCCTGTACTCCTCCCATATGGTCGACTGGCGCAAGGCCGCCCGGGCGGGCGCAAGCTCCGCGCTTGGACCCAAGTCACGTGACCGGCGGGACCGGGAGATCGAGCAACTGCGGGCGCGTGCGGAGAAGGCCGAGGCCGAGCTGGCCCGGACGCAGGCCGCGTTGGACCTGGTGGGAAAAGCACACGCGCTCTTGGAGACGCTCTCCGAGAGCACGGGCACGCCGAAGCCGCCGCAGCGGTGATCAACCCTGCCGTCGACGAGCTCGCCGTCCACACGAGCGTGAAGCAGGCGTGCGACCTGTTGGGACGTGCGCGGGGTAGCCACTATCGCGCCCAGCGGCCCAGGGTGCATGGCCCGGCACCGAAGCGGCCCACGCCACCGAACGCGCTCACTGTCGCCGAACAGGAGCAGGTGCTCGCGGCGTTGACCAGCGAGCGGTTCTGCGACAAGTCGGTGGCGCAGACGTGGGCCACCCTGCTGGACGAGGGCACCTACTGGTGCTCGATGTCCACGATGCACCGGCTGCTGCGTGCCTGCGGCGCGGCCGGTGAACGTCGCCGGCAAGCCGTCCATCCGGCGAAGAAGAAGCCCGAGCTGCTCGCCACCGGGCCCGGGCAGATCTGGTCGTGGGACATCACCAAGCTCCGCGGTCCCGGCCGCGGGGTCTGGTTCCAGCTCTACGTCGTGCTCGACATCTTCTCCCGCTACGTCGTGGCCTGGACCGTCCAGAACGCTGAGGACTCCGAGATCGCCAAGACCATGCTCGAGGAGGCGATGGGCGACCACGGGATCCCTGAGGCGGTCCATGCCGACCGGGGCACCTCGATGACCTCCAAACCCGTCGCGCAGTTGCTGCTCGACCTGGGTGTCGACCGGTCTCATTCCCGACCGAGAGTGTCGAACGACAACCCGTTCAGCGAGTCGGCGTTCAAGACGCTGAAGTACGCGCCTGTCTTCCCCGACGCGTTTGGGTCGCTGGCCGACGCGAGGGCGTTCTGTGAGGCCTTCTTCACCTACTACAACCACGAGCACCGCCATTCCGGGATCGGGCTGCACACCCCTGCGTCGGTCCACCACGGCACCGCCGCCGAGATCCGCGTCCAGCGTCAGGCCACCCTCGACGCCGCGCATGCCGCTCACCCCGAACGATTCGGCAACCGCCGACCCCAGGCGCCGAAGCTGCCCAAGGCCGCCTGGATCAACCAGCCCTCACCGGAGGCCCTCATACAGACCGCGTAACGAGACGTGTCTCAGACTGCTTGACATCTTCCGCACCTCTGGCAGCGCGAAGGATGCACCCATGGAGGCAACGACCATATCGCACGCCAGAGCGATCTCAAACCCACCCCCGAACGCTGGCCCTTCGATCGCAGCGATGACTGGTGTGGCTGCCGTTCGCGCCGTCAACCCCGCCCAACCCTGCCCGACGATGAACGCTTCCGGCTCTCCATTCGCCAAGGCCTGTAAATCCTGACCAGCGCAGAAGGCGGGACCGTTCGCAGAGATGACGATGACCAAGACGTTGGCGTCGGATTCGAAGTCGGTCATCACGTCAGCGATGGCGCGCGCCATGTCCAGGTTGACCGCGTTGCGTTTGGCCGTCCGGTTGAGGGTCAAAAAGCCGACGTGGCCACGGACATAGCTGACGACCAGGTCCGGTGTGCTCGTCACGAAGAACCCTCGGCGATGAGTCGAGTGAGTGGGTGGGCGGCGCCGATAGTCGACCCGCCTCCCGCACCCCATCGGGTACTGATTTGGAGCGAGCTAACGCAACCTCTATTGGGACGATCTCGCCCAGCCTCCCGCGAACGACAAGCGCCTTGGTCGTGACTCGCGGCCCCTCGTCCAGCACCCGTTCGATGAGTCCGCGCTCCTCGGCACCCACCGGAGCGTCCGCGGCGTCGATCAAATCGGCAGGCCTGATAAACCACCGACCCTGCGATGTCAGGACCAATCACCGTCCTCGCTGACCCAAGCGCCTGTTCCGGGTACCGCCACGTCTGGCCGCTCAAGCACCATCCGTGGAGGGGGACAACGGCTGGTCTATTGCCTCTCATGGGGTAGCACAGTCCGCGGCGAGAGCACTGACGGAAGCGAGACCGGTGTCGGCACTAGTCACGGGGACGACTCCTTGGAGAGATTCGCGCAAGCGCACGAAGATGGCACCCACGACGTTCTGGGGGTCGTCACTGGGAGGCGGTGCAGGGATAGGGACAGCGTCGACCGACGGTGGCGCCTTGACTCACTTCGGCCTTAACTCCCTCGTCGCCGTCGCTAGTAAACACTACCCGGGTGATCGCAGTTACTGTCAATACAGGTTTGGGGGACGCGGATCACCAGTCTCCTAGTGCCCGCCACGCTGCGCTCGACTCGGGCGAGTCTTCATTCTCTGCCTACTGGGCAATTTTGCTCGTTGGGCAGGGACGGTGATACTGAGGGAGTGGATCGTGGGTTGCGGGACCTCAAGCGGGAGGCGACGGCGCAGGCGCTGGCCGAGGCGGCCTTCGAGCTGACCCGTGAGCGCGGGCTGTTCGGGTTTGTCACTGCGGACGTCGTGGAGCGGGCGGGCTACTCACGGCGCACCTTCGCGAACCACTTCTCCTGCAAGGAGGAGGCAGTCGCCTCGGTCGCGTTCGGTGGTGTCGACGACGCCAGCGCGATCCTCGCCGACCTGCCAGAAGACCTGCCACTGCTCGATGCCCTGTTGTCCGTGATGAGGGATCAGTTCACCGCGGACACCCTGGTGAGGATGCGCGAGCTGATGGCCATGGCACGGCAGTACCCGACCCTCGAGCCCTACGTCCTCAGCGTTCAGCAACGCATGCGTCACACCGCCCAGGAGCTCTTGGGATCCGTAGCCGGGAACCGGTACCCCGCCATCTACGTGCCGCTGCTGTTCGGCGCCGTATATGGCGCCGTGATGGCCGCCTTGGAGGGAACTCTCGACGTGCACCTGGACGGCGAGAACGACGCCACCCCCGCATCGATGGACTACGCCTCGTTCCTCGATCTCACCTTCGACTACCTGCGCCACGGCCTCTAGCCACCGCCGCCCCGCCCCCTCAAGGAGACCCAGAACCCATGTCCACATTCTTGTACCGGCTCGGACGGACGGCGTTCGGCCGGCCGTGGCTGTTCATTGCCGGTTGGGTGGCGGTCCTCGCCGCGGTCGTCGGTGCCGTGGCCATCAACGGGGTGAACGTCAGCTCCGAGATGAAGATCGAGGGCACCGAGGCCCAGACCGTGCTCGACCGCGTGGCCGATGAGCTTCCCGCGGCGTCGGGAGGCCAGGCCAGCGTCGTGTTCACTGTGCCGGACGGTGAGCGCCTCGACACGCCGGAGCGTCTTGCGGTGATCAGCGGCACCG
This sequence comes from Nocardioides massiliensis, assembly GCF_030811215.1. NCBI lineage: Bacteria > Bacillati > Actinomycetota > Actinomycetes > Propionibacteriales > Nocardioidaceae > Nocardioides > Nocardioides massiliensis. The sequence goes on from NZ_JAUSQM010000001.1 coordinate 3,544,913, forward strand.
TCAGCGACGTCTATGACCTCGAGAAGGTCGTGAACCCCCTGGACGCCGCTCTGGGTGCCGGGGAGCAGGGCGGACCGGGCACTGATCAGGAAGGTGCACCGGCCGATCCCTCAGCCGGGTCGGAGCAGGGGCAGGCGCCTCCCTACCAGCCGCTGGTGGTGGACGGGGCCCCGGTGCCCGGCGTGCTGGTGTCCTCGGACGGGCAGGTCGCGCTGTTCCAGTTCCAGTTCACGGTCGCCTCGACCTCGTTGACAGATGACGACGTCACCTCGGTGGTCGAGGTGGTGGAGCGTGCCGAGCAGGGAACCGGGATCACCGTGCTCCCGAGCGACTCGCTCAAGGCCATCGAGATCCCCGTCGGCATCGGCGAGGTGATCGGTCTCGCCGTCGCCGCCCTCGTGCTGGTGCTCACCCTGGGTTCGCTGATCGCGGCCGGTCTGCCCCTGATCACCGCGCTGGTCGGCGTCGGCATCGGCGTGGGTGGCGCGTACGCGCTCTCCACGGTCGTCGAGATGAACTCCGCCACCCCCGTCCTCGGCCTCATGGTCGGCCTCGCCGTCGGCATCGACTATGCGCTGTTCGTCGTCAACCGGCAGCGACGGTTGATTCTCGATCGGGGACTCAGCGCGCAGGAGGCAGCGGGCAGAGCGGTCGGCACTGCGGGCAGTGCTGTGTTCTTCGCCGGCCTGACCGTCCTCATCGCGCTGACCGCTTTGACGGTGATCGGCATCGCCATGCTGTCCACGATGGCACTGGTCGCGGCGTCCACGGTCGCCTTGGCCGTGCTCATCGCCCTGACTCTGCTGCCCGCCCTGCTCGGGCTGGTCGGCGAGCGGATCTGCTCCGACAAGGCCCGAGCCCAACGCCGCGCCAAGGTGGAGGCGGAGTCCCACAGCGTCGCCGACCACTGGGTCAAGGGCGTGATCAGGTTCAGGTGGCCCGTCATCGCAGGAGTGGTCGCGATCCTGGGCGTGATGGCGATCCCCGCGGCCAGCATGAACCTGGGCATTCCAACCGGCGAGACCGCGAACCAGGACACCGCCGCACGGCAGAGCTACGAGGCCGTCTCCCAGGGCTTCGGTGAGGGATTCAACGGCCCCCTCCTGGTCACCGCAGAGCCCACCGGCTCCACAGACCGCGTCACACCCGAGCTGACCGCCAAGCTCCTCGCCGAGTTCCAGGGCCGAGACGACATCGTGCTGGCCGCCCCGGTCGGCGTCAACGAGGCCGGCGACCTGGCCGTGTTCAGCGTCATCCCCACCTCCGGCCCCAGCGACGAGGCCACCAGCGACCTCGTGAAGTCGCTGCGCGAGCCCGACAACGCCATCGCCCAGACCAATGATGTGCAGCTCGGCGTCACCGGGTTCACCGCCATCGGCATCGACATGTCCGACAAGCTCGCCGACGTCCTACCGCTCTACCTCGGCATCATCATCGTCCTTTCCGTCCTGATCCTGATGCTGGTCTTCCGCTCGATCGTCGTCCCACTCAAGGCCACCGCCGGCTTCCTGCTCAGCATCCTGGCCACCTTCGGTGCCACCACCGCCGTCTTCCAGTGGGGCTGGCTCAGCAGCCTCTTCGGGTTCGACACCGGCGGCCCGCTGATGAGCTTCATGCCGATCATCGTGACCGGCATCCTCTACGGGCTCGCCATGGACTACGAGGTCTTCCTGGTCTCCTCCATGCGCGAGGCACACATCCACGGCCAGCCAGCCCGCCAGAGCGTCGTGCATGGCTTCGACCAGGCCAGCCGCGTCGTGGTAGCAGCCGCGATCATCATGGTCGCGGTGTTCTCCGGCTTCATCTTCAGCCACGACATCATGATCAAGCAGATCGGCTTCGCCCTCGCCGCCGGCATCCTCATCGACGCCTTCATCGTCCGGCTGACGCTCGTCCCGGCTCTCATGGCCGTCTTCGACGAGCGAGCATGGTGGCTGCCCCGCTGGCTCGACCGCCTCCTGCCCGACCTCGACATCGAGGGCGACAAACTTCTGACCATGCTCAACCAGCAGGCCGAGGCCACCGACCGACAAAACATCGAGGTCCGCAACTGAGGAACCGAAGCGTCCAGAGACGAACGCCGGGGGCACGTCCTGGAGGCCCCACCACACCGACCCGGACCGCCGGCAGGGCCCGAACGCGATCGACCGCCAACGTTTGGCGCCTCGATCACCGAGGATCGCTCATCCAGGATCTCGGCGGTACTCGACCCAGCGCCCGAGCATGCCCTCCGTCTCGCCGCGCAGGAACGCGATGAACTCCGTCGCCTCGGCCAATCGGTGGCCACCGCCGTTCGCGCCGAGCTCGACGGCCGCGGACTCCACCACGGACTCCCACTGCTTGAGAACCGGGATCCAGGCGGCCACGATCATGCCGCACACGTCGCCCTCACAGACCCGGTAGAACTCGGCCCTCCTCCCGGGTTCCCTCTCCTTGACCACCATCCGTGTCGCGGTGAGATACCGCACGGCCCCCGAGATTGCGGCCGGACTGACCCGGACCCCGTCCGCGAGCGCGGCGGCGGAGTAGCGGTCAGCGTCGTCGGCGAGCATGTAGGCCAACACCCTGGCGGGCATCCGTGGGATCCCGGCCTCGTTCAGGATCAGGGCAATGCGCTCGACCACGCGAAGCAGCCCCTCGCTCTCGTCCTGCCAGCGGCTCGGCATCATCTGCTCAGCATCGCTCATCGCGCCAGGCCCATCCGGCTGTCCCGGTTGGGATACCGATGGCGGCCCGCCGGGGCCTGTGCCGGGCCGTCGATATCGTCCCCGCACCCGGGAATGCCCGTGTCTGGCGCGGTCGCCGACGCCGGGCGTCCGGACGCGGCCGGAGCATGCGACCTCCACGTCACCTGAGCTGCTACGTGTCCAACTCCCCCACCGGACCAATCCCGCCCCCCGTGCGGTTTCCCCGGGCACTCCAGCCACCCCGAGCAGATTGGCCGCAATCCAGCGTGCTGGCGTCGGCGTCCCGCCGCAGACACGTCCGACCCGCGAGGTCCCAGCCATCGAACGGCCCGGACTTGGGGCAGCCGTCAGAGAACCGCCTGCAAACCGCAGATCCTGGAGGCGTTCGGGCTGTCGGGGTCTGTTTCAAGGTCGGTGCCAGCCCCGGCGCCTCCAGGTCCGGGACCGGGCGGAACGGGCAGGCCCGTCGTCGAGCTGCGCTGGATCGCGTTCGCGGAGGTACTCCTCAAGGTCGCCCAGCCCGCGGGCGATGTCTCGACGCAGCCTGCGTTCGGCAAAGAACCGGAGGCGGGGCGCAGGATGGTCGCGAACCCACTCCGTATACATGAACTGCCCCATGCACCAGCATGCACCGAACGCGACGCTGCCAGCTACCAGCGTCCACCACACGACTGCCAAGACATCCCACACGGCGTTCCCCAGCTGTTGCCATGCCAGCCCGTACGGATTCCCGTAGCTCACCTCACCCACCTCCAGCCGTGGCGGCCGAACCCGGGGGATCGCGATCACCCGTAGGTAGCGGTCGGCGCCAGCCTACGCCGAAATACATAGGAGGAAAAGGGTAGATGCGGAGGGTTGCAGCCGCCCACGGCGCTGCGCCTCCTATGCAATGGCATGCTGTTGGATACCGACACCGATACCGATGGCGTTGGTCGCCGGGCGTTGCCGCGTCTGGCTGAGCGAGTTCGTCAGACCACCAAGAGTCGGCGCACCCAGCGGGTCGCTCCGCTTTGAGTCGTCGTTGCCCTTTGAGCACCATCGTCCGACACTGTCAGGATGACGGCACCGGCCTCGACAAGGTGACGCGGTCGCTGGCCAGCGACGCCTAGGCTGGACTTCATGAGGAGTGCCACGCCCCGGCGTGTCGCGTCCGCTCTCCGAGCCCCCAGCCCTTCGACGGCGGCCTTTGGTCGGAAAAACTAGGCAGGTGGGGTATGGAGCAACCTTCTGGTGGAACGGCGGCAGTGGCAGCGGCGGCCGTGAGCCCGGTCCGAGCACGACCAGGGCGCCGGCCGGGGCACAGTTCGACACGCGAGGAGATAGCTCGGGCAGCCCGCGAGCAGTTCGCCGCTGGAGGCTACGATCGCGTCACGCTGAGGGCGGTCGCAGCACAGGCGGGCGTGGATGCCGCCCTCGTGGCGTATTTCTTCGGCTCGAAACGAGAGCTGTTCGACGAAGTCGTCAACCCTTTTTCTGATTCGTCCGCGCTCATCGCTCGACTCCTGGACGGGGACCCGAGGCTCGTCGGCGAGCGCTTGGCAAGACTGGTGATCGAGGCACTGGATGATACGGGCCGGCGAGAGCGCATCCTCGGAACCATTCGCACCGCAGCGGTCGAAGCCGACACCGCTCGCAAGGTTGGCGAGAAGTTCACCACTGAGCTGCTGGAACCGGTCGTGTCCCAGCTCGGGGTCGCGCAGGCGCCATTGCGCGCCGCGCTCGTGATGTCGCAGATCCTTGGCCTCGCCTTGGCTCGCCACGTCGTCGGCCTCGACGATCTGACCTCGGCCAGCCAGGACGAGCTGGTGGCCGCGCTTGCTCCCACGTTGCAGCGCTACTTGGTCGGCGACATCTCCTGACTGGCGTCCGGCTGTCCCCAAACATCGCCCACTTGCGATCTGCGGCGGGTGGAACTGCTGTGCCGCTACACCTGGAGCAGTAGCGCTTATCCCGGCGCCGCTCCGGCTCTGGCCACCCGAGACATCACGGGTGCGCTCGCCGTCGCCAGAGCGTTATGGTTGGTACATGCAATCAGTTGGATCGGAGACCGACCTGACCTCGGTGGAGTCCATCGAGCAAGAGCTGACCCTGTTGGTGCGTCGTGCCCAGAAGGTGCACTTGCGCGGCGGCCCGACAGAGCAGGTCGTGGAAAGGGCCGCCTACGGGATCCTCGCGTGGCTCCATGACACCGGCCCACTGCGGTCCAGTGAGCTCGCAGCGCACTTCCACCTAGACGCCTCGACGATCAGCCGACAGGTCGCGGCCCTGGAGCAGGCTGGCCTTGTCACGCGCGAACCGGACGCCGATGACCGGCGCGCTCTCCGGCTGCGGCTCACCGAGCACGGCCGAGGCGTGTTGACGACGACGCGGGCGGAACGACGCGGCGTCGTCCGGGAGCTGCTGCGGTCGTGGTCGCCCGAGGATCTGGCGCGCTTCGCCTCCCTGCTCGCCGCGTTCAACGCCGGCCTCGACGAGCATCTGACCGGGGATCCGCACACCGCGGAAAGGGGCCAGCGATGAGTACGGCATCCTCCCCCGGAGCCGGTGCCCCCGGGGCACCCGGCGAGCAGGTGATGCCGGAGCTGACGCACCGGCAGATCCTCACTGTCCTGGTCGGGCTCATGCTCGGCATGCTGGTCGCCGCCCTGTCCCAGACGATCGTGGCCACCGCGCTGCCCACCATCGTCGGCGAGCTCGGCGGTCAGGACCAACTGGCCTGGGTCGTCTCGGCCACCCTGTTGACCTCGACCGCCTCCACTCCCATCTGGGGCAAGCTGTCGGACCTGTACGGCCGCAAGATCATGTTCCAGTCCGCGATCGGGATCTTCCTGGTCTCCTCACTCGCCGCCGGGTTCGCCCAGAACATGGGGCAGCTGGTGGGGTCCCGGGCCGTGATGGGACTCGGCGTGGGCGGGCTGATGGCACTGTCCCAGGCGATCATCGGCGACGTCGTCAGTCCCCGCGAACGCGGCCGCTATCAGGGCTACATCGGCTCGGTCTTCGGCCTGGCCACCGTCGCCGGGCCCCTGCTGGGTGGCTTCCTGGTCGAGCACCTCTCGTGGCGGTGGACCTTCTGGGTCGGGATCCCCATCGGCATCGTGGCCCTGGTGGTGACCGAACGGGTGCTGAAGCTGCCGTTCCCACGCCGCCGGCACGCCATCGACTGGCTGGGGGCGTTCTTCATCGTCGCCGGGATCAGCGCGCTGCTGCTGATGCTCTCGCTCGGCGGCGAGGAGTTCGCCTGGAACTCGGCCTGGACCTACGGGTTGACCGCGGTGGCGCTGGTCATGCTGGCGCTCGCGGTCTGGCAGGAGCGCCGGGCGGCCGAACCGATCATGCCGCCGCGACTGTTCGCCAACCACACCTTCGTCATCACCAGTCTGGCCGGCTTCGTCGTCGGGGTCGCCATGTTCGGCGCCATCATCTTCTTGCCGCAATACCTGCAGATCGTCAAGGGTGAGTCCCCCACCGCCTCCGGCCTGCTGACCCTTCCGCTGATGGTCGGCCTGCTGGCCACCTCCATCGGATCGGGGCGGCTGATCACCCGCACCGGCCGCTACAAGATCTTCCCCGTCGTCGGCCTGCTGGTCGCCGCCGTCGGCCTGACGCTGATGAGCCGACTGTCAGTGGACACCTCGCTGTGGCTGGCCGGCGTTTTCATGTTCATCACCGGCGCCGGCATCGGCATGGTGATGCAGGTCCTCGTGCTGGCGACCCAGAATGCGGTGCCCCATGCCGACCTCGGCGTCGCCACCTCCGGAGCCACGTTCTTCCGGTCCCTGGGCGGCGCGATGGGAGTCGCCGTCTTCGGCGCACTCCTCACCCACCGGCTCCGCGACACCATCCCCGCGCAGTTGACGGCGGCCGGGGTGAGCGCCGACCAGATGCCCGCCGGGTCGGCCACCCAGGGCAGCCCCGAGCAGATCGCGGCGCTGCCCGAGCCCATCCATCTCGCGGTCACCACCGGGTTCGCCGAGGCGCTGCAGACCACGTTCCTCGCCGCCGTACCGTTCGCGATCCTCGGGTTCGTCATCCTGCTGTTCCTGCGCGAGACCCCGTTGCGAGAGACCCGAGGACACAGCTCCGGCGAGGATCTCGCCGCCGCGTTCGAGACCTCGGTCGACCCCGACGCACATCTCACCGACGAGGAAGACGGCCCGCGGCCCGAGAACCCCCCGCCCCCGGGGAAACCACCCCACCGTCGCTAGGCAGGCCCGGTCCCCCCGGCGTCCGTGCCCCCGTCCGCCGCGAGGATGCGCAGCGCCTCGTCCGCATGGGCCTCCATCCGCAGCTCACTACGAACCACTCCCCGCACGCGCTGGTCGGCGCCGATCACGAAGGTGCTCCGCCGCGGCGGCAACCCGGGAAGATTCCGCTGCGCACCGTAGGCGCAGGCCACGGTCCCGTCGGCGTCGGAGAGCAACCGGTACCCCAGGTCATGCTCGGCGTCGAACTGACGCTGACGAGCCACGGAGTCGCGGCTGATCCCGACCCTGGTCGCACCGGCCGCCTCGAACTCCGCAGCCAGGTCACGGAAATGGCAGCTTTCCGCGGTGCAGCCTCGACTCATCGCCAACGGGTAGAAGAACAGCACCACCGGCCCGCCCGAGAGCAACCGACTCAACCGGACCTGAGTCTCATGTTGGTCGGGCAGTTCGAAGTCCGGGGCAAGGTCACCGACTCGCAGCCCAGTCATCGACGACTCCCTCCGGTCCGGGCGCTTCGGTTCGGGTCGAGGTGCAACGGCGGGCTCAGTCGAGGTCGAACAGCGGGTCGGTCAGTGTGAGGCCCAGGTCCGGGCCGGCCCAGCCGAACAGGACCAGCACCATCAGCGCCGCCCCGGCCAGCGCCAGGTCCTTGAGGAACTGGGTCTGTTCCATCATCCGCTGCTGAGGATCTTCGACGCCCCAGGGGCCGTGCATGACCACGGCCGTGGGAACCAGGAAGACCACCAGGAACAGGGCGCCCAGGTCGCCCCATACGCCCAGCAGGACCATCAGTGCGCCGGCCACGATCAGCAGCCCCGTCCCGAAGACCGCTGCCGGGGCGAGCGCCTGGGGAACCCCGCGTGAGGCGGTGTACTGGGCCATCATCTTGGTCTGGGTCAGGTGCCCGAATCCCGACATCAAGAACAAGGCGGCGAACAGGATGCGCCCCACCAACACAAGTACGTCCACGGTCAGCCACCAGACCTTCCACGTCGAGGTGCGGAGCAGGACTGAGGCCGCCCGCTCCAACGGCTTCATCCTAGGCCGGAAACTTACGTATCGTAAGTACCCTTCGTAAGTGAATGTTGAAGGGGGTGTGCCCAGCGGCGACGCGACCCCGGCGGGCGGTGGTGTCCGGCCCAAAGGTTCCTCGCGACGAACCGAGACGTCATGATGGACCAGTGACGCAGCAGAGCAGCACTTCCGGACAATGGCCGCCCGGCCACTGCCTCGGCCTGCAGCAGGCACTGGAGCTCATCGGTGGTAGATGGACGGGCAGCATCCTGCTCGCAGTGCTCTCGGGATCTCGGCGGTTCAGCGACATCCGCGTCGCCGTTCCTGGCGTCTCGGATCGGCTGCTGTGCGACCGGCTGCGCCGGCTCGAGGCCGAGGGCCTCCTCGAGCGACGCACCACCACGGAATCGGGCCTGGTCGGCTATGCCCCGACCGAGGCGGCGCAGGCGCTCGTGCCAGCGCTCCACGCGATCTCTGACTGGACCACGCGATGGAGGGATGGCACCGGGCACCAATCCGACGCCGGCAACGACCGATGAATCCAGTGCAGCCCTAGGTGCACCTAGGGTGGGGCCGCGCCGCTCACGTCGTTAGCGACCGCTAGGACGACTCGTCCCAGCAGAATCCGGCCCACTCCATGAGGAGTCACGCAACCTGCCCGTGCCGCAGTGGCCCGCCATCCGATGCGGATAGTCCAGAACAACTCTCACCATGGCTTCACCTGCCTCGCCAACGCGCTATCACCGTGCAGCGGCGATCGATAGCCGCCTTACATACATTCGTGCATGCATGTAAGGTCTGAGTGTGCCCACCCAAGCCAGGCGACAGGAGGAACGCTCCGCAGCCACTCGTCGTGTGCTGCTGGAGGCCACCGTGGCGTGCCTGGTCGAGCTGGGCTACACCGGCACCACCAGTGCCGCGGTGGCCGAGAAGGCCGGCTTGTCACGAGGCGCACAGCTGCACCACTTCGGGACCCGAGACCAGCTGGTGGTCGCGGCGGTTGAGCATCTGGCGCAGAAGCGCCTGCGTCGGGTGCGCGAGGCGTTGGCGGACCTGTCCCCGGCCACGACTCAAGGGGCGAAGCGGCCTCGGAGTCGGATCGAGCCGCAAGAGGCTGCGCTCGGGCTGCTGGCAGAGGCGCTTTCGGGTCCGCTGTACGCCGCGACCCTGGAACTGTGGGTGGCCGCCCGCTCACATCCCGATCTGCGAGCCCAGTTGATCCCAGCCGAGGAGCGCGTCAACGACGAGCTTGCGCAGATCTGTCGCACCTACCTCACCGACGACCCGGTCAAGATCCGGCTCACCCTCGACCTCCTCCTCGGCAGGGGGGTCAGCGGCCTGCTCACCTCCCACCCAGGCCACCGCCAAGAACAGGTCCTCGCCGCCTGGGCCCAAGTCCTGAGAGGCCGTCCATCCCATGACTGACCTGCCATCGATGCTTGCCACGTGGGCTGAGAAGTTCCGCCCGCACCGGGAAGGAGTCGACCTGCCGCCCCACCACGAGCAGTGCCTTGGCTGCGGACCCGACAACCCGCACGGCCATCACCTCCAGGTTCGCCGCCATGGCGACGGCGTCGTGGCCGACCACACCTTTGACAACCGGCACGTCGGCGCTCCCGGCATCGCCCACGGCGGCGCAGTCGCCACGGTCATCGACGACCTTTACGGATTCCTGCTCTACCTCGTCGGGACACCAGCCGTCACGCGCCAGTTGACGGTCGAGTATCGAGCTCCAGTGATGATCGGCGTCTCCTACCGACTGCAGGCACAAGTGCAGCGCCACGAGGGGCGCAAGTTGTTCCTCGTCGCCAGCATCGCCGGGCCTGATGGGTCCGTACTAGGAACATCAACGGCGGTGTTCGTAGCGGTGGGCATCGATCACTTCACCCGGGAACGGCAATGACCGCAAGTGTCGAAGGGCGAACCAAGCGCTCGCCCCCCTCGACAACGGGCCACGGAAGACGGCGCCTTAGGAATGTCTGGCTGGGCAGCAGACATCGACACCATGGTGAAGGGTGGGAAGTGACATGACCTGGGTCGCGAAGGAACGCCGCTCCTTCGCAGCTAGTTTCCGCGATGCAGATCCCGATGCGCCGACGCTCTGTGACGGGTGGACAACGCGACACCTACTCGCACATGTGGTCCAGCGCGAGCACGCGATCCTGCGCAACATCTGGGACCAGGTGACCACCAAGTCGCCGGGCGAGGAGCGCTTCATGCGGTCGCTCGTCACCCAGGCCGGCAGCCCCCACGGATATGCCGTCCTGGTCGACACGTTGGAGGCAGGACCATCCCGACACTCGTTGATGGGTCGGTTCGATGAGACCTTGAATCTCCTCGAGTACGTCGTCCACCACGAGGACCTGCGCCGCGGATCCGGTCCGGTGCCGCATCGCACGCTCCACGAGGAGGAGGTCCGGGAGCTCTGGCGCCGTGCAAGGCCGATCCTCACGAGGGCCTACCGGAAGGCGCCCGTCGCTGTCCGGCTCGAACCGGACGACAGCGCGCTCACCGCGATCGGTAAGCACTCGAGCGGAGTCGTTCTCTCGGGGGCGCCCCTCGAGCTCGTCCTGCACGCTTTCGGAAGGCGCGAGGCTGCGGACATCGGGATTCAGGGCTCAGCCGACGCAATGCGCTCCTTCGCCGAGTGGTCAGCGCAAAGGTGAGGTCCAGACGATGACGCGACCGCAGTGACGCCGTGGTCATACTGAATGGTCCGTGGGGTAGCAAATTAGGCCGGGAGAAGGGCCTGGATCTGCCAGAGCGCGGTCTTCCGTACTTCCATCACTTCGCGAACTGGCGAAACGCGTCGACTCACGGGCACTTACGACCAGCGAACCCATTCCCTTCAGCGGGCTGTTCACCGTCCGTGCCAGCGCGAAGTCCCGTCAACGCGCCCATGGTCCAGACAAGTTGACCATCAATTCTCCCTCTGACTGTCGAGGCTGATCGCCATGTGGTGCGGATCCGGGAGGCCACCCCACATGGCAGCCCACTGGGCTATGGACTCGATCACCGGCGTCAGCGACTGGCCCTTGGGCGTCAGCATGTAGCGCGGCACAGGTCCAGCGGCCGCCGTGACACGCTGCACCACACCCTCGCGCTCCAGCTCGCGAAGCCGTTGGGCGAGCAGCCGGTCCGTGAGCCCCGGAATTCTCGAGCGGATCTCACCAAAGCGCTCTGCTCCGTCGAGCAGTGCGCGGATGATCGGGCCGTTCCAGCGCCGCCCAATCAGCTCGACCGCGCGGTGAAAGACCGGACAGTAGTTCTCCCTCTCGTCCACGCTCTCCAACCCCCTTTCGTCGACGCCGGCTCCCAGAACCCTTGCCATGCCGTTCCCGGAATGGTAGTCCTAGAGTCACTTACAAAGAGTAAGTAAGGAATGGACACCTGGGAGCTCTCATGGACGTTCTGGTTCTCATCGTCCGGATCCTTTTCGCGCTGCTGTTCCTGGGCGCCGGGATAGCTCACTTCAGCCAGCGCGAGATGATGGCCGGCTACGCGGTCAGCAAGTGTGTTCCGGCAGCCGGGCTGATGGTGGACATCTCCGGCGCGGTCATCATTCTTGGTGGCCTCATGGTGGCCGTCGGTGTCTGGCCCGACCTGGGGGCCCTACTGCTGGTCGGCTTTCTGGTGCCGACAGCGTTGCTGATGCACGACTTCTGGCGCGAGACCGACCCTGCGGGCAAGGTGAACGAGCAGACCCAGTCCCTCAAGGAGCTATCCCTCACGGGCGCCGCGCTTGCCCTGTTCGCCTTCTTCGCCTCCCCGGGCGACGAGCTCGACCCGCTGGTGCCCGGCTCGGTGCTCACGCCGTGACCGGCTCGCTGGCAGACCTGGCCGACCTCCCCGCTCGAGGCGGTGTCAGGCCGCGCACCACGCCGAGCAATCCGCACACCCAGCTCGACCAACAGCCTCACGACGATCGGCCGCGCAGCCTGCTGGAGAAGCGGCTCGCTCAGTTGCCGGGGGTGGTCTGGCGCCCCAGCATGATCTCGGTGCCGGGAGCCCGCGCCCTGACCCTGCCGCCGGAGGCCGCGCATGGGCCACCCGAGGCCTTCATGATCGGCACCGAGTTCGCCCACCTGCACCCCGCACCGGACCAGTCCCTGCACCTGGTAGTACCGCCCGATGTTGCTTCCGGCCTGATCCAGGCAGGCTGGGCAGAGCTGCACCCGGTCGCCCGCCGCGGCCTGATCACCTCCGGTGCCGTGATGGTCTACGCACCCCGCGACGAGGAGGAGGCAGAGGTGGTCTCCCAGATCGTGACCGCGTCCTTTGAGTACGCGAGGGACGCCCCGGCCTGACCGGTCATCGTGACAGAGGACCGGTGTGCCCGGCATCCGGGCCGGTCGGGCCCGCGCCCAGCCGAACGAAGCTGGCTTAGGCCCAGCCCGAACGAAGATCGGAGTCGACCATCATGCGCATCCACGAGCTTGGCCACCTGGTGCTCTACGTCCGGGACCTGGAGCGCTCACGGCGGTTCTACCGAGACGTGCTCGGCTGGGATGAGGTCCGCGGGGAGGTGCCACTGCCGGTCCCCGCGGCGGCGTTCTCCTCCGGCCGTACTCACCACGAGCTGTTGCTCATCGAGGTGGGCTCCGCCGCGGCGGCGATGCCCCCGGGACCCCGGCTGGGCCTGTACCACTTCGGCCTGAAAGTCGGCGACAGCGACGACGAGCTGCGCGAGGTCGTGCACCACCTCACCGAGCACGGAGTAGACATCAAGGGCGCCAGCGACCACACGATCACCCACTCGCTCTACATCGCCGACCCCGATGGGCACGAGATCGAGCTCTACGTCGACGTGATCCCGACCGAGGAATGGCTCGCCGACCCCTCGTTGGTCTTCGCCCCGATCCGTCCGCTACGCCTCTGACCTTCCCTGAATGCCTGAAGCATCGCGGGCGGCACCGGCCGCACACGAGCGCACGTCACCCAGCCTGCGACCGGGTCGCCACGTTTGCCGGGTCAGCCTTGAGCGCTGTGAGTTCCCCGCCCGGCGCGGCCTTGTCGCTCATTGTCCGCGGCCGGTCGCTGTGCTGTCTCACGTGACCTTGGGACCCCTCGCAGACCCTGTCGTCTCCGAGCGAAAGCTATCGGGCATCAGCGGCCCTGTATCAAGCCGCTTGGCGTCGGAGGTGTTGAAGGGCGTTGTGCCTGGCGAGGTCACAGGGGGCGATTCGCCCAGGGACTCCAATGAGCGGCAGAGTTGGCTAGCAATGCCCACTCCGCGGGGCTGCGTCCAGGTCATGACTCGTTACAAGCGTGGTACAAATAGTTCCTCAACTCCGACGTTTGCGCAGGTCAGCATGGGTCAGTCAGTCAGTACTACGACATCTGATCCGGCGCGTCACCGAGAACGGCCCCTGACCTGCGGAAAGGCAGGATCAGGGGCCGTTGTCAGCAACCGTCCGAGAAGACTGCACGCGCTGACTAGACGGCTCGCAGAAGGCTCGCTATCTCCGACTCCCCACGCGTTCGGCGAAGGCGTCGAGCGCGTCGATGACGTCTGGGGCGATCCAGGCGCGGTTGCGCTGTCCCCCGCCCGCCCGCTTGAGGATGCCGGCTTCCTCCAGCTGCTCCACCGCGCGCTGGGCGGCCGAGAGCGCCACGCCTGTGGCGGCTTCCGCGTAGGCGACATTGACGGCGGGCTGGTTCAGCAGATGAGGCAGCAGCCGGCGCGCGGCTGATCCTCGCCGTGACGTCAACCGCCCGCTCCAGTCCTCGAAGACCGTCTCCAGGTCGTCAACGAGCTGACGCCCGTTGCCGATGGCACGGAAGGAGGCGTTGATGAACTGCCGGATGATCGTCTCGGGATATCCCTCCCGATAGTCCGTGAGCGCTCGAAAGTAGGCGGACGTGTCGGTGAGCAGACCGGCAGAGACCGGAACCGTGAGAGTACGAGTGACACCAGAGTGGCGCAGCATCGCGTGGACGAGGGTGCGCCCGATGCGCCCGTTGCCGTCGTTGAAGGGGTGGATGGTCTCAAATTGCGCGTGCGCGATCGCGACGTGCACCAGCACCGGCAGGTCGACTCGCTGTACGAAGGTGATGAGGTCATCGAGCGCCACAGGGACACCGATGTGGTGAGGAGGGACGAACGAGGCCGTGTGCGGACTCAGCGCGTTGTTGCCGATCCACACCTGCTGGTCACGCAGTGTGCCGGGGGCGGCGTACGGATGATGATCGAGCAGTGCTTGGTGAGCCGCGAGGATCGAGGAGACGCTGATCTCGTCGGCCAGCTCGACCGCACGTTGCATGGCCGTGACGTTCGCAGTGACCAGTTGGGCGTTGGGGCCGGCCTTGGCCTCAATCGCTGCCATCGCCAGCGCTCGGGCCCCGGCAGTCACGCCCTCGATCTCCGATGACGACGCCGCCTCGGTGCGCAATAGCACCGAGGCCAGCGGGGCCAGCTCGGTGGCCGCATCATCGCCTTCACGCGCCGCGCGGCGCTCGGAGATCGCGGTGATCTCGGCATCGAAGCGGGCGATCTCGCGGACAGCATCCTCGGCCTCGGCCTGAAGCGCGCCGTTGATCCGGACCTCGGCTTCCGCGATGCGGGCTGGCACTGCCGCCTGGTAGGGCCCTCGGGCCGCGAGTTGCTGGCGGCGTGAGGCAGAGTGATCCGGTTCGCGGCCCCAGGGGTAGGTCTCCCAGCCCACAGCGAACTCGGGGTGCAACTCGCCTCGGTCTTGGCTCACATCATTACGTTAGACCACTTTATAGAAGCAAAGTGGTGTACGGGTCGGGCGACTATCAGGGAAGCCCGACCGCCAGTCCTTCGATACGCGGCGGCGGAGTCCCACGACTCCCTGCGAGGCCGCGGCGCGTGGGATACGTTCGGATCTCCCCTGCTGCCGACCGGGACGGACACGTGATCGAGCACCGCGACGGCACGTTCTACCTGCAGACCGCGCACACGTCGTACTGGTTCGCCGTCACCGAGCACGGACACCTCGAGCACATCCACTACGGGCCGCGCCTGGCGATCCAGGATCCCAGTGCGCTGCGCTGGAGCCGGGTCGCGCGCGGGGGTTCGACCGTGGCCTACGCACCCGAGGACGTCCGCTACAGCCTCGACACCCTTCCCCTGGAGTTCAGCGGGATCGGGCAGGGCGACTACCGCACGAGCCCGTGTGAGATCCGCACCGCGCACGTCGGCTACGACCTCGACCTCGGCTACCGCGGCCACGAGGTCCACGCGGGCAGCCTCGCCGCACGCACCCTGCCGACGGCCCACGGGACCCCGGCCGAGGCCACGACCCTGGTCATCGACCTGGCCGACGAGCGCGCCGGCATCGAGGTGGCGCTGCATTACACGGTCTTCGCTGCGGCCGACGTCATCACCCGCCGGGTCGTCGTCCGCAACACCGGACCCGCTGAGGTGGTGGTCGAGAAGCTCCTGAGCTTCCAGCTCGACCTGCCGGAGGCATCGCTGGGCGGGGCGCCGCGGCTGATCACCTTCGACGGTGCGTGGATCGCGGAGACCCACGCCCACGACCGTCCGATCGGCCCCGGCTTCAGCGGGGTCTCCAGCAGCACCGGCTCCAGCAGCAACCGGCACAACCCCGGGTTCCTGCTCGCGGCCGCCGACGCCGACGAGGACCACGGACGCGTCCACGGCTTCAACCTCGTCTACAGCGGCAACCACCTCGGCAGCGTCGAGCGCGGCGCCACGGGTCTGCTCCGCGTCGCCGGCGGCATCAACCCGCAAGGCTTCTCCTGGCCGCTCGCACCAGGCGAGGAGTTCGAGACCCCCGAGGCGGTCCTGGCGTTCGCCGACACCGGGTTCAACGGGCTGTCGGAGCGGATGCACCGGTTCGTCGTCGACCACGTGCTGCCCGCGCGCTATCGGCGTACGCCGCGCCCGGTCGCCTACAACAGCTGGGAGGCGCTCTCCTTCGACGTCTCCGAGCGCCGCCTACTCAAGCAGGCACGCCGTGCCGCCGACCTCGGCATGGAGCTCTTCGTCGTCGACGACGGCTGGTTCGCCGGCCGCAAGGACGACACCGCCGGCCTCGGCGACTACGCCGTCGACGACGCGAAGTTCCCCCGCGGACTGGGCTCCCTGGTCACGAAGCTGTCCGCGCTCGGCCTGCAGGCCGGCATCTGGGTCGAGCCGGAGATGGTCAACGAGGACAGCGAGCTCTACCGCACCCACCCCGAGTGGGCGCTGCGCATCCCCGGCAAGCCTGCGCGCCTGGGTCGCCAGCAGCACGTGCTCGACCTGTGCAACCCGGACGTGTGCGACTACGTGGTCGCCTCGGTCGGCGCCCTGCTCGACGCCCACGACTTCCGCTACGTGAAGTGGGACATGAACCGGCATCTCGCCGACACCCACTCGCCGCACGTCCGTGCGCCCGGCATGACCGCCCACCAGTACGTCGCCAACCTGCACGACGTCCTACGCCGGATCTTCGAGCCGCGGCCACACGTGCTGCTCGAGACCTGCTCCAGCGGCGGCAACCGCTTCGACCTCGCCATGCTCGCCCACAGCGCGATGATCTGGGCCTCCGACGACACCGACCCGATCGAGCGGCTCGAGATCCAGCAGGGACTGTCGTACCTCTATCCGCTGAGCACCATCAGCGCACACATCTCCAACGCACCCCACCAGCAGACGCTGCGCAACACCCCGCTGTCGACGCGGTTCAACGTCGCCTGCTTCGGAGTCCTGGGCTATGAGTACGACCTCGAGCTGCTCAGCAGCGAGGAGCGCAAGGAGGTGCGTGAGCAGATCGCCTTCTATCGCACCCATCGCGACCTCTTCCAACACGGCCGGTTCCGCCGGCACACGAAGCCGCACCCCGACCGGTTCGTCTGGCAGGTCGACGACGGCGACCGGACCATCCTCGGCAACTTCCAGCGCCGCGTGGTCGCAGCGCCCGCGCCGGACCTCCTCCCCGTCGCCGGTCTCGAGCCCGAGACGACGTACCGCGTGCGGTCGAAGCCGCAGCGGCTGATGATCGACCGCTTCGGCGACCTGATCAACCACGTCACGCCGATCCGCCTCGACCCCCGCGGCGTCGTGCTCAGCACCGCGGCGAAGTTCACCAGCCTCACCGACGCCGCCGAGGAGTACGTCGGGACCGGAGCCCTGCTGGCGCAGGGGATCCGGCTGCACCACCAGTTCTCGGGCACCGAGTACCACCCCGGCATCCGGATGCTCGGGGACCACGGCTCCACGCTCTATGTCGTGGAGCGGCTCGAGGAGGGCCCGTGACCACCAGCTCGCCCAGCGCCGCAGAGCACCGGCGGATCCTGCGCAACCGCTACGGCTTCGGCCTCGGCACGCTGGGCCGCGACGCCGCCTACACGATGATCAGCCTCTACCTGATCTTCTACCTCAGCGACGTGCTCGAGGTGTCGGACTCCGTGCTCGGCGGCGTCACCGTCGTGCTGGTCGTCGTACGGATCTTCGACGCCGTCAACGATCCGTTCATGGGCGTGCTGATCGACAACACCCGCAGCCGGTTCGGCAAGTTCAAACCCTGGATCGTGCTCGGCGCCCTCACCTCGTCGGTCTTCATGGTGCTGATGTTCGCCGGGCTCGGTGTGGGGATGGGCGACCTCGCGTTCATCCTGACCTTCGCTGCGGTCTACCTCGCCTGGGAGATCACCTTCACCGCCAACGACATCGGCTACTGGTCGATGCTGCCGGCGCTGACCCAGGACCAGGCCGAGCGGGAGCGGATCGGCGCCTTCGCCCGGATCTGCGCCAACATCGGCACGTTCACGATGGTCGTGGCGATCGTGCCCGTCAGCAACGCCCTGGCCGATGTCGTCGGGGATCTCGCGACGGCGTACCTCACCATCGCCGGTGCCGTGGTGGTGCTGACGCTGGCGTGCCAGGCGGTCATGGTCCTGCTCGTCGAGGAGGACCCGGAGATCCCGGTGCGCGAGCAGCGCACGCCCTGGCGTGACCTGGCCCCGACGATCTTCCGCAACGACCAGCTGATCGCGATCACCGTCGCGCTGGTGCTGTTCATGACCGCCTTCACCACGACCGTCAGCTTCGGCATCTACTACTTCAAGTACGTCTGGGGAGACGAGGCGATGTACGCCGTCTTCGCCGCCGTGCTCGGCGTCGCGCAGATCGGCGCCCTCGTCATCCACCCGTGGCTCAGCGCCCGGTTCGGCCGCGAAGGGCTCTTCCGTACGGCGATAGGCCTGGTCGCCGGTGGCTACGTGCTGTTCTTCCTCACCCCGACCGGACAGCTGGCGCTCGTCGTGGTCGCGGGCCTGGCGATCTTCGCCGGTCAGGCCACGATCCAGCTGCTGATGCTGATGTTCATCGCCGACACGGTGGAGTACGGCCAGTGGAAGCTCGGGCGCCGCAACGAGAGCATCACGCTGTCGTTGCAGCCCTTCATCTACAAGCTCGGCTCAGCAGCCGCAGCCGGGATCGTCGGCTGGACGGTCATCGCGTCGGGGATGAGCGCGGCCGACAGCCACGAGGACATGACCGCCGCCGGGATCACCCTGGTCAAGACCGCGATGCTGCTGATCCCGCTGGCCCTCATCGTCCTCAGCTACATCGTCCACCGCCGGTTCTACCGTCTCGACGCGACGCGGTACGCCGCCATCGTCGCGCAGGTCCGCGAGCGCGACGGTGCACCCACCCCCAGCGACGAGGTGCAGGCGTGAACACCGTCCGCACCAGCATCCGCCCGGTCACCACCCGGAGCCGGATCCGCGACCTCTACGCCCATCCGCTGGGCCGCGACATCATCGACAAGTTGCTCCTGCAGTTGGGCAGGTCCAGCCGGTGGGTGACCAACCCCGCCGTCGGGGCACTCCGACTCGACCGACTCCCCCGGCTGACCGGCGGGCGCATCGACGCGGCCTTCCTCGACACCCTGGTCGACCTGCTCGCCCAGCACCCGGACGTCCCGGTCGACGACGACACGACGCCCGTCACGCCGGCGTGGTGGAAGGAGGCGGTGTTCTACCAGATCTACCCCCGCTCGTTCGCCGACAGCGACGGGGACGGCATCGGCGACCTGCCCGGCATCATCGAGCGGCTCGACCACCTGGTCGATCTCGGCGTCGACGCGATCTGGCTGTGTCCCGTCTACGACTCCCCCAACGACGACAACGGCTACGACATCCGCGACTACCAGGCGATCCTCGCCGAGTTCGGCACGATGGCCGACTTCGACCGGCTGCTCGCCGAGGTGCACCGACGCGGCATGCGGCTGGTCATGGACCTGGTCGTCAACCACACCTCCGACGAACATCCGTGGTTCGTCGAGGCGCTGCGCGACCCGGCCTCGCCGTACCGCCCCTACTACTTCCTGCGGCCCGGCACGGGCGAGGACGGCAGCGAGCCGCCCAACAACTGGACGTCGTTCTTCTCCGGATCGGCATGGCGGCACTACCCCGAGCACGACGTGTGGGCGCTGCACCTTTTCTCGGCCAAGCAGATGGATCTCGACTGGGACCACGCCCCCATGCGCGCCGATGTCATCGCGATGGTGCGGTGGTGGCTCGACAAGGGCGTCGACGGCTTCCGACTCGACGTCGTCAACTACATCTCCAAGCGCCGCGGCCTGCCCAACGGCAACCCGATGATCGGTGAGCTGATGCGCTTCACCGGGGTGGAGCACTACTTCGCCGGTCCGCGGCTGCACGAGCACCTGCGCCAGCTGCGGCGCGAGGCGTTCGCGCCGTACGACGCCGTCGCGATCGGGGAGACGCCCGGCGTGGGCATCGAGCTGGGCAAGCTGCTCACCGGCGAGGACCGCGGCGAGCTCGACCTGGTCTTCAGCTTCGACCACCTCGAGGCGCCCGGGAAGGTCCGCTTCGACGACTACCGCTACGACCTGCGCCACCTGCGGCGTGTCCTCGAGCGCCACCAACGGGCGTTCGGCAACCGCTCGTGGTCGGCGCTCTTCCTCGACAACCACGACAACCCCCGCATGGTCTCCAAGGTGGATCCGCGGCCCGCGCACCGCGAGGCCGTGGCGAAGCTGCTCGCGACCATCCAGCTCACCCTGCGCGGCACGCCGTTCCTCTACCAGGGCCAGGAGATCGGGATGGTCAACCAGGCCTTCACCTCGATCGACCAACTGCGCGACGTCGAGAGCCTCAACCGGTACGCCGAGCTGCGCAGCGCCGGCTCCACCGAACAGGAGGCGCTCGTCGGCGTGCTCGCGGGCAGTCGCGACCACGCCCGCACCCCGATGGCCTGGGACGCCGGCCCGCACGGCGGGTTCACCACCGGGGTGCCGTGGATCGAGGGCGACGGGGACCACGCGCAGTGCAACGTGGCCGACTCCCGAGCCGACGAGCGTTCTGTCCTGGCTTGGCACCGCGCGCTGATCGCACTGCGCCGCGCCCACCCCGCCCTCGTCTACGGCACCGTCGAGTTCGACCGCTCCGCCCGCGGCCACCTGTGGCGCTACCGCCGGTCGGGCGACGACGGCGAGGTGCTGGTCGTGTGCAACCTCAGCGATCGGCCCCGCCGGTGCCGACCGCCGGGTCCCGATTACGCCCTGGCTCTGCGCAGCGTCCCCGGCGGCGGGACCGCGGACGCCCGCCTGGCGGCGTACGAGGCACGGGTCTACGTGCGGCGCGCCGCCTCCAGTCCGGGGGTGGCGCCCACCGTCTCCCACACGTCCATCGTCCCCAGCAGCGACGGCGTCGCCAGCGCGACGCCGCTCAACAGGTAGCTCCGCGTCTTGACCGGGTCAGCGGCGACGTCGCGGAACCCCTGCAGGCGTTCCTCGGTCGGTTCGAAGACGAGGCGCTTGCTGTCACTGGAGATCGGGGTCGTGTAGTCCCAGAAGACTCGCTTGCGTGCTTCGGCGTACGCGTCGAGCAACGCCTCGTCTCCCCCGTCCAGCACGATCGCGACGAGGGCCTCGGTGAGCGTGTAGGCGTCGAACATGCCGCCCACGAGCCCGAACCCGCGCGTCGGGTTGGTGACGTGCGCAGCATCGCCCGCGAGCAGCACCCGCCCCACGCAGTAGGTCTCGGCCGACCGCTGGTGCATCCGGTAGTGCCGCCACCGCAGGATCTCGTGCCCGAAGTCCCCCTCGGGAAGCACGGCGCGGAAGTAGGCCGCCATGCGCTCCTCGATCCCCTCCTCCGGGAGGTCCAGCGACTCGGCGTACGTGTGGCGCCACAGACCGTCGGTGGTGATCTGGTGGACCACCGCGCCGTACTCGGAATCGATGAGGTATCCCGACACGAAGTGGTCCTCGTACCGACCACGGCAGTTCGTCGCGACGAAGCGCTCCCCCCAGGTCATCCCCTCGAAGTCCAGACCGAGCTCGCGGCGTACGACGCTGCGCGCGCCGTCGGCACCGACGAGCCACCGGGTGCGCAGGGTCTGCGGGCCTGTCTCGGTCGCGACCTGCACCGTGACGCCACTGCCGTCCTGTTCGAAGCCGGTGAGCGCGGTGCTCCAGCGGATCTCGGCGCATTCGTGCTGCACGAGGTGCTTCAAGACGACGCCACCGAGTGCGTCCTGCCCCAGTACCAGGCTGTAGGGGTGGCGCACGTCGTCCTTGAGCAGGCCGATGTCCATGGACAGCCGCTCACCGGTGCGGAACACCTGAGCGCTCCAGTCGTCCTTGAGGTACCCGGCGGCGATTGCGTCGTCCAACACCCCGAGACGCTCGAGCCCGGCGAGCGCCGCCCAGTGGTACGTCATGCCCCGCGGCTCGTCGAGGATGTCGGCGGCGGCCTCGAGCACGGTCACGGAGACCCCGCTGCGCGCCAGCCCGAGCGCGGCGATCAGGCCCACGGGGCCGGCTCCGACGATGATGACGTCGCTGTCGGTCATGTTGTCCCTCCGATGCCGCGGCGCGGCTGGTCGATCGGCTACGTGCGCCGATCCTCGCCACGGTCCGACCCCGCGCGCCGCCCACGTTTCCGGCCCGTGGAACGCGACCTCCTCGACGCCCCGTCGCTTGTCATGCTCGATGCATGACAAGCCCCAGGGAGACACCCGTTGACTGGTACTACGAGGACTTCGCGGTCGGCCAGTCCTTCCGCACCCAGGGCAGGACGATCACGGAGGCCGACCTCGTGACCTTCGCCGGGTGGAGCTGGGACACCAACCCGGTGCACACCGACGTCGAGCACAGCGCGCAGGGCCGGTTCGGGCGCCCCATCGCGCACGGGCTCCTCGGCCTGTCGGTCGCGCTCGGCCTGGTCTCGCGTCTCGGGGTCTTCGAGAAGTGCTCGGTGGCGCTGCTGGGCATCGACGGGTGGCGCTTCGAGCGCCCCGTGCTCGTGGGTGACACGCTCCACTGCACCGTCGACGTCACGGGCGTACGGACCACCAGCAAGGGCGACGCCGGCATCCTCGAACGCCGGCTCGCGCTCGTGAACCAGCACGGTGAGGTCGTGCAGCGCGGAGACATCGGCCTGATGGTCTCCCTCCGACCTGGCGGGCGCTGAGCCCCGAGCACCCAGCGCCCGCGTCGGCGTCAGGACCGGAGGTCCGGGAAGTCGTCCTCGCGCCACTCGAGCTCGGGACGTCCCTGCTCGTCCCCCGCTCGTCCGTCCTCGCGCCCCCGCAACTCCACGCGGCGGATCTTGCCGGAGATGGTCTTGGGCAGCGGTGCGAACTCGATCCGGCGTACCCGCTGCCACGGTGCCAGGCGCGCTCGCGCGTGGGCGAGCACGTCGCGAGCAACCTCAGGGCCGGGCTCGAAGCCGGGAGCCAGGGCGATGTAGGCCTTCGGCACGGCGAGCCGGACGGGGTCCGGTGCCGGCACGACCGCGGCCTCCGCGACTGCCGGGTGCTCGATCAGGACGGACTCGAGTTCGAAGGGCGAGATCTTGTAGTCGCTGGCCTTGAAGACGTCGTCGGTACGACCGATGTAGGTGATGTAGCCCTCCTCGTCGATCGACGCGACGTCACCGGTGCGGTACCACCGGCCTTCCGCGCCCCGGCCGTCGATCAGCGACCCGTCCTCGGTGCGATAGCCCGCCATCAGCGAGACCGGGTCGGACCACCGGTCCAGACAGATCTCGCCCTCCCCCGGGCCGGTCACCGGCTCGTCGGTGGCGGGGTCGAGGAGGACGACCGGCACGCCGGGCAGGGGGCGACCCATGGAGCCCGGTCGGAGCTTCGCGCCCGGCACGTTGCCGATGGAGGCAGTCGTCTCCGTCTGGCCGAACCCGTCGCGGATTGTCAGTCCCCACGCGCGTTCGATCTGGTCGATCACCTCGGGGTTGAGCGGCTCGCCCGCCCCGACGACCTCGCGGAGCGCTCCCGGTCCGCCCGAGAGGTCGCCGTTGATGAGCATGCGCCACACCGTCGGCGGAGCACACAGCGACGTGACCTCGTGGGTGCGCAGCACCCGCATGAGCGATGCGGCGTCGAACCGGGAGTAGCTCAGCACGAAGATCGTGGCTTCGGCGATCCACGGCGCGAAGAACGACGACCATGCGTGCTTGGCCCACCCGGGGCTCGAGATGTTGAGGTGTACGTCGCCGGGCTGCAGGCCGATCCAATAGGCCGTCGAGAGGTGTCCGACGGGGTAGGACAGCTGGGTGTGCTGCACGAGCTTCGGCCGTGACGTCGTCCCCGAGGTGAAGTAGAAGAGCAGCGGGTCGTCCGGGGAGGTGCCCGGATGCGGTGCCGGTCCGGTCTCCACCGCCGCTGCGTCCGCCAGGTCGAGCCATCCGTCAGCCGGTGCCGCGGCACCCACGGCGATCCGCAGGAAGTCTCCCGGGACCTGGTCGACGGTGGACATGTCGGCGGCCCCGGTGACGACCGCGACCGCACCCCCGCGGCGGACCCGGTCGGCGAGCTCCTCCGGCCCGACAGCCGTCGCCGTGGGCATCACGACGGCGCCCAGCTTCATGATGCCGAGCACGACCTCCCACATCTCGACCTGGTTCCCGAGCATCACGAGGACCGCCTGGCCGCGGGTGACGCCGAGTCCTGACAACCACGCCGCGACACGATCGGACCGGCGAGCCATCTCGTCGAAGCTCACGGTCTCGGATCCGCCGTCCTCGGCCACCACCACCAGGGCCGGCCGGTCGTTCCCGCGGGCGATCGCGTCGAACCAGTCGACCGCCCAGCAGAAGCGCTCGCCGACGTCCGGGTAGCGGAACTCCTCCACCGCCTGCTCGTAGCGGCCGCGGAGCCGTAGGAGATGATCACGCGCCTCGCGGTACGCGGCGGTGGCGATCCCCTGCTCGGCGGCCGGACTCTGCGTCGTGGTCATCGTGGATCCTCTCGTGTGAAGAACGCTCGGCCATTGGTCCGAGCGATGGCGTCGGTCTGGGTGGTGCTCAGCCCGTGCTCGCGCGCACCCGCGAGGAGGTCCCTCACGCCGGCGAGCTGGGACGGGATGAACGGCGCGTCCGTGCCGACCATGACGCGATCCGCGCCGAAGCGGTGGACGAGCAGGGGCAGGTGTGCCGGGTCGAGGACCAGCGTGTCGACCCACAGCTGCCGCAACAGATCGTCGAAGGCGTCGCTGCGGCCCTCCTCACCCCAGATCGAAAGTGCCAGGCCCAGCCGGGGCGCGGCCCACGCCAACGTGCCGCATCCGTGCGCGAAACCCATCCGCAGGTCAGGATGCCGCTCGATCACGCCACCGGTGAGCAGCGCGGTCGCGGCGAGGGCGGTGTCGCTGAGCATGCCGAAACCGAAGTCATAGGGCTGTCCCTCACGGCGTACGGCTCCGGTACCGCCGTCCATGGGGTGGACGAAGATGACCGCGCCGAGATCTGCCGCGGTCGCGAAGAACGGGGCGAGCTCCGGGTCGTCGAGCTCCCTGTCCTCGACCCGGGTCCCGATCTCGACACCGGCCAGGCCCAGGTGGTCCACAGCGTGCTCCAGCTCCCTGATCGCGGCACGGACGTCCTGGAGAGGCACCGTGGCCAGTCCGACGAGTCGCCCGCGGGAAGCGCCGACGGCGGTGGCGATCCCCTCGTTGACCGAACGGGCGAACCGGGCGGCCGGCGCCGGGTCCGCCCAGGTCGTCAGCATCACGGGCACCGGCGAGACGATCTGCTGGGCGATGCCGTGCGCGTCCATGAGCCTCAGTCGCGCGTCGACGTCCCACAGGCTGTGGTCGACGGCGCGGAAGAGCCGGTCCCCCTGGTAGATCCCACCGCGTGTCTGGTCCTCGGTGCTCGGGCGCAACAGCGGCCACCGCGGGTCCGCAGTCGGCGTCGGCACCAACGCGGCGGGGAAGAAATGCGCATGGCTGTCAACGATCCCCGGCAGCTCGGTGTGCTCCATCAAGACTCCTTCTTCACGCCGCGGCTCGCGACGGGGGTCGTGTCCGGGCCCGCACGTGCAGGGGCGGGGCTATTCTTCGTTCATTGCCGGGCAGCGCACGCATGTGAGGAGGTCCGCCATCCCCAAGAACGGCCCCTCCTCGCAGGAGTCGCCCTCGATCCTCGCCAAGGCCTTCGACGTCCTCCGGGCGTTCGACGCCTCCCGGCGCGTGATGACCCTGACCGAGCTCTCGCGCGCGGCTGACCTGCCCAAGTCCACCGTGCACCGACTGCTGGCGAGGCTGGTCGAGCTCGACGCAGTCGAGCACGTCGGGGACGGCTACCGCGTGAGCGTGAGCCTCGCGCAGCTGGCGTCCTTCTCGCCCGCCAACCTGATGCGCGAGCTCGCCCTGCCCCACATGGCGCGCCTGCACCACTGGTCGGGACAGACCGTCGCCCTCGGAGTGTTGCGAGGGATCGACGTGGTGGTCCTCGACCAGGTCGGCTTCCTCCCCTGGCACTCCCAGCGTGTCGTGGTGGGAGCTCGTCTGCCGGCGACGACGGCGGCCATGGGGAAGGTGCTGCTGGCCTGGGATCCCCGTGAGGTCCTGGAAACCGTGCTGCCCCGGCCCCTGCCGGCACTGACGTCGGCGTCGATCACCGACCCGGAGGTCCTGCTCGACGAGCTGCGTACCGTCCGTGCCGACAACCTCGCCACTCAGCTGCACGAGACCCGCCAGGGGGTCGCCGGCATCGCCTCGGCGATCATCGTCCACGGGAAGGCGGTCGGCGCCCTCAGCCTCATCTATCCGGCTGCCGTGGAGCTGCGACCGCAGGCCACGAACGCCCTCCGCGACGCGACGGCGCGGCTCGGCGTCGAGATCCGGCGGGCACTGGAGGCATCCGGTCAGGACCAACGCTGGATGCCGGGCCGGGAAGTCGGACTTCCCGACCCGGACACGGAGGACTAGCACCACTCAGCGGAAGACCGCGAAGGCCTTGTTGGAGTTGAAGATCTCGGTCTCCACCAGCTCGCTCCACTCGAGCTCCATGCCCAGCTCGGTCGTGGCACCCAGCAGGCAGTGCCAGTTGAGGATCTCGTGCTGCCCGGAGTGGACGACCTCTTGGCTCGTGCGCTGCACCCACGGCTCGTGATCCCCTGCGAGCATCGCCTCGTAGAGCGCCCGGTCGGCGGCGGTGTCCGGTCGAAGATGCCAGCCCTCGTCGTAGAGGAACGCGTGCGACCAGCTGGACGAGGCGACGAGCGCGACGCGCAGGTCGCTGTCCCTCGCCATCCGGCCGACGGCCCGCCCGAGCTCGTAGCACCGAGCAGGGGTGGGGCCGGGAGGGTCCAGGTCCTCCCCCGCCTGGATCTCGGCGAACCGCGCGATACCCCCGCGGCGCGCGATCACGTGCTCGCCGTAGCAGTTCACCGCGATCGGCACGATCGGGTACGGGAACTCCTTCCCCACGTTCTCGTAGTCGAGGAAGATCTGGGTGTTGGCGAACGCGTGCGGGAAGTTCGTCCCCGGACGCGGCATGTAGGAGTAGGCGATGTCGACGCCGGAATCCAGCACCGACGTGGCGAGCTGCTTCCCGAAGTCCGGCGCGCCCCGCATCGTGAAGGACTGCGAGTTGGGCAGCCCCCAGGCGTTCGGCAACCCGAGCTTCGTGATGACACCGAAGGGATCCACCTCGGTGTCCTCGTAGGCGAGCACGCAGAAGCTCGGGATCACCTCCTCACGGAAGTTCTCGTACTGGTCGTCACCCCAGACCACGACCACGTCCGGCTCGAAGGCGTCGAGCTCCGCCCGGACCCGGCGCAGGTGCGCCAGGAGCTCGGCGCGATGCTTGGCCGCAGCCGCGGTGCCGCCGTCGTCCGACCACTCCTCGCGGGCCATCGCCGACCAGTTCGCCGGGTCCTTCTCGGCCTCCGGGATGTCGGGGTCCTTGAGCGTCGAGTGCAACAGCGCAGCCATCGTCTCGTCAGGCCCGAGCAACAACGGGTAGTGGGTCATGCCCAGCCCGATGACGTCACCCATGGTGTTCCCTCCTGTCCTCTCGCGTCACGACCGCACGGCGGTCGAGTCCGCCTCCAGCTCGAGGCGCGGAGCCGTCCAGTAGTCCGGCAGCTCGTCGTAGTCCTCGGGAGGGAGCACCTCGCCGGTGACGATCTCGTTCCACCGACGCCAGAACGTCCGCATCTGGTACTCGTCGGACTGCACCGGCACCGAGGCATGCATCCCGCGGGAGATGTCCGACCACTCCAGCTCGTTGACCGAGGCGTAGGCGCTCTGGGCGCTCTCCAGCATCTCGACGTCGTCGGGCGACGCCAGGCCACCGGGGCCCCAGAAGGTCAGGAAGTTGTCGAGCCGCTGCCGCTTGAGCTCCGCCCCCTCCTCCGGGGGCGCGAGCTCCCAGGCCGTGACCTCCATGTAGTCGGGCGACACCGGGTCGATCTTGCGGATGACCACGCCCATGACGAGGTCGATGATGACCAGGTTCGGGAAGATGACCATGTTGCGGATCCCGTTGAGTCGCTCGACCCAGCCCTCGCCGTACTTCGCCCGCAGCCGCTCGTAGCGCGCCTCCCGCTCAGCCTTGGCCTCGTCGGAGAGGGGACGACCGAAGATGTCACCACTGCCGGACCCGCCGACGGTCACGGCGTGCCCGTTGCCGAGGTTGATGGACCGGGAGTTGAGCAGCGAGCTGCCGGCGTCGATCGCACCCCGGGCGGCCACGATCATCTCGAAGTACCGCTGGTGGGTGGACATCGCGTGGTAGCCGTCGAAGCTGTTCTCCACGAGCAGCTTCCAGTTCGCGCGCACCGAGTAGTGGTGGGTTCCCTCCAGCACCTCCATGCCCACCTCGGACATGTCGGAGACGAGGTCCAGGTACTCGGCGGCACCGGCGAGGTAGGTCTTCAGGTCGACGATCTCGGGATCGAAGGTCACGAAGACGAACCCGCGGTAGCTGTCGACCTTCGCGGGCGCAGCGAGCTGGGGCCGCTCGAAGTTGGGTCCGTAGGCCGCGTCTCCCGGCATCGACACGAGGTCACCGCTCGTGCTGAAGCTCCAGCCGTGGTAGGCGCAGGTCATGAAGCGGGCGTTGCCCGAGTCCTCCCGGCAGAGCATGGCGCCACGGTGAGGGCACGAGTTCACCCACACCTTGACCTGCCCCAACTTGTCACGGGCGAAGATCAGCGGACGTCCGCCGACCGTGCGGGTCTTGAAGTCGTTGGGCTTCTTGAGCTCCGTCTCGTGACCCAGGTAGAGCCACGTCTTGTTGAAGATCTTCTCCTTCTCCAGGGCGAACACCTCCGGGTCGGTCATGACCCTCCGGTTGACCCGGAAGCGCGGCATGTCACGGTCGTCGTCGATGTACTGGGACACAGGAAGCACCTTCGTTTCTCTCGGTGGAGTGTTCGTTCAGTGACGGGGGGTCCGGTCGAGCGCCTCGCGCTCGTCCCAGGCCTGGATGAGGGGGGTCGGTCGAGGGGCGACGTGGATGTTCAGCCACTCGACGGTGCGCTGCCAGGAGTCGAACACCGCTTGGTGCGCGAGTCCGTCGACGGAGTCCTGCAGACAGTGCTCGACCCCGGGGTAGCCGACCAGTGACACGTGCTGGGTCGACGCGTCGGACAGTCGCCGCTCGTGGGCCACCAGCTCGGCGCTTGCGTGGCGACCAGGGCCGAGGCCGGTCATGCCCAGCCAGGGCGTCCGCAGGGCGACGGCCTCCGGCGCGAGGATGTCGGCGCGCTCGCGCGGGACGCTGACCGCGGCCCCGAACGTCGTACGTGCTGCCGCGAGCATGGCCAGTCGCGCACCCTCGCCGTAGCCGATGAGGCCCGTCTGCTCGAGCGTCCAGTCGCGCGCCGCGACACGTTCCACGAGTCGTGCGACGAGCTCGGTGCCGAGCGCGTCACCACAGGCGTCCGCCGCCGGCTCAGCCATCACGGACTCATAACCGTGCTGGGCCAGGGCGTTCATCGTGTCCACCGCCTCGACCGGGCGCATTCCCCCGGGACCCGCGAGGACGACGGCGGCGCCGCGCGGGATGCCTCCCAGCAGGAGTGCGGAGATGCGCACCTCCACCCCGCCGACGGTCTCGGTCGTGACCTCGGGATCGATGCGTACGTCAACGGACAACTGCCTGCTCCTCACTCGTCGTCGGTGCCGGCGAGTCAAGCTGCGACGCCGAGCGCAGTGAACGGAGCGTCCCGGCCGTCGGAACGCCTCCCCGGCCCGTTGGCTCCAGCCCGGCGCTGATGCGGCGGGCGCTGGTCGTCACCAACCGACCGAGCTCCGTGATCCGCGCGGTCCGCGACCTGCCGAACGTCGAGCTCGGCACCGCGAGGGAGACCGCGGCAACAGGCTCGTCGTCGACGAGGACCGGGGCGGCGATGCAGACGACACCGTGGCAGGCCTCCTCGCTCTCGACGACGAACCCCTCCTGCCGGGTCCGTTGCATCTGGGCCAGCAGCTGACCGTGGCGGGACACCGAGTGCGGGGTGACCCGCGGCAGCGGCTCGAGCAGCACCCGCTCGACGACGGAGGCCGGACTGACGGCGAGCATCGCCTTGCCCAGGCCTGTGCACGCCGCCGGGAACCGGCCCCCTACGCGGGTGGGCAGTCGCACCCCGTCGGGTTGCATCAACTTGTCGACGTAGTGAACGGCTCGCCCCTGCAGCACCCCGAGGTGCACGGCGATCGCCGGAGCCTGCCGGAACAGCGAGGCCAGGTGGGGGTATGCCGCATCGCGCAGGTCGGCGAAGCGGGACAGCCGTGCTTCCTCACCGAGGTCGAGGAAGGAGCTGCCGAGTCGGTAGAGGCTGCCCTCGCGCTCGACGAAGCCGTGGTCCTCGAGCACCTTCAGCAGGCGGTGGGTCGTGCTCTTGGGCAGCCCGGCTGCGACGGCCACCTCGGTCAGGCTCACGGAGCCTCTCCCGCCCCGGAGCATCACGGTGAGCAGTCCGAGCACCTTGGACGCCGAGGACGAGGGCGTGTCCAGCTCCGGCCCCGTGCTGGGCTCGCGACTGAGTGGTTGAACGCTCATGAACCCTCCTGATCGACATCGACCGACGCTGTGCGGCGTCGGGAGTCACACCTTCGAGTGACGCCCACCACAGGAGGTAGGGGCTGTTCCAGCGGCCGGAACCGCCCCGCACGACCGGTGATCGCTCAGAGGCACACGACGAACGGACGTACGCCGCTCCCTGTCCGCGCGGCCGTGTCCAGCAGGTGGGCCGCCTCGCCGAGTCCACCGTCGAGCCGCGGGCGCACCGGCAGTACCAACCGGCCCAGGGCGGCGAGCCGGAGCAGACGTGGCAGCGCGGCGGGGTCCAGCGGGGGGACGCCCGACAGCGTCCGCGCGTCCCAGCGCGGCGACTCCACCCAGCGTGCCGGGCCGGCCAGCACCCCTCGTCCCACCGGGCCGAGCGCGGCGAGGGCCTGCTCGGCGGCGCGCGCGTCGGGTGCGAGGTGCAGCGCGACGTCGAGACCGTCATTGCCGACTGACTCGCGCACATGCTCCGCGAAGTCCGGGACGTGCGGGTCCAGACACACGTCCGCACCGAGGTCCCGACCCTGTGCACGTGCGTCCTCGTCCGGGTCGACCACGACGATCGGCGCAGCGCCCCGCGCTCGCGCGACGACGACGGCCGCGGCACCCAGGGCGCCGCCGCCCCAGATCCCCAACGACTCCCCTGCCGTGAGCCGGGCGTGCTCGAGCATGCTGTCCACCCGAGCGGCAGCGACGATCTGCGCGGCGTACGACGGCTCCAGTCCCTTCGGCACCGGCACGAGTGCCCGTGCCGGCACACTCACGTAGTCGGCGAGTGCGCCGTCGTGTTCGACCCCGAGCCGGAGCCAGCTCCCGCGCGACCCGAACTCCGGCTGCACCACGACGGTGCGGCCGAGCGGCCAACCCTCGACACCGACTCCCGGTGCAGCGACCGTGCCACTCAGGTGACGTCCCAGCGTCCGACTCGGTGTGGCGTCGAGCCGCACGGGCCACGGACCCGTCTCCGGTTCTGCGTCAGCGCGGTCGACGGACACGGCGGCGACCCGGACGAGCACCTCGCCCGAGGCGGGCCGTAGCCGACGGACCTCCTCGACCCGGACGTGCGAGCCGTCGTAGCGCACGGCGCTCATCATCGGAACCTGCACGACACTCCTCCGTCCCCGGACTCCGGACCGGGCCGCGACCATAGGCGGCAGTCACACCACGACAGGACGGGCCGTTCCGGTGGCTGAAACCCTGCCTAGGAGGGGGCTCCCGAGCGGTCGCAGACTCGACCGAACACGTGCGTGGGACACAACGTCGTCCGCGCCCCGTTCATCGTCGAGGAAGGACACATGATGGAGCGCATCTTCGCCTGCAAGGCCGACGAGCTCGAGCCGGGCAGCACCATGACCGTCGAAGGGGAGAGTCCGGTCGCCGTCTACCGGACCGAGGACGGCACGTGGTTCGCCAGCGACGACTCCTGCACCCACGAGCAGTTCTCCCTGGGCACGGACAGCGACCTCGAGGACGACGAGGTCGTGTGCCCTCTGCACATGGCGCGCTTCGACCTGAAGACCGGCCGGGCCCTGTGCTTCCCCGCCACGGTCGCGCTGCGCATGCACGAGGTGGTCCTCGACGGTGACGACGTGTACGTCGTCCTGACGGACTCACGCGAGCAGTCGGCTGCGGCATCGGCGCAGACCGCAGTGGGAGCCTGACCATGGCGCGCGTCGTCATCGTCGGCGCCTCGGTCGCAGGCGTCCGTACGGCACAGGCGTTGCGCATGCAGGGCTTCGCCGGTGCCATCACGCTCATCGGCGAAGAACCGCACCACCCGTACGACAAGCCGCCGCTGTCCAAGGAGCACCTGCGACCCGACGCACCGCACGACCCGCCTGCGCTGGTGTCCGCCGAGGAGCTCGAGCAGCTCGCGGTCGACCTGCACCTGGGCGTGCGCGCCACCGGTCTCGACCCCGCCGCCCGCGTCCTGCACACCGACGCCGGTGAGCACACCTACGACCAGCTCGTCATCGCCACCGGCGTCGTCCCGCGGACCCTTCCGGGCTCGGGTCTGGCCGGCGTCCGCACCGTGCGTACTGCGGACGACGCTGCCTTCCTGCGGTCCCAGCTCACGACGACGCCGCGGGTCACCGTCATCGGGGCTGGGTTCATCGGTGCGGAGTTCGCCTCCGCAGCCCGTGCGAGGGGATGCCAGGTCACCGTCGTCGAGGCGCAGCAGACCCCCATGGCCCACCTGTTCGGGGAACGGGTCGGGGCTCGCCTCGCCGCGCTCCACGAGGCCAACGGTGTCGCCCTGCGGACCGGGGCACGCTTCGAGCGGTTCGTGGGCGACGGCCACGTCGAGGGGGTGGTCCTCGCCGATGGGGAGGTCGTCCCTGCCGATCTCGTCGTCGTCGGCATCGGCGCCACCCCGGCGACGGACTGGCTCCGTGGCTCAGGACTCCCCGTCGACGACGGGGTCGCGTGCGAGTCGGACCTGAGCGTGGTGGGCCACCCGGAGATCTTCGCGGCAGGCGACGTGGCCCGCTGGCCGCATCCGCACTACGGCGAGCCGATCCGCATCGAGCACTGGACGAACGCCAACGAGCACGGAGCCATCGTGGCCTCCGCGATCGCCGGTGGACCCGCCCCGCGCGCTCAAGTCCCCTATGTCTGGTCGGACCAGTATGGGCACCGCATCCAGATCGTCGGACTTCCGTCGCGCGGTACGCCGGCGTACGTGACCGGCGACGGCCCCACGGATCTCGTCGCCGTCTATGCCGACCGTGCGGGGTCGACCGTGGGCGCCGTCGTGGTCGACGACTCCCGTACCTTCATGAAGCTGCGCAAGGCGGTCACGAAGCGGACTGCGTTCGCCGACCTCGATCTCCCGCAGACCTCACCGGCACCTGCCTGATCGGCACGAACCGGTCCCACACGAAGGGCCGCCACCCGTGAGCAACGCTCGCGGGTGGCGGCCTTCGTCGTCGGCGGGTTCAGTCGCGCTGGGGCTGCCAGGGCCAGTACTTGGCGGTGGCGCCCCCGTCGACGGTGATGTTGCTGCCCGTGATCATCGCCGACTCCTGACTGGCGAGGAACACCACGGCACCGACGTAGTCGTCCGGCGTCGGGAGCCGCTGCATCGGCAGCTGTCCGGCGAAGTCCATCGGGAAGCGTCCCTCGACCCGGCCCAGCTGACCGACCTTGGCCACCAGGTCCGGGTCCTCGGGCTGGGTCGCGGTCGGGGTGAAGCCGTTGACGCGGATGCCGTGCTCGGCGAGCTCCATGGCGGCGGAGCGGGTGAAGTTGATCATCCCGCTCTTCGCCGTCGAGTACCCGATGTTGCCGGGTTGCCCCTGCCAGGCAGCAGTGGACAGCACGTTGATGATGCTGCCGCCGCGGTACCCGGCGATCATCGCCCGCGCGGCGGCCCGGGAGAAGAGGAACGAGCCGCCCAGGACGATGTCGACCTGGCGTCGGTAGTCCTCGACCGGCATGTCCAGCAATCCGCGTTGGTCGAAGTAGACGGCGTTGTTGACGAGCACGTCGACCCGGCCCCAACGGTCGAGGGCGAGGTCCATGACCTCGTCCGCGTGGGTCGGGTCGGTGACGTCACCCACGGCCGCGATGGCTTCCCCGCCGGCAGCGGTGATCCGCTGTGCCGCCGCCTCGGCGACGGTGCTGGAGATGTCCGTACAGACGACCCGGGCACCGTGGTGGGCGAGTCCCGCGGCGAGCGTGCCGCCGATGTTCGGGCTCGCACCGGTCACCACGGCGACCAGGTCCTGAAGCCGGCTCACAGGATGATGCTGACCTTGCCGTGCGGACGCAGCGCATCCAGGTCGAGCACCGACTTGCGCACCAGGAACCGGAAGCCGGCGCCGTCGCGCTCCAGCAGGTGCACGTACCGACCGAAGTAGGTGTCCACCTTCCCGTTCCGCGCACGGAAGACGGCGAAGTTGGCGCGCGCCTCGACCGTGCCGTCCTCCCGCTCGCTCGCCTTCACGTTGGTCACCATCCGACGGGTGCGGGAATGCGGGTACTCAGCATGCGCGGCCCGCGTCTGCAGGGAGTTCACGCGCTGCTCGAGGAGGAACCGGTCGTCCTGCACCAGGAACAGGTCCTTGGTCGGATCTCCGTC
This sequence comes from Nocardioides massiliensis, assembly GCF_030811215.1. Taxonomy (NCBI): domain Bacteria; kingdom Bacillati; phylum Actinomycetota; class Actinomycetes; order Propionibacteriales; family Nocardioidaceae; genus Nocardioides; species Nocardioides massiliensis. Next base: position 3,579,169 of record NZ_JAUSQM010000001.1, read on the forward strand.
CGGCAGGTCCGTGGACGGGATGAGGTAGCGACCGGTCTCGGCGAACAGGGTCAACCACTCGTGCAGTCGCCACTCGTCGAGGAGGTCGGCCTCGAAGTAGAGGAAGTCCTCGACCGAGCGGACGAGACCCGCGTCCGTGTGGGCCTGGGATGTAACGGTCATGACGGTGTCTCCCACTCAGTTGTGCTGGATGAATTCGCTGACTTCGCGGTTGAACTCGCGCGCGTGCTCGATCTGCGCCCAGTGGCCACACCGGTTCAGCAGGAGCAGACGTGAGTTCGGTACGGCGCTGACGAGCCGCAGGCTGTGCTCGTAGCTCACAACCCGGTCGTCGCGTCCGTGGATCGCGAGCGTCGGTGCTGTGATCTCCTGCAGCCTGGGTCCGTAGGTGAAGTACTCGGTGCTGAGCGGGTTGCCGCCCGGTGCGTCGTTCCAGCTCGCCAGGTGCTCCGGGTGCGCGAGCGCGGCCTCCAGCCGCAGTGCCGCCAGGTCATCGCCGACCGCGGCAGGGTCGAACGCCATGATCTCGGTGACCCGCTGCATGTTCTCGATCGTCGGCTCACGGTAGGTCTGGAAGAGGATCTTCAGACCCTCGGTGAGGCCGGCGGCGCCCCAGGTGTTCTGCCCCGGGACGGGTGCGCCCATGGAGACCAGGTGGCTGACCCGCTCCGGGTGCAGGATCGCCGTGGAGATCGACGTGATCCCCCCCATCGAGTTCCCGACCAGGGCGGCGCGCTCGATGCCGAGCTCGTCCATGAAGGCGATCAGGGCCGCGACGTGGTCGTAGCCGGTCTCGGGAGTCTGGGTGTCGCTCTCGCCCCAGCCCGGCATGTCGATGGCATAGACGTGGAACGACTCCGCCAACGCCGCGACGTTGGCGCGGAAGTTGCTCCAGCCCGTCGATCCCGGGCCGCTGCCATGCAGCAGGATCACCGGGTGCCCGGCACCCGCCTCGTGGTAGTGGATGCGGTGGCGCGACGTCTGCACGAAGCGGCTCGTGTCCGCGGCGGTGAGCTCGGGACGTGCGGTCTCCGCGATGAGCTGGGCGCTCATGGGTGCCTCCTGAGAAAGTGTGGGCGCAGGGTCGACGTGACGCTAAGCACGCCGTCGCTGGACTCCCAGAGGGAGTTCCGGCGCCCGGAACCGCGAGACGAGGCCCGGGCCAACCGAGCAGGGTCCTCCCGACGACACGTCGCCGGAAGGACCCTGCGGACGAACATCGATCAGGCGGGGACGTTGGGTCGAACCGCCGGGGGGACGACCGCCGGAGCGTCGTACAACGAGTCCTTGCTGGTCTCGCGCATCGCGATCACCGCGACGAACGCAGCGACGGCCAGCAGCCCGAGCATCACGGACAAACCGATGCTCCCGTAGGACGCGAGGAGAGGAGCCGCGATGACCGGCGGGATCGCCCCTGCCACTACGCTGCCGATGTTGAAGGAGACCCCGGTCCCCGTGCTGCGGTAGGAGGTGCGGAAGGTCTCCGGAAGGAACACCGTGGTCGCACCGTTGGAGAGGCCGACGACGAACAGCGTCACGGTCAGTGCCGCGCCGACGATCCAGGCCGTGCCGGTGTCGACGAGCGGGAAGAGGACGAACGCCCACGGGACAGCGAGCCCGTTGCCGATCAGGAGCACCTTGCGGCGCCCGACCTTGTCCGAGACCCGGGCACCCACGACCTGGCCGATGATGCACCCGCCGATCGCGACGAACTGGATCGTGAGCATGGTGTCCCGCGGCAACCCGAGCACGCCGGTGCCGTAGTTGGTCAGGTAGACGGCGCCCATGTAGAAGAACGAGAGCCACATCAGGACCGAGCCGGCGGCCAGGAAGACCTCACGGCGCTGGTGGGTGAAGAGCTCGCGGATCGGGGCCTTCGCAGCCTTCGCGTCGGCCGCCCGCGCCATGGCCTCCTTGAAGACCGGCGTGTCGGCGACGCCGAGCCGCACCCACATCCCGACCGCGACCAGGACGGCGCTCAGCACGAAGGGCAGGCGCCAGCCCCAGGAGACGAAGGACGCGTCGCTCATCGCCAGACCGGTGATGAGGAAGGTGAGCGTTGCCAGCAGAAGACCGAAGGTGGTCCCGAGGGTCTGCGCCAGGGAGTACCACCCGCGCTTGCCTTCGGGCGCGTGCTCGACGACGAACAGCGCCGCCGAGCTCCACTCGCCGCCCACCGCGAGTCCCTGGCAGAACCGCAGCACGATCAACAGGATCGGGGCGAGGACGCCGATGCTGTCACCGGAGGGCAGGAGCCCGATCAGCACGGTGGCGACACCCATGATCATCATCGTCGTGACCAGGGTCGCCTTGCGGCCGATCCGGTCGCCCATGTGGCCGAAGAGCAGCCCGCCGACGGGTCGGGCCAGGAAGGCCACACCGAACGTCGCGAACGACGCGGCCGTCCCGGCGGCGGTTCCCAGAGCCGGGAAGAAGATCTGCGGGAAGACCAGGGCGGCCGCGGTCCCGTAGATGAAGAAGTCGTAGTACTCGATCGTGGTCCCCATGAACCCCGCGCCGACCACCCGGCCGAGGCCGTGGGGCTGTTCAGACGTCTGCGACATCGCGCACCTCTCGTGCTTGGGGACGGAAGTTCTCGCCCCTTGATTGATGGGGGGAACGTAGAAACCGGCGGAGGCGCCCGCGACGAATCGTTCTACGGTGTGGAACTCCGCGTGATCTGGCGCACAGGGAGCGAGTTCCGGCCCCCGGAACCCCGCCTCACCGCGCGGACTGCGCGCCACTCAGGGTTGGGGCATGTCCCCGACCGTGACCCAGGCGCCGGCGATCCGACGCGCGCCTCCCCTCGCCTGGGCGATCCTCGGTCTCGGCGTCTTCGCCTACGCCGTGGCCGTGCTCAACCGGTCCTCGCTCGGCGTCGCCGCCCTCGAGGCGCAGGAGCGGCTGAACGCGTCTGCCGCGCAGCTGGCACTGTTCTCGGTCCTCCAGCTGGGGGTGTACGCCGTGATGCAGGTGCCGGTCGGCGTGCTGCTGGACCGCCACGGACCGCGCGTGCTGATCAGCTGCGGCTTGCTACTCATGGCTCTCGGCCAGGGGCTGCTCGCGGTGGCCGACTCGGTCCCGGTCGGCGTCGTGGCCCGGATGCTCGTGGGCGCCGGCGACGCGATGACCTTCATCAGCGTGATCCGCGCCGCGGTCAACTGGTTCCCCCCGTCGCACCTGCCGCTGGTCACCCAGGCCACTGCCATCGTCGGCCAGTGCGGACAGCTCGCCGCGACCTACCCGTTGATCACGCTGCTGGCGGGGTTCGGCTGGACCACCACGTTCCTCAGCGCCGCGGCAGTCACCTTGCTGGTGTTCGTGCTCGCCGCGCTTCTCCTGCGCGACGCACCGGCGGACTCGGACCATCGGCTGCACCGCACCGGGCTCGGGGAGACCCGGACGTCGCTGCTGCTCGCGTGGCGACAACCGGGCACGCGGCTCGGGTTCTGGTGCCACTTCACGGTGCAGTTCTCCGGAATGCTGTTCGTCCTGATCTGGGGCTACCCGTTCCTCGTCGAGGGCCAGGGGCTGAGCCCCGGCCGCGCCGGAGCCCTGCTCGCTTCGATGGTCCCCGCCGGGATCCTCATGGGCTTCGCCCTCGGGCGACTCTCGGCGCTCCACCCGCAGCGGCGCATGCATCTCGTGGTTGCGTGCCTCGTCGCCACCGTTGCCACCTGGACGGCCGTCATCGCCTGGCCGGGCACCGCGCCGGGCTGGCTGCTGGGACTCCTGGCCCTGGCCCTCGCGAGCAATGTCCCCGCCTCCATGGTCGGGATCGACATCGCGCGGTCCCACAACCCGCGAGAGCGCTTGGGCATCGCCACCGGCATGACCAACTCCGGCGGATTCTTCGCCGCCCTCGTCGCCATCCTCCTCATCGGCGCCACCCTCGACCTGGTGTCCGGCAGCGGTGGCTACGGCACGAGCGAGTTCCGGGTCGCCATGGCCACCCAGTTCATCGTCTGGATCCTGGGCTCACTCCTCCTGCTGCGCGCCCACCGCCACCTGCGGGACGTCTGATCCGCCCCTGAGCGGCGGCCAATCCCGAGCGCGCCCGCGCGGAGGTGCGAAGATGCAACCGCGCAGCGACCTTCTGCGTCTGGAGAACAGCACCTTTCCTCCCCGCAACGAACGGAACGACCCATGACTCGGGCTCGCAAGCTCTCCCCCGGCCTGGCCGCCGCCTCGCTCGCCACCACCCTCGTGGTCCTCACCGGCACCTTCGGTGGCACCGCCACAGCGGCCGGACAGCCCGGTCAGGCGGCCGTGCATCCGACCGTGTCGACCGCCGCGAAGGCCAAGGTGCTCCTCGAGCCCGGCGCGACCGGTTGGAAGGTGCGCGCGCTGCAGGTGCGGCTGAAGGAGGCGGGACTCTTCCGCCGTCACCCCACGGGCGTCTACAACAAGGGCACCACGCGCGCTGTGCGCAACTTCCAGATCACGATCGGTCGGCGGGCCACCGGCCTGCTCGACGTGCGCACGCGTGATCGGTTGGCAGCGGTGACCCGCACCCCCTCGAAGGCCGAGCAGGCCGGCCCCGGCAAGACGCTGATGGCACGCGGCAGCACCGGGCCACGGGTCCTCAACCTCGAGGCGCGGATGCGTCAGATCGGTTGGTTCGACCGCAACGTCGACAAGACCTACGACCGGGCCACGGCGATCGCCGTACGCAACTTCCAGGCCAAGCGACGACTCGCTGTCACCGGCAGGGTCGACCCCCGCACCCGCGACCTGCTGCACGCTTCGACCCGCAAGCCGACCAAGGCCGAGCGCCTCAACCAGGTCTCGGTCCCCTCCGACGGCCAGCCGCTGGACAGCCGATGCCTGACCGGTCAGGCCCTGTGCATCGACAAGACCAGCCGGAGCGTGCGCTGGGTCGTCGACGGCCAGGTGCGCGAGGACCTCGACGTCCGGTTCGGCTCCTCGAGCACCCCCACCCGCGACGGGGCCTTCACCGTCTACCGCAAGTCCCGCGACCACGTCAGCTCGCTGTACAACTCCCCGATGCCGTTCGCGCTGTTCTTCTCCGGCGGCCAGGCCGTGCACTACTCCCCGGACTTCGCCCGGGTCGGCTACTCGGGTGCATCCCACGGTTGCGTGAACGTCCGCGACTACGCCGCGATCGCGAAGCTCTTCGACGTGGTCCCGATCGGAACCCCGGTCATCGTCTACTGGTCCTGAGGCCGCACCTTCCTCGGCTGGGCCGGCGGCGTACCGCCTTTGATCTGGTCCGCGCCGTCCCTACGGTGGAAGGGGCCAGTGCCACCGACAGCAGGGGACACGATGACCGCCGCCGGATCTGCCACTCCCGTTCAGAACCCGCTTCCGAGGGCGACCGTGCGGGAGACCGCTCAGGCGCTTCGAGATGTGCAGGGTCCGATGATCGCCAAGGGTCCGACCATCAGACGCCCGAAGGTCGTCGCCTCCTCCGAACGTCTCGGCCTCGACGGCCGCGGGGTGCGCAGGATGCAGGCGCTGGCGCAGAAGTACGACCGAGGCCCACTGATGTTGCGCACACCCGGACGCCCGATGGCGATGATCCTGCACCCCGACGACGTGCACGAGGTGCTCGAGGGTTCGCCGGAGCCGTTCGCCACCGCCGAGACGCTGAAGGTGCACGCGCTCAAGCACTTCCAGCCGAAGGGCGCGCTTATCTCCCACGGCGCCGAGCGCTCCCCGCGGCGTCGGCTCAACGAGCAGGCGCTGGAGCTCGGCGCCCCGGTCCACCACCTGGGGGCCAGGTTCACCCAGGTCGTGGAGGAGGAAACCGAGGCCCTGCTGGCCGAGGTCCGCGGCCGCGGAGGAGTGCTGGCCTACGAGGCGTTCCTGGATGCTTGGTTCCGGGTCGTACGACGCGTGGTCCTCGGGGACTCCGCCCGCGACGACACCGCGCTGACCGAGCTGACCCAGAAGCTGCGGGGAGACGGCAACTGGGCGTTCCTCAAGCCGGTCGACAAGGGCGGCCGAGCCGAGCTCCTGGACCAGATGCAAGCGGCGCTGGACCGCGCGGAGCCGGGCAGCCTGGCCGCCGTGATGTCTCAGCTCGCCCCAGCACCCGACTCCGAGCCTGCGCAGCAGATCCCGCAGTGGCTCTTCGCCTTCGATCCGGCCGGGATGGCCGCCTTCCGGGGGCTGGCGCTGTTGACGACCCATCCCGAGCACCTCGACACGACCGAACTGCGGACCCCCGATGACCAGCAGGACCCCGCGCCGACTCGCCCGCGGCTGCGCGCCGCAGTCCTGGAGTCGTTGCGGCTGTGGCCCACCACCCCGATGATCCTGCGCGAGACCACCACCGACGTCGCGTTCGACCGCGGTGTGATGCCGGCCGGGACGTCCGTGCTGATCTTCGCCCCGTTCTTCCACCGCGACGACCGCCACCTGGACTTCGCGCATCGCTTCGCGCCGGAGCTGTGGGACCGTCCGCGCACCCGTGCGGACTGGCCCCTGGTGCCCTTCAGTGCCGGGCCGGGCCTGTGCCCCGGGCGCGACCTGGTGTTGATGCTGACGTCGAGCTTCCTCGCCGCGATCCTGCGCCGCGCCACGCTGTCGCTCGACTCCCACAGGCTCGACCCCGCGAGCCTCCCCTCCCTGCTCAACCACTTCGGCCTGCGCTTCCGGTTGGGCTGACGCAGTGGGCCCGCTCCGGCTCCTGATGGTGCCCGGCCTCGGCCTGGGGCCCGAGGACTGGCAGCCGACGATCGGCGCCCTCGTGCGTGCCGGCGTGGGGCGGGACCGCCTCACGGTGGCGACGCTGTCCGGGTACGGCGAGCCGGTCCGGGTCGATGATCCGGTCGATCCGCGGGGTGCCGCCGGTCGGCTGGTGGAGGCGTGGATCCGTCCCGGTCGACGGGTCGGGCTCCTGGGTCACTCGTCGAGCTGCCAGGTCGTCGCCCACGCCGCCTCGCTGTTGCCCGAGCAGGTGGTGGGGCTGGTGTTGGTCGGGCCCACCACCGACCCGCGCGCCGCGACCTGGCCCCGGTTGGCACGCCGCTTGCTGGCGACCGCCGTGCGCGAGACGCCCCGGCAGGTGCCCTCGTTGACCCGTCAGTACAGGCGCACCGGACTGCGGAACATGCTCCGCGTGATGGGGGTGACACGGCACGACTCCCTCGCCGCTACGCTCACGAAGCTCCGCTGCCCGGTGCGGGTCCTGCGCGGCACCCACGACCGCATCGCTCCTGCCGACTGGTGCGCGTCTCTCGCCCCGTCGCTGACCGTCGCGGGCGGCGCCCACATGGTCCCTATGACACACGGTGAGCTGGTCGCGCACGAGATCCGGCGGTTCGCCGACGAGGTGCCCGATCTCCCGTGAAGCGCGGTGACGACGGAGCCGATGTGACCGCCTCGGGGGGTCACACCGGCTCCATCGTTGTTGAAGCCGTCGCCTCAGAGGTCGATCGGGCGCAGCACGCCGTTGATGCCGTGGGCGATCTGCTCTTGGGTCGCTTGCCGGTCAGGTCCGTGACGAGCCGACGGAACGCCGCGTCCGTGGGGACGAACGCGGTGGCCTGGGTCCGGCCCTTGGCCAACACGCCGACGGCGCTGTCGGCCGCGAGCACCTTCGCCAGACTGCGGTTGCCCTGCTTCGCCGCCTGCTCGACACCCTGCGCGGGGGCCGCCATGGTGGAGCCGGCCAGGGCAGATGGGTCGAACTGCTGCAATTTTCAACTTCATGGAAGAACCGCTCCCCCGCCGGCGTTCGAGATGATGAGCAACCGCGACCCGAGGAGTGCCGTGCCCGACGTACGCCGTGCCACCGTCGTGGTCGTCGGCGGCGGACAGTCCGGGCTCTCCGCCGGCCACCATCTCGCGCGCCGCGGCTTCCGCAGCGCCCTCGAGGAGCCCGAGGCGGACCGCACCTTCGTCGTGCTGGACGCCGAGCCCGCACCCGGCGGTGCCTGGCGCCACCGCTGGGAGTCGCTCACCATGGCGACCGTCAACGGGATCTTCGACCTGCCCGGCTTCCCGCGGCCCCCGGTCGACCCCGATGCCCCGAGCAGCGAGGCCGTGCCGGCGTACTTCGCCGCCTACGAAAAGTGGGCGGACCTGCCGATCGTCCGGCCGGTGCGGGTGCACACGGTGCGCGCGGAGGACGACGACCCCGACAGTCCCTTGATCGTCGAGTCCGACGCCGGCACCTGGGTCACCCGGGTGGTCGTGAACGCGACCGGCACCTGGGACAACCCGGTACGACCGCACTACCCGGGGCAGGAGACGTTCGCCGGCCTCCAGCTCCACACCCATGACTACGAGTGCGCCGACCAGCTCGCGGGCCTGCGGGTGGCGATCGTCGGGGGCGGCATCTCGGCGCTGCAGCACCTCGAGGAGATCTCCCGGGTCGCGACCACCTTCTGGTACACCCGCCGTGAGCCGGAGTTCCGCGAGGGCGAGTTCGACCCCGACGTGGGCCGCGAGGTCGTCGCTCAGGTAGCGGCCGACACCGCGGCCGGACGCCCCACCGGCAGCGTCGTGTCCTACACCGGCCTCGGGTGGACGCCCTACGTGCAGGCGGCGCACGAGCGCGGCGTGCTCGTGCGCCGCCCGATGTTCACCGCGATCGAGCCTGACGGCGTCCGCGAGTCCGACGGCAGCCTCACCCCGATCGACGCCATCGTCTGGGCCACCGGGTTCAAGGCGTCACTGGAGCACCTCGACCCGCTTCGGCTGCGGAACGCGGGTGGTGGCATCCGGATGGAGGGCACCCAGGTCGCGGACGAGCCGCGGGTCCACCTCGTCGGGTTCGGACCGTCACAGTCGACGGTCGGGGCCAACCGAGCGGGACGTGAGGCGGTCAACGGGTTGCTCGCCTACCTCGCGGGCACGATGGGGCCATGAGCGATCCCGGCCCTCCCGCCCGTTGCCCTGCGAGCTCCGGTCCCCCGACATGGCACGTCACCCGGCACGCCGACGTCGTCGCGGTGGCGCAGGACGCCCGGTCCTTCTCCAGCGCCGTGTCGCGCCACCTGCAGATCCCCAACGGCCTGGACGGTGCCGAGCACGCGCGCTTCCGGCCGCTGGTGGAGTCCTTCTTCACCGAGGACCGGATGGACGCCCTGGAGCCGGACCTGCGCGCGATCGCCGCCGAGGTGGTGCGCTCGCTCCCCCGTGACCACCCGGTCGAGACCGTCGCCGATCTCGGACGCCCGTTCGCCGTCCGCGCGACCTGCACGTGGCTGGGCTGGCCCGACTCCCTCGAGACCACGCTGCTGGACTGGATGCGCGACAACCATGCCGCGACCCGCTCGGCCGACCACACCCGCACCTCCGAGGTCGCCGCGCGGTTCGACGCCATCATCACCGAGCTCACGCGTGTGCGCCGCGACGCCGGCGAGGCGGCCCCCGGCGACGTCACCACGGAGCTCACGCAGGCGACGGTGGACGGACGCCCGTTGGAGGACGCGGAGATCGTCTCGATCTTGCGGAACTGGACCGCCGGCGACATCGCGTCGGTCGCCCTGTGCGTCGGTGTCGTCGTGCGCTACCTCGCCGATCATCCCGACGTGCAGGAGCAGGTACGCCGCTCCCGCCACGACCGCGGGGCCCTCGAACGCGCCATCGACGAGATGCTCCGGATCGACGACCCGTTCGTCGCGAACCGCCGCGTCGTCGCGGAGCCGACCGAGATCGGTGGCGTCGCACTGGACCGCGGGGACCGACTGCAGCTGCGGTGGACCGCTGCCAACCGCGACCCCGCGCGGTTCGGCGACCCCGACGCCTACCGTCCCGAGGAGAACGCACCGCACAACCTCGTCTACGGCACCGGTCCCCACGTCTGTCCCGGCCGGTCACTGGCGACCCTGGAGCTGCGCGTGGTGCTCGAGGAGGTGCTCGACGCGACAACCCGCATCGACTCCGTCGGTCAGGTGGTGCGCGAGGACCCACCCCTGGGTGGATACGCCTCGGCCCCGGTCGTGCTGCGGACTGATGCCAGCACGACCGGGGCCGGAAGCGGGATCAGCGCCGGCGCACCTTCACGGTGAACGCGGCCGTCGTGGTGCCCGTCGTCAGCGTGGTCCGCGGGATGACCAACCGGTACCGGTAGGTCCCGACCTTGCGCTCCTTGGGGAAGGCGACCTTGGCGCGGCCGTTGCTCACCGCGACCTGACGCAGCGGCTTCCACGCCTTCTTGCCCACGCGCCGCTGCAGCGTCGCGCGGTCGGCGCCCGCCTGGACGACGATCACGTCGGTGGCTCGCGCAGCAGCACCGCGCCGTACGCCCATGGTCACGGTGCGCCACCCCACCACCCGCGAGACGGCCTGCGGCACGTCCACGGTCTCCGGGTTGCCGTCGGAGGTGATGCGGCAGCGGATGGGCTCGGCGATCGGCTGGTTGTGGAAGCTCTCGCCATAGTGGTAGTTGGTGCCGGCGACCTGGATCCAGACGACCTCGTACGCCGTGACACCCGCCGGCCACTGCGGGTGCTGGCTGTAGACGAACGCGTTCGTGCCCGACCAGGTGCCGTGGTCGTTGTGGAAGTTCAAGGTCTTCTCACCACCCGCCCAGCGGATGCGGATGTTCACATCGTTCGACTGTCCCGCAGGGATGTCGGCCGGGTAGGTGACGAGCAGGGCGTCACACCGCGGCGCGGGGTAGGTCCAGTTCCAGTCGAAGGGGTTGCCCGGCTTCGGGGCCTCCGGCTTGGGGTCCTCGGGCTTCGGGTCCTCGGGCTTCGGGTCCTCGGGCTTCGGGTCCTCGGGCTTGGGGTCCTCAGGCTTCGGGTCCTCGGGGGTGGCCGACACGTAGGACAGCGAGTAGTGCGAGACGTCCTTCCGCTTCCCATCCGAGCCGATGTACTCCAGGACATACGTGGCGACCGGGTTCGCCAGGGTGACGTAGACAGGACCGTCGCCCTGGTTGACGCTGCCGGCCTTGACGCAGTAGCCGCTGATCAGCTTGCCTGCGGGCGCGGTGACCCGGACCGAAGCGGGATCGCCCTTCGTGTCGATCTTGCCGGAGTTCAGTCCGGCACAGACCTTCCCAGGGTCGGGCGCGGCGACCGCGGCAGGGGTGAGCAGCCCGGCGGCCACCAGGCCGGCGAGCACGAGGGCGGGGGTACGGCGCTTCACGAGGTCTCCTTCTCTGCCGCCTCCGTCCATCGCGGGTCCGGCGAAGAACAGCATCACCTCGTCGGACGTCCAGATCGCCGCGCTTGCAGGAAGCCTGCCGACGCTCGACGCCAATCTTGCGTCTGGCTTGCACTCGCGTCCGTCGGTTGCCTCGCACAGGACCTGGGTACGGCTCGCTTGACCGACCCTCCTGCAGAAGGCCCTGCATGCTCACCCGGCTCCACGACGCACTCCGGCTCCGGACCACTCCGGCGATCTTCTTCGGTTCCGCGCTGATCATCGTGCTGTTCGTCGTCGGCACCATCGCGTTCACCGACCCCCTGGACGCGGGCGTCTCCGCCGCGTCGGACTGGCTCCTGACGAACCTGGGGTGGTTCTACATCCTCGGCGTCACGGTGTTCCTCGTGTTCCTCGGCTACATCGCCGTCAGCCGATGGGGCCGCGTCAAGCTCGGACCCGACGACGAGCCGCCCGAGCACAGCCGCGCGACCTGGTTCGCGATGCTCTTCGCCGCGGGGATCGGCACGATCCTGATGTTCTGGGGCGTCGCCGAGCCGGTCAGCCACCTCGGCGACCCGCCACGCGCCTCCCAGGGCGTGGAGGCCGGCACGCAGGAGGCCGCGGTCGACGCAATGCGCTTCACGCTCTACCACTTCACCTTCCACACCTGGACGATCTTCGCGATGCCCGCGCTGTGCTTCGCGTACTTCATCCACAAGCGGAACCTGCCCCCGCGCGTGAGCTCGATCTTCCAGCCGCTGCTGGGCGAGCGGATCCACGGTCCGATCGGGCGCGTGATCGACATCGTGGCGATCGTCGGCACCGTCTTCGGCGTCGGCGTCTCGATCGGCCTGGGCACGCTGCAGATCAACAGCGGCCTCGCGCAGCTGACCGGCATCCCGGAGAACGCGATGTGGCAACTGCTCATCATCTCCGTCGTCACGGTCGCCGCGCTGATCTCGGTCGCGCTGGGGCTCGACCGCGGCATCAAGGTCCTTTCGAACATCAACATCCTGGCGGCCGTCGGCCTGCTGGTGTTCGTCGCGATCAGCGGACCGACGCTCTACATGATCAAGGGCACCATCGAGTCGCTGGGCGAGTACGTCTATGCCCTCCCCCAGCTCGCGCTGTGGAACGACACCTTCGCCGACACCGGATGGCAGAGCGGGTGGACCGTCTTCTACTGGGCCTGGACGATCACCTGGTCGCCCTTCGTGGGCATCTTCATCGCCCGCATCTCCCGGGGCCGGACGATCCGGCAGTTCGTGACCGGCGTGCTGGCCATCCCGGCCGGGTTCTCGATCATCTGGTTCGGCATGTTCGGGTTCGCGGCCTTCGACATCGAGCTCAACGGTGACGGTGGCCTGGTCGAGCGGGTCGTGGACGACGGCGATGTCCCCGGTGCGCTGTTCGCCTTCCTCGAGAACTTCCCGCTCGCCTCCGTCGTCTCTGTCGTCGCGATCGTGATCGTGATGATCTTCTTCATCACCTCGGTCGACTCCGCCGCGTTGGTGGTCGACACCATGGCCAACGGGCACGAGGACTTCAACCCGCTCCCCCAGCGGATCTTCTGGGCCGTGGCGATCGGCGTCATCACCGCGACCCTCCTCGTCTTCTCCGGCACCGGCGGACTGGGCGCACTGGAGACGACGATCATCCTGGTCGGGCTGCCGTTCTTCGTGATGGGCTACTTCCAGATCTATGCCCTCAGCCGCGCTCTGCGTGAGGACGCCGGCGAGCTGCCGCCGTTGCGCACCCGGCGTTGGAAGAAGGTGCTCCCGCCCGAGGAGATCGAGCGACGCGCCGCCGACGACGACGCCTACGCAGAGGAGTACGACGCCGACGAGGACGTCGTAGCCGAGCCGGAGGCGCACGACCCCTCGCACGCCGCGGGCGGCACCACGTCGTTCCCGGCCAGCGCAGGGACCCTGTCCCGTCGCACCGGGAGCCGACCGATGAAATACACGCCCAGTCCCAGCAAGCCGGGCCGGGCGCGCCCCGACACCGAGACCTGAGCCACTGGTTATCGACGGGCTCGCCCGGGTACGTCGTGGACCATGAACAAGCCCACCACCGAGCGCACCATCCACGCCACGCCAGAGAAGGTCTGGAGCGTGTTGTCCGACGGCTGGCTCTACCCGCTCTTCGTCGTGGGCGCGTCCCGGATGCGCGAGGTCGACGACCCCTGGCCGGCCGAGGGATCCGCGATCCACCACAGCGTCGGTGGCTGGCCCGCCCTCATCGACGACAAGACGATCGTCATGGAGTCCGTGCCCCAGGAGCGACTGGTGCTGCGCGCGCGAGCGTGGCCGATCGGGGAGGCGCAGGTGATCTTCGAGCTCGAGCCGCGCGGCACCGACACCCACGTCTCGATCACCGAGGACGCCGTCAGCGGCCCCGGCGCGTGGGGCCCCGGCGTCCTGCGCAAGCCGATGCTCGCCTGGCGCAACATCGAGACCCTCCGCCGCCTGGCGTTCGTCGCCGAGCGTCGCTGAACCATCCCAGACGTCACCTCGACCAAGGAGAACCCATGATGCGCAAGCTCACGTTCCTCGCAGGATTCGCCGCCGGCTACGTGGTCGGTGCGCGCGCCGGTCGCGATAGCTACGACCGGATCGCCGACAAGGCCCAGCAGGCGTGGAAGGACCCGCGCGTGCAGGAGAAGGTCGGCCAGGTCCAGGAGGTGGCCAAGGACAAGGCCGAGCAGGCGCAGGAGGCGGTCATGGAGAAGGCGTCCGGCCTCGCCGAGGACGTGAAGGACCGCGCGAGCAGCGACGGCGGTGCGGCGGGCGGCTCCGGTGAGACTGCCGGGTCCGCCAGCTCCGCCGACGCCGAGGGTGCGGGGGTCACGCCGACCCTTCCCTCCTCGACCGACCCCGACGCGCCCTCCGAGGCGCCCACGGGTCGCGTCACCGGCTACTCGGGCGGACCGATGTCCTGATCGGGCTGCGGTCCTGAATGGCGCCGTGGGCCTCGAGGACGGTCCAGATCCACGACGCAGCCTCGTCGACGCCGACCCGCTCGGGCTGGTCGAGCCAGGCGCGGATGATGCTGAGGCCGGCGCCGGAGATCGCCGCGCCGAGGACGTCCAGCGGTAGCTCGACGAGGCCCTCGTGCTCCTCGATGTTCGCCAGCAGTGCGTCGGCGAGGCGTTCGCGCAGCCACGCCTGGATGCCCGCCGAGCCGAGCCCTCCCAGGATGCGCTGGTAGAGCGCGGCGTTGGTGTCGATGTGCTCGAGGTACGCCCGCAGGATCGCGTGGCCGTCCTGCGGACCGGTGTCCGCGTCGATCTTCGCCACGACCCCCTCGACCGCCACGTTGAGGGCATCCACGAGCAGGCTGTCCTTGTCGGAGTAGTGCTGGTAGAAGGTCGTCCGGTTGACGCCGGCCCGATCGGCGATGTCGCCGACCGTCACCTGGTCCAGCGGGCGCTCCCGGGCGAGGTCGAACAACGCCTCGCGCAGGTGGGCACGGGTGCGCAGGATCCGCGGATCCACTCGAGCGTCCATGGCTGACTCCATCCCCCGATCCTGCCCGTTCCGAGCGTGACGAAGACAACGTTTGTCGGTTATCCGACACGTGTAGCTTAGAAGGGTCCGACCGCCCTGCCCTGTCCGGGCACCTTCCCCGACTCGAGAGGCCGCTCCCCGTGGCTCATCTGCTCTACCGGATCGGCGCGGCTGCCGCGCGCCGCGCCTGGACCGTCGTCACCGCCTGGCTCGTGCTGCTGGGGCTGGGCATCGGTGGGTTCCTCCTCTTCGGAGGCAACCTGGCCGCGACGTTCTCGATCCCCGGCACCGAGACCGATCGTGTGAGCGCGCAGCTGGCCGAGGAGCTCGGGACCACCGGTGCCAACGCGAGCGTCGTCTTCGTCACCGAGGACCGCTCCCCTCTCACCGACGAGCAGCGCGCGGGCATCAGCGAGGCGCTTGCCGAGGTCGGGGAGATCGAGCAGATCCCCGGCGTGGTCGACCCGTTCGAGACCCAGGCACAGCAAGCCGCGCAGGCCGAGGAGCTGCGCGCCGCACCGGCTCAGAGCCCGCAGGTCCAGCTCGGCACCCGGTTGGCCGAGCTCGCCTCCGAGATCCGGGTGGTGTCCGAGGACGGCACGGCCGCACTCGGCGTGGTGATGTTCGAGGGTGATGTCTTCGCGGTCCCGCAGGCGGTGAAGGATGCGGTCATCGAGACGCTCGACGGCGCGGAGATCCCCGGCGTCCAGGTGGAGTTCTCCTCCGAGATCGCCGGCTCGACCGACGGTCTCGTCGGTCCGGCCGAGGTCGTCGGCCTCGCAGTCGCGGCGGTCGTCCTGCTGGTCATGCTGCGCGGGCTGCGCCCCGCCATGCTCCCCATCGTCTCGTCGCTGATCGGCGTGGGCGTGGGCGTGACCGTTGCGCTCGCGCTGTCCGACGTCGTCGAGATGACGTCGGTGACACCCGTGCTCGGCCTCATGCTCGGTCTGGCCGTGGGCATCGACTACTCGCTGTTCATCATCAACCGCCACCGCGATCAGGTACGCCGGGGCATGGACCTGGTCGAGTCGGCCGGCGTCGCCAACGGCACGGCCGGCAACGCGGTCGTCTTCGCCGGAGCGACGGTGATCGTCGCGCTGGCGGCACTCAACGTCACCGGCATCGGCTTCCTCGGCCTCATGGGCACCGTCGGCGCATTCTGCGTGCTCATCGCCGTGCTGGTCGCCACGACCCTCACCCCCGCCCTGCTGGGACTCCTCGGTCACCGCATCCTCGACCGCCGTACGCGCGCCAAGGTCGACGAGGGCCTCCCGGCACCCGCCGAGCCCACCCCGATGCGCACCGGCGCAGCTGTGCTGCGCGTCGTCGGCGCGGTCATCGCCCTGGCCGTCATCGCCATCCCCGCGCTCTCCATGCGGCTGGGACTGCCCGACGGCTCCTCGGAGAACCGCGACAGCACGCAGTACCGCGCCTTCACCGTCACTGCGGAGCAGTTCGGTGCCGGCCAGAACGGGCCGTTGCTGGTGACCGCGGACCTGCCGGAGCCCCTCGGCGAGGCCGAGGTGCTGCCGCGCCAGGTCGAGCTGGCCGAGCTGCTCGCCGACCACGACGACGTGGCGGCCGTGGCTCCCGCCGGTCAGTCGGAGGCCCGCGACTTCCTCGCCTTCCAGGTCATCCCCGTCGACGGTCCCTCGAGCGTGTCCACCGAGGAGCTCGTCCACGACCTGCGCGACCTCACGCCGCTGGACGACGGGACCGCCGTCGGCGTCGCGGGGGCCGCGTCGGGCAACATCGACATCTCCGACCGGCTGTCCGAGGCCCTGCCCGTCTATCTCGCGGTCGTCCTGGGCCTGTCGTTGCTGATCCTCATCGTGGTCTTCCGTTCGATCGTCGTCCCGCTGGTCGCGACCCTTGGCTTCGCGCTCTCGCTGTTCGCCTCCCTCGGGGCGATGACCGCGGTGTTCCAGTGGGGCTGGCTGGGCAGCCTCTTCGGGGTCCACGACCCCGGTCCGCTGTTGAACTTCGCGCCGCTGATCATCGTCGGCGTGCTCTTCGGGTTGGCGATGGACTACCAGCTCTTCCTGGTGTCGGGCATGCGCGAGGCCTACGTCCACGGCCTCCCGGCCCGGGAGGCCGTCACGGCCGGCTTCCGCCAGGGCCGCACGGTCGTGACGGCCGCGGCGATCATCATGATCTCGGTCTTCGGCGGCTTCGTCTTCTCCCACCTCGCCGCGATCAAGCCGCTGGGCTTCGGCCTCGCCGTCGGCGTACTGCTCGACGCCTTCGTGGTCCGGATGCTGCTGGTGCCCGCCCTCATGCACCTGCTGGGCGACAAGGCGTGGTGGATCCCGCGCTGGCTCGACCGCATGCTGCCCAACGTCGACATCGAGGGGTCCGCGCTCGAGCGCGAGCACCCGCTCGTCGCCATGCAGGACGCGGACACGACGAAGGCCCACGCTCGGGTGTGAGCGTGGGCCTTGGGGCCGCGAGGGTGTAGACCGGGGTCAGCGACCAGCGCTGAAGGTCGAGGCGCTGTGGGAGCGGCCGCCACCGGACGAGGGGGACGCCGGTCGGCGTCGGCCGCCGGAACGCGCCGCGCCGCCACCGCTCTTGGCACCGGACGACGTGGGCTGGCTCGAGCGCCCTGCACCGGAACCGCCACCGGAGCGGCGGCGGTTGCGGCCGCCGTTGCGCGACCCGCCGCCACCGCCGCCGGTGCGTGAGCCGGAGCC
Organism: Nocardioides massiliensis; assembly: GCF_030811215.1. Lineage (NCBI taxonomy): Bacteria > Bacillati > Actinomycetota > Actinomycetes > Propionibacteriales > Nocardioidaceae > Nocardioides > Nocardioides massiliensis. The sequence continues at coordinate 3,596,444 of NZ_JAUSQM010000001.1, forward strand.
CGCGCCACCTGCCGGAGCGCCGGCCGGGACCCAGGCGCCGGGGAGCGCCCGCTCACCCGGAGCGAGCTCGGTGAGGACGGCGTGGCTGGTGCCCGTGACGCGCGTCGTGGTCGGCGTGATGCCGGCTGCGCGGGTCAGGTCGCGCACGTCGCGCTTCTGCTCCGAGGTCATGAGCGTCACCACCGTGCCGGCGCTGCCGGCGCGCGCCGTACGTCCGGAACGGTGCAGGTAGGCCTTGTGCTCGGTGGGCGGGTCGGCGTGGACGACCAGGGTGACGTCGTCCACGTGGATGCCGCGCGCCGCGATGTCGGTGGCGACGAGCGCCGTGGCCGCGCCCGAGCCGAACGCCTCGAGGTTGCGCGTGCGCGCGTTCTGCCCGAGGTTGCCGTGCAGCTCGACCGTCGGCACTCCGCGGCTGTTGAGCTGACGCGCGAGCGCCTTCGCACCGTGCTTGGTGCGGGTGAAGACGACCGTGCGACCGGGAGCGCTGGTGAGGTCGACGAGGATCGGGACACGGTGCTCGCGGTCGATGTGCAGCACGTGGTGGGTCATCGTGCTGACCGGCGACTGCGCCGAGTCGGCCTCGTGGGTGACCGGGTTGGTGAGGAACTGCTTGACGATCGCGTCGACACCACGGTCCAGCGTGGCCGAGAACAGCAGCCGCTGGCTGCGCTTCGGGGTCTGCGCGAGGATCCGGCGGACGACCGGGAGGAAGCCGAGGTCGGCCATGTGGTCGGCCTCGTCGAGCACGGTGACCTCGACGTCACCGAGCGAGCAGTGCCCCTGGCCGATCAGGTCCTCGAGGCGTCCGGGGCAGGCGACGACGATGTCGACGCCCTTGCGCAGGGCGTTGACCTGCGGCCCCTGGCCGACACCACCGAAGACGGTGCGGGTGGTCAGCCCGGCGGCGGCTGCGAGCGGTGCGAGAGCGGCGTCGATCTGGCTCACGAGCTCGCGCGTCGGCGCGAGGATCAGCGCGCGCGGCGCCTTGGTGCGGGGCTTGGCTCCGTCGCTGAGCCGCGCGACGAGGGGAAGCACGAACGCGTAGGTCTTGCCGGAGCCGGTGCGGCCGCGGCCGAGGACGTCGCGACCGGCCAGCGCATCCGGCAGCGTCGCGGCCTGGATCGGCGTGGGGGTCTCGATGCCGAGGCCGGAGAGGATGGTGCTGAGGCGTGCGGGCACGCCAAGGGTGGTGAAGGAAGACAAGTGGAATCGCTATCTGTGCGGGTTTCTCACCAGCAGCCGCGAATCTCGAAGGTGACGAGGCGACTACGCACGGAGCAGATGTGAGGCTACGACGTGCGGACCAACTCGCGGTGAGATCTCGACGAGCTGATGGACCCATCCTAGCGGACGGCCCTCACGCCCCCGGAACCGCGGTGAAGTCGGCCGGTCGACCCTCGGCGAACGCCGTCAGCGCCTCGAGGTTCGCCGGGCCGCCCAGCAGCTCGCCGAAGGCCGCGTTCTCCCGGTCCCGCGCCTCGCGCACCGCGGCCCGCCGCGGCTCGACCATCGTGCGCTTGATCGCGACCAGGCTGTTGACGGGCTTCGCGGCGAGCACCTCGGCGTGCCGGCGCGCCTCAGCCATCAGCTCATCGGGAGCGCACAGACCGAACGCGAGGCCCATCGCATGTGCCTGCTCCGCCCCGATCCACTCCGACGACATGAGCACCCACGCCGCGTTCTGGTGGCCGATGAGGTGCGGGAAGAGGACGCTCGACGCGGCTTCGGGCGCGACGGCGAGGCTCGAGAACGGGCACTTGAGGCGCGCCTCGGTCGACATGAACACGAGATCGGCGAACCCCAGCAGCGTCGCGCCGGCACCCAGCCCGAGGCCGTTGACGGCGAAGACGACGGGCTTCGGGAACTCGGCGAACGCGTCGATCATCCCGGTGAAGCCGTGCTTGCCCATCACGAAGTCCGGGTCCGTGGCGATCTGGTGCATCTCCACCAGGTCGGTGCCGGCGCTGAACGCGCGCCCCTCCCCCGTCAGCAGCAGCACCGCGACCGCCGGGTCATCGGCCGCGGCGTACACCGCCTCGGCGACGGCGTCGTAGAGCGCCTCGTTGAAGGCGTTGAGGGCCTCGGGGCGGTCCAGCGTCAGGGTGCGGACGCGGTTGCCGTCCTCGATCCGAAGCGTCATGCCGGCGATACTAGAACGAGTTCTCGTCGGCGTGTGGTGACAAGGCCGTCATCTGCACCTGCAGCGCGAGGCGGACCTCAGGGTCATCGAGGTCGACGTCGAGCAGCGGACCGATCCTCGCCATTCGCTGCCGCAGGGTGTTGGGGTGGATGTCCAGCTCGGCCGCCGCCGCGCGCGGGCGTCCCGGCCAGCGCAGGTGTGCGCCCAGCGTGACGACGTACGCCGTCCCGTGGGTGCGGTCGTGCTCGACCAGCCGTGCGACCGGGCCGGTGGGAGCCGCATCGGTCACCGCCGCGCGGACCCGGGCCAGCACCCGCGCTGCCCACGACTCCTCGTGCGTGGTGCAGGCCAGCTCGCCCAGGACGGCGTACGCCTCAGCCGCCTCCTCCCGCGAACGGGGCAGGTCCGCGACGGCTGAGACCGCTCCCCCGGCTGCCGCGCGGTGGACCGGGTCGGAGCGGTGCAGGTCCGCCACCAGCGCCACGAGCCACGCCCACGTCCCGGCGCGCGTCCCGTCCTCGGGGGCTCCCTCGTCGGCACCCACGACCGCGTGTACCCGGTCGTGCACGAGGCACAGCCGCGGCTCGGCCCACCCGTGCCGGCGCAGCGAGGTGCGCCAGAGCTCGAGGTCGCGGCGCGGGTCGCCGGCGTCGGGCTGCAGCGTCGCCAGCAGCGCGACCCGCCACGGCGCCGCGCCCAGCGCCGCGCCCGACGCCGCAGGGAGCGACGCGGTCGCGGAGGGCTCCTGCAGGAACCGCGCGAGCTCGGCCTCCGCCGTACGCCGGACGAGGTCGGCCTGGGCGCGGACCCGCAGCAGGTGCACGGCCAGTGCGGCGGTGATGCGCCGTACCTCCGCGACGAGATGCGGCGCGACCGGCTCGTCGACGACGGCCCACACCGACCCCAGCCACTCCTCCCCGGCGCGGACCGGGAAGACGAAGCGCGCGCGGACGTCACCCTCGGCCGGGACGAAGAGCGGCTCGTCGGAGCTGGTCAGGCGCCGGAAGACCCCCTGGCCGCGGAAGTGCGCCAGCACCGGGGCCGGCACGCGCCGCCCGACGATCGTGGAGTGCCGGACGGGGTCGCTGGAGTCCTGACCCCGGGAGTAGGCGAGCACGCGCGACTGGCTGTCCTCGATCGTCACCGGGGCGTCGATGATCGCGGCGACCGCGTCGGCGACCCCGAACAGGTCGTCGAGGACGCCGGCGTCACCGCCGACCAGCCCGTCGGCCTCGCCAGACGCGACGACGCTGCGCAGCAGCCACACCAGCTGGACCCACGACACCGACGGCCGCACGCCCACCAGCCAGACCCCCGCCGCCTCGGCCGCGGTCCGCACCGCGCGATCACCGGCGACGTGCGCCCCGAGGACGACCGCGGGAGCACCGCGGCCGGCACACGCCCGCACCAGCGCAGCTGCGGCGTCGGGCGCGGCGACGCCGGCACCGAGCACGAGATCGTCCGGGCCCCCGAGGTCGTCGGTACCCGGGTCGGCGACGACCACGTCGGTGACGACGGCGTCGGCGGCCCCCGCGATCACGACCGTGAGCACGGCAGGCCCGACACCGGCGACGACGTCGTCGATCATGACCATGCGTCAGTGTGCTGAGCGCACACTCTCCCGGTCAAGGACGGTGCCGTCAGGACGCTGACCTGGAGTGCCTGACGGCGCACAGTGGGGTCATGAGCACCCACCGCAGTGGTTCGAGCCCGGCGCGCGTCGCCGTCGTCGGTGCCGGCATCGTGGGTCTGAGCACCGCGTGGTTCCTGCAGGAGCGCGGCGTGGACGTCACCGTCCTCGACCGGCAAGGCGTCGCCGCGGGCTCCTCGTGGGGCAACGCCGGCTGGCTGACCCCGGGCATCTCGACCCCGCTGCCGGACCCGGCCGTTCTGAAGTACGGCATCCGCGCCGCGCTCAGCCCCGCCTCGCCGGTCTATGTCCCGCCGACCCTCGACCACCGGCTCCTGCGCTTTCTCGCCCGCTTCACCCGCAACAGCACGATGCCGCGCTGGCGCCGTGCCATGGACGCCCTGGTGCCGATCAACCGGCTGGCGCTGGAGAGCTTCGACCTGCTCGCTGAGGGCGGCGTGGACGCCCCGACCCACGAGACGGAGGCGTTCCTCGCGGCGTACCGCACCGCTGCGGAGCGCACGGCGTTGCTCACCGAGCTCGAGCACATCCACGAGGCCGGACAGGCGATCGAGTTCGACGTCCTCGACGGCGACGAGGCCCGCCTCGCCCAGCCCCTGCTCTCGCCCGAGATCGGGGCGGCCATCCGGCTGCGCGGGCAGCGCTACATCAACCCCGCCACCTTCACCGAGGCGCTGGGCGACGCCGTCGAGTCCCGCGGCGGCACACTGCGGATCGACGCAGTCGACGACGTCGACGACGGTCTGGACGGTGTGGTGCTGCGGACCACCTCCGGGCACACCGACTCCTTCGACGCCGTCGTCCTCGCCACCGGCACCTGGCTCGGGGCGCTGGCCCGTGAGTTCGGCGTACGCGCGCTCGTCCAGGCCGGGCGCGGCTACAGCTTCAGCGTCGCCCTCGACCAGCCCGACCGGGAGCTGCCCGGACCCGTCTACCTGCCGACCCAGCGCGTCGCGTGCACGCCGCTGGACGGCCGGCTCCGGGTCGCGGGGATGATGGAGTTCCGCTCCCCCGACGCCCCGCTCGACGCCCGGCGCATCGACGCGATCGTCGCTGCCGCCCGCCCTCTGCTGCGCGGGGTCGACCTCGACGACCGCCAGGACGAATGGGTGGGCTCGCGGCCGTGCACCGCCGACGGGCTGCCGCTGGTGGGCCGCACCCGTTCGGAGCGCGTGTATGTCGCCGGTGGTCACGGCATGTGGGGCGTGACCCTCGGTCCCGCGACCGGGCGCTTGCTCGCGGAGACGATCACGACCGGCACGGCGCCGCAGCCCTTGGTCGCGTTCGACCCGCTGCGCTGACCCCATTACGCTGACCCGCCATGCGATGGCTGCGGGCGTTCCTGGGCTGGGACGACCCGTGGCGCCGGCCCCGCCCGACGCGCCAGCAGATCGAGCAGGACGCATGGCTGGGGCTGGGTCTGGTGCTGCTCGGCGTCATCGCGCTCGAGGCGCTGCGCGCCGTGGCGATGGGATCAGCCATCAACGACCGCGTGGTCGAGGGCTACCTGTGGACCCTGCTGATGACCGTGCCGCTGGCCGTGCGCCGGCTCATGCCGATCACGGTGATGATCGTCTGCTCGGCCACCTACTACGTCATGGGCGAGCGCCTCTTCCCGGTCGCCTACTCGGTCGTCGTCCAGATCGCGCTGTTCATGGCGATCTACACCGCCTGGGCGTGGGCACGGCACCGCCGGCGGCTGCTGGTGGCGACCGGGGTCATGGTGCTCGGGATGTTCGGCTGGCTGCTCCAGGCGATGCTCACCGAGGTGCCGGATGCCGGTGACTCCTGGATGCCGGCGTCCGTCGGCGCAGCCATCACCAGTTTGGGGGTCAACGTCGCCTTCTTCTTCGGCGCCATCGCCTGGGGCCAGGTCTCGCACCGCAGCGCCCGCAACCGCGAGCTGCTGCACGAGCAGACCGCGCAGCTGCGTCTGCAGCAGGAGCGTGAGGCCAGTCGTGCCCTCGACGACATGCGCCTGGGCATCGCCCGCGACCTGCATGACGTCGTCGCCCACCACGTCACCGCTATCGGCATCCAGGCCGCCGCGGCGCGACACGTGCTCGACCGGGACCCGGCGAAGAGTGCCGGTGCGCTCGCGGCGATCGAGTCCTCCAGCCGGGAGGCCGTCGCGGAGATGCACCGGATGGTCGGGCTGCTGCGCTCGGTCTCCGACGACGACGGCGACGACGAGAGCTGGCGGCTCGGCCTGGTCGAGCTGGAGCGCTGGGTGAGCTCCAACCCGGGCCCGCCCGCGCTGCACTGGCGTACCGTCGGCGAGCCCTGGCCGGTCCCCGAGAGCGTGCAGTCGTCGCTCTACCGCGTCGCCCAGGAGGCGGTCGCCAACATCCGCCAGCACTCCACCGCCCGGCGCGCCGACGTGGTCCTGCGCTACGTCCGCTCGGGGGCGCAGCCCGCTGTCGAGCTCGAGGTCCTCGACGACGGCGCCCCCAGCGGGCGACAGGTGCCGGGCAAGACCAGCTGCGGCTTCGGACTCCAGGGCATCCGCGAGCGCGCCGACGCCCACGGCGGTGAGGTCGAGGCCGGCCCCCGGCCCGAGGGAGGCTGGCGCGTGCGGGTCCGCATCCCCGTCCCCGCCTCGCCGAGCAGCACCGGAGATACGCCGTGAGCACCATCCGCGTCGCCCTCGTCGACGACCAGGACCTGGTCCGCACGGGCTTCGGACTCATCCTCTCGGTGGAGGACGACATCGAGATCGTCGGCGAGGCGACCAACGGGCGCGAGGCCGTCGAGCTGGTGAGCCGCACGAAGCCCGATGTCGTCCTCATGGACGTGCAGATGCCCGAGCTCGACGGCATCGCCGCGACCCGCGAGGTGCTGGCCAACGACCCCCAGACCCGGGTCGTCATCCTGACGACCTTCGAGCGCGACGACTACCTCTTCGCGGCGCTCGAGGCGGGTGTCTCGGGCTTCCTGCTCAAGAGCTGCTCGGCCGACGAGCTCACCGCGGCCGTACGCAGTGTCGCGCAGGGCCACGCGCTTCTGGCGCCGCAGCTCACCCGCCGGGTCATCGAGCGCTTCACCAGCAGCGGACCGGTCCGCGCGCGGCGTACGCAGGTCGCGGGGCTGGACGACCTGACCGACCGCGAGCGCGAGGTGCTGGTGCGGATGGCGCAGGGACTCAGCAACGCCGAGATCGCCGAGGACCTTGTGGTCGGCACCGCGACCGTGAAGACCCACGTCTCGCGCGTCCTCACCAAGCTCGGGCTCCGCGACCGCGTCCAGGCGGTCGTGGTCGCCTACCAGGCCGGTCTCGTCAGCGCCGACTGACGCCCGAGCCCGCCGGGTCCCCCCAGCGGTTGAGGCGGAGTGTCCATCTTGCGGGTGACGCGCCGCCGGCGGCGGGCGCCCTAGCGTGAGTCGCATGCTCAGCATCCATCAACTCACTCGGGCCTACGGTGACAAGACCGTGCTCGACGCCGTGAGCTTCGAGGTCCGACCCGGCCGGATGACCGGCTTCGTCGGGGCGAACGGCGCCGGGAAGACCACCACCATGCGGATGATCGTGGGCGTCCTCGCCCCGACCGCGGGCGACGTGCGCTGGAACGGCGCACCGTTGTCGACCGAACAGCGTCGCAGCTTCGGCTACATGCCGGAGGAGCGCGGCCTCTACCCCGGGCAGAAGGTGCTCGACCAGCTGATCTTCTTCGGGCAGCTGCACGGGATGACCCGCGACGAGGCGCGCGACCGCGCGCAGTCCCTGCTCGCCCGCCTGGGTCTGACCGAGCGGGAGAACGACCTGCTCGAGACGCTCTCGCTCGGCAACCAGCAGCGGGTGCAGATCGCCGCCTCCCTGATCCACCGACCCACGGCCCTCATCCTCGACGAGCCGTTCAGCGGGCTCGACCCGATCGCGGTCGACGCGATGGTCGCGCTGCTGCGTGACGAGGTCACCCCGGAGATGCCGGTGTTGTTCTCCAGCCACCAGCTCGACCTCGTCGAGCGGCTCTGCGACGACCTGGTCATCCTCTCCGGCGGACGCCTCGTCGCCGCCGGCTCCGTGGAGGAGCTCCAGAGCTCGCAGGACGAGACCTACCGGATCCGGTACGCCGACGGCGCCGACGCCGGCGCACTGCGCGACCTCCCGGGCCTGCGCGTCCTCGACGCCGACGGCAGCACCGCGCTCGTGGCCCTCGACTCCGTGCGCCCCGAGCAGGCACTCGTCGCGGCGCAGGCGGTCGCTCCGGTGACGGAGTTCGCCCGCGTCGTCCGTCCCCTCAGCCAGATCTTCCGGGAGGCAACGTCATGAGCACCCCCTCCGCCGACCACCACACGTCGAGCCGGCCCAACAACCTGTGGCGCCTCATCGCCCAGCGCGAGATCAGCACCCGCATCCGTGACAAGGCGTTCCTCGGCGGGACCCTCTTCTCCGTCGTCCTCATCATCGGCGTCTTCGTCGTCAGCGCCATCGTGAGCGGCGGCCCGCGGTCCTACGACGTCGCGGTGATCGAGGAGCCGCCCGGTGTCCTCGACGCGGCCGTGCAGACGCTGAGCATCGGCGAGGACGAACCGGCCGAGATCGACACCGTGCAGGTCGACAGCGTCGAGGACGCCGAGGCCGCGGTGCTCGACGGCGACGCCGACCTGGCACTGCTGCCCACCGCCGACGGCTACGAGATCGCCTCCGAGGACGGCACCGACAGCCAGCTCGCCTCCGCCCTGCGCGCGGCGATCGCGGAGACCGCCTACGCCAGCAACGCCGAGGCGGCCGGGGTCGACCTCGCCGACCTCGCGGCCGGCGCGGCGGTCGAGCACCGCGCCCTCGACCCGGACTCCTCCGACGCGGGTGCCCGCAGCGCCGTGGCATTCGGCTTCGCCATCGTCTTCCTGCTGACCGCCATGAGCTTCGGCATGGCGATCTCGCAGAGCGTCGTCCGCGAGAAGGAGAGCCGGGTCGTCGAGATCCTCGCGGCCGCCGTCCCGATCCGAGCCCTGCTGTGGGGCAAGATCGTCGGCAACACGGTGCTCGCGCTGGGCCAGGTGGTCATCTTGGTCGCGGTGAGCCTCGCCGGGCTGGCGCTAACGGGGTACGACGAGCTGCTCACCGGTCTCAGCGGTGCCATGGCGTGGTACGTCGTGCTCTTCATCCTCGGGTTCGTCTCGCTGGCCGCACTGTGGTCGGTGGCCGGCTCGCTGGCCAGCAAGCAGGAGGACCTGCAGTCGACGACGCTGCCCGGACAGATGCTGCTGTTCGTGCCGTACTTCGTCTCGGTGCTCGCCGGCGAGAGCGTGCGGACGGTCTTCTCCATGCTGCCGATCGTGTCGACCATGGTGATGCCCGGCCGGATCGCCGAGGGCGACGTGCCGCTGTGGCAGATCGCCGTCGCGATCGCCAGCACGGTGGTAGCAGCGGTCGTCTTCGTCCGGCTCGGCGAGCGGATGTTCGAGCGCACGGTGCTGCGCACCGGTGGCAAGCTGGGCTACCGCCAGGCGCTCGCGATGCGCGACTGACGGTCGGTCCTGGGGCGAGTCAGCCCCAGAACACCCGCTCCACCACGGCACGGGCCCGACGGGTCGCACGCAGATGGTCGTTGGCCATCACGTCCGACTCCTCGGGCCCGTACCCGATCACCAGGGACACCGCGGCCCGCTCCCGCCCGTCGCGGGGCAGGTGGTCCGACGGCTTGCCGCGGACCTGCGTGATCGCGTTGCGCATCCGGCTCACCAGCGTCCAGGCGGCCGCCAGGTCGGCCGCGTCCGGCGCGCTGATCAGCTCCGCCTCGACCGCGGCGTCCAGGGCCGCGAGCGTCCGCGTCGTGCGCAGGCCCGGCACGCTCCCGGCGTACCGCATCTGGAGCAGCTGGACGGTCCACTCGATGTCGGCCAGGGCGCCGCGCCCGAGCTTGAGGTGCGTGGCCCGGTCGGCGCCGCGCGGGAGCCGCTCGTCGTCGACCCTGGCCTTGATCCGGCGCACCTCGCGGATGTCGTCGTCGGTGAGCCCCCCGGCGGGGAAGCGCAGCGGGTCGATGAGCGCGGTGAAGCGCGCGCACAGGTCCGCATCGCCGATCATCGCCTCCGCCCGCAGCAGGGCCTGGGCCTCCCAGACGGCCGACCACTTGGCGTAGTAGGCGGCGTACGCCGACAGCGAGCGCACCAGCGGACCCTGGCGCCCCTCGGGACGCAGGTCGGCGTCGACCTCGAGCTCGGGGTCGGTGCCGGGGATGGCCAGCAGCCGACGCAGCTCGTTGGCGACGGCCTTGGCGTCGCCGGCGGCGGTCTCCGCGTCGGCACCGTCGAGCGGGTCGTGGACGAACATCACGTCCGCATCGGACCCGTAGCTGAGCTCGGCGCCCCCGAAGCGACCCATCGCGACGATCGCCATGCGGGTGGTCAACTCCCGTCCGCGGCTCTCGGCCACGACGCGCTGCGCGACCGCCAACGCCCCTTCGAGCGCGGCGACGGTGACGTCGGTCAGCGCCTCCCCCACCCGCTCGACCGGCAGACCGGTGGTGAGGTCGGCGGCCGAGATGCGGAACAGCTCGCGGCGGCGTACGGCACGCACAGCGGCGATCCCGTCCTCCCCCGACGCCTGGCGCCGACCGGAGTCGACCGACTCCTTGACCAGCAGCTCGCGGGACCGCGGGAGCAGACCCCCCTCGTCGCCGAGCATCGCCACCGCCTCGGGCGCGCGCATCATCAGGTCGGTGGCATAACGGCTGGTCCCGAGCAGCTGGGCGAGCCGACTGGCGGTCTGGCCCTCGTCGCGCAACCGGCGCAGGTACCAGTGCGTCGAGCCCAGCGCCTCCGAGACCTTCCGGAATCCCGCCAGACCGGCGTCGGGGTCCGGCGCGTCGGCGAACCACCCCAGCATCACCGGCAGCAGCTGGCGCCGGATGGCCGCCGAGCGCGACACCCCGCCGGTCATGGCCTCCAGGTGGCGGAACGCGGCCTCGGGATCGGCGTACCCGAGCGCGGCCAGGCGCTGCTTGGCCGCGTCGGGAGCGAGTCGGGCGCCCTCGCCCGGCAGTGCCGCCACCGCCCCCAGTAGCGGGCGGTAGAAGAGCTTCTCGTGCAGGCGCCGCACCTCGCGGGCGTGGGTGCGCCACGCTGCCTCGAGCTGCTCGACCGGCTGGCGCCGGAACCCCATGGCCCGCCCGAGGTGCCGCATCTCCTCCGCGTCGTCGGGCACGGTGTGGGTGCGGCGCAGGCGGTGCAGCTGGAGACGGTGCTCGAGGGTGCGCAGGAACATGTACGCCGCCTCGAGCGCCGCGCCGTCCTCGCGTCCGACGTACCCGCCCCGGGTCAGCTCGGTGAGGGCGCTCAGCGTCGTGGGCAGCCGGATCCGTTCGTCGGCGCGTCCGTGCACCAGCTGCAGCAACTGCACGGCGAACTCGACGTCACGCAGCCCACCGGGACCCAGCTTGATCTGCCGGTCGGCCTCGTCGCTGCGCAGGTTGTCGACCACCCGGCGGCGCATGGCCTGCACGTCGGAGACGAAGTTGTCCCGCTCGACGGCCGACCACACCATCGGGGTGATGGTCTCGACGTACGCCGCACCCAGCTCCGCGTCGCCGGCGACGTGGCGTGCCTTGAGCAGGGCCTGGAACTCCCAGGTGCTGGCCCAGCGCTCGTAGTAGCCCTGGTGACTGCTCAGCGTCCGCACCAGCGCACCGGCCTTGCCCTCGGGGCGCAGCGCCGCGTCGACCGGCCAGATGGTGCCTTCGGCCGTGTGGTCCGAGCACACCCGGATGAGGTTGCTCGCCAGCTGGGTGGCGACGCGCAAGGCGCCCGGCTCGTCGTCGTCATCGACCGGCTCCGCCACGAAGATCACGTCGACGTCGCTGACGTAGTTGAGCTCGCGGCCGCCACACTTGCCCATCGCGATGACGGCCAGTCGGCACCGGTCACGGCTCTCGCCGACGGCGGCGCGCGCGACCGCCAAGGCGGCTTCCAGCGTCGCCGCGGCGAGGTCGGAGAGCTCCGCGGCGACATCGTCGACGCGGACGTGGTGCGCCAGGTCGCGCGCTGCGATGAGCAGCAGCAGCCGGCGATAGGCCACACGCAGCGCGTCGCACGCCTCGGCGTCGGTCAGCGTCGAGACCGGCTCGGCATCGTCGGGGTCGGCTCCGACGGCGCGCACGAGGCAGTCGCGCATCCACCACGCGGTCATGCGGGTGGACCCGATCGCCGGGTCGCACAGGTCGCGCCAGTGGTCGGGATGGCGCAGGAGGTGGTCGCCCAGCGCGGGGCTCGCGCCGAGCACGGTGAGGATGCGCATGGCGCAGCCCTCGTCGTCCTCCAGGGCCGGCAGCAGGTCGTGGTCGCCGACCTCGGCGCAGCGCTCGGCCAAGGCCGCGAGGTAGCGCGCGCACAGGTCGGGCTCGGCCGAGGCGGCGACCAGCGGGAGCAGCGCCGGACCGTGCGGTCCGAGGCGCTCGACGTGAGCCGCGGCGCGCTCGGCGTCGACGAACCCGAGTCGGGTGAGCCGGCTGGTCAACGACGCGGCCGGGCGGCTCATCGTCCCTCCCACCTGATCTTCGGACCGGGCTCCTCGTCGGTGAACGCCGCCACCAGCAGGCCCGCACCGGTCAACAGCATCGGGATCGCGACGACGCCGACGATGACGACCAGCCCACCGACGAGCAGGGCGATCGCGGCGGTCACCATCAGACCTCGGGCGACGACCGGGCGCCGGCGACGCAGCAGCAGGGCTCCGAGCGCCGCCAGCGTGTCCACGGCTCCGGGGACGAGGAACACGCGACCGATCCGGTCGCTGACGGCCGCGTTGACGGGCGACTGGAGGCCGGTGCTGGTGAGCACGCGGATGCCGAGCAGGATCATCCCGATCCCGACGAGCACGGCGACGACCAGGACGGCGGCACTCATGGGCCCCGGGGGCGCCTTGTCGTGCCAGCCGCTCATCGCCTCGCGCCTACCCGGGTCTCAGAGCACCGGCAGCATGCGGTCGCGCTCGAAGGCGGAGACCTGGCCGCGGTACTCCTCCCACTCCGCGCGCTTGTTGCGCAGGAAGAAGTCGAACACGTGCTCGCCGAGCGTCTCCGCGAGAAGCTCGGAGTTCTCCGCGATCGCGATCGCGTCGCGCAGGTTCATCGGCAGCGGGTCGATGCCGAGGGCGCGGCGCTCGCGCTCGGTGAGCGACCAGACGTCGTCCTCGGCCTCGCGGGGAAGCTCGTAGTCCTCCTCGATGCCCTTCATGCCGGCCGCCAGGATCACGGCGAAGGCGAGGTAGGGGTTGGTCGCGGAGTCGATGGTGCGCAGCTCGATGCGGGCGGACTGGCCCTTGTTGGGCTTGTACATCGGGACCCGCACCATCGCGGAGCGGTTGTTGTGGCCCCAGCAGATGTAGGAGGGGGCCTCGCCGCCGCCGATCAGCCGCTTGTAGGAGTTGACCCACTGGTTGGTGATCGCGGTGATCTCGCCGGCGTGCCGCAGGATCCCGGCCAGGAACTGCCGCCCGGTCTTGGACAGCTGGTACTCCGCACCGGCCTGGAAGAAGGCGTTGCGGTCGCCCTCGAAGAGCGACACGTGGGTGTGCATGCCCGAGCCGGGGTGGGTGGTGAACGGCTTCGGCATGAAGGTCGCCCAGATCCCCTGGTTGAGCGCCACCTCCCGCACCACGGTGCGGAAGGTCATGATGTTGTCGGCCGTCGACAGCGCGTCGGCGTACCGCAGGTCGATCTCCTGCTGGCCCGGGCCGCCCTCGTGGTGGCTGAACTCCACCGAGATGCCCATCGCCTCGAGCATGGTGATCGCCTCGCGCCGGAAGTCCGAGCCGTAGGACTGCGCCGTGTGGTCGAAGAACCCGCTGCGGTCGACCGGGACCGGCTCGACGCCCGGCTCGGGGACGTCCTTGAAGAGGTAGAACTCGATCTCGGGGTGCGTGTAGAAGGTGAATCCCTTGTCGGCGGCCTTCGACAGGTTGCGCTTGAGCACGAACCGGGGGTCGGCGTACGACGGGGAGCCGTCCGGCATCTCGATGTCGCAGAACATCCGCGCGGTCGCGGGGCCGTCGCCGCCACCGCGCCACGGCAGGATCTGGAAGGTCGAGGGGTCGGGCTTGGCCAGCATGTCGGCCTCGTAGACCCGCGCGAAGCCCTCGATGGCCGAGCCGTCGAAGCCGATGCCCTCGGAGAAGGCGCCCTCGAGCTCGGCCGGGGCGATCGCCACCGACTTGAGGTAGCCCAGGACGTCGGTGAACCACAACCGGACGAACCTGACGTCGCGCTCCTCGAGCGCCCGGAGCACGAAGCCCTCCTGCTTGCCCATCGAGCCCCTCCTGCTTGTCGGCGTACGGGGGGAACGGTAGCGCCTCGACGTGCACCTGCGTCGCGCGCCACCGCGCACCTTCTAGAGTCGGAGAATGGCTCAGCTGAGAATTGCCCTGGCCCAGGTGAACCCGGTGGTGGGCGACGTGAGCGGCAACGCGGCTCTCGTCCGCGCGTGGTGTCGGAAGGCGGCCGACGCCGGAGCGCACCTGGTCGCGTTCCCCGAGATGGCGCTGGCGGGCTACCCGGTCGAGGACCTGGCCTTCCGCAGCTCCTTCGTCGACGCCTCACGCGCCGCCCTCGACCAGCTCGCCAGCGACCTCGCAGACGACGGACTCGGCGACCTCGTCGTCGCGGTGGGCTACCTCGGCAAGGCCACCGACTCCGCCGATCGGCTGGGCGTCCCGAAGGGCTCCCCGCAGAACTGTGCGGCGGTGATCCACGACGGCCGGGTCGCCGTGCGCTACGCCAAGCACCACCTGCCCAACTACGGCGTCTTCGACGAGGCGCGCTACTTCGTCCCGGGCGACACGATCGAGGTCGTCCGGGTCCACGGCGTCGACGTCGCGCTGTGCATCTGCGAGGACCTGTGGCAGGACGGGCCGTCTGCCGCCGCCGACGCCGCCGGTGCCGGCCTGCTGCTCGTGCTCAACGGGTCGCCCTTCGAGGCCGCCAAGGACGACAGCCGCCTCGACCTCGTCGCCCGCCGCGCCCGCGAGGGCGACTGCGCGCTGGCCTACGTCAACCTCGTCGGCGGCCAGGACGAGCTGGTCTTCGACGGCGACTCGATCGTCGTCGACGCCGGCGGCGAGGTGCTCGCCCGGGCGCCGCAGTTCGACGAGCACCTGCTCGTCGCCGACCTCGACCTGCCCGCGGCGACCACCGACCTGCCCGACGAGGACCAGCGCTTTCACGGCCTGCAGGTGCGGCGCACCGTGCTGCACGACGACCCGCTCCCGGCGTACGACGCGCTCCCCGGCGAGATCGCCGAACCGCTCGACGACCTGGGCGAGATCTACCAGGCGGTCGTGGTGGGTCTGCGCGACTACGTGCGCAAGAACGGCTTCCGCAGCGTGCTGTTCGGCATGAGCGGTGGCATGGACTCCACGCTGGTCGCCGCGATCGCCTGTGACGCGATCGGCGCGGAGAACGTCTACGGCGTCTCCAATCCCAGCGCCTGGTCGTCGGAGCACTCCCGCACCGACGCCGCCGACCAGGCGGAGCGCACGGGCCTGCACCTCGACACCGTGCCGATCGCCGGGATGGTGGACGCGTTCACGTCCGAGGTGGAGCTCGACGGGCTCGCCCTGGAGAATCTGCAGGCCCGCATCCGCGCCGTCATCTGGATGGGACTGTCCAACCAGCACGGCCACCTCGTGCTCGCGTGCGGCAACAAGTCCGAGCTCGCCGTGGGCTACTCGACGATCTACGGCGATGCCGTGGGCGGGTTCGCCCCTATCAAGGACGTCTTCAAGACCCAGGTCTACGAGCTGGCCCGCTGGCGCAATGCGGAGGCTGAGCGGCGCGGCGAGACCCCGCCGATCCCGGAGAACACCATCACCAAGGAGCCCAGCGCCGAGCTGAGCCCGGGCCAGAAGGACTCCGACTCGCTGCCGCCGTACGCCGTGCTGGACCCGCTGCTCGACGCCTACATCGGTCACGACCACGGCAGTGCCGCGCTGGTGGACGACGGCTTCGACCCCGACGTCGTCGAGCAGGTGCTGCGCCTGGTCGACCGGGCCGAATACAAGCGCCGCCAGTTCCCGCCGGGCCCCAAGATCTCGGCGCGCAACTTCGGGCGCGACCGGCGCCTGCCGGTCACCAGCCGGTGGCGCGAGGTGGCACCGGAGGACTGAGGCGCGGTCGGGGTCTGCGTGAGCAGAGCCACAGGTCGCGGGGCCGCCGTCCGGGTCTAGCCTGGGTGCGTCCGGGGACTCCCACGCGGAGCCACGAGATCACCCACAAAGGATGCACCCATGAGCGAAGAGACCGCGCCGTACGGCGGCGGGACCGGACCGGCAGACAGCGCACCCGTAGACAGCGCAGCGCCGGCGGCCCGCACCCCGCGCAAGATCCGCACCCACCACCTGCGGGAGATGAAGGAGCGCGGCGAGCGCTGGGCGATGCTCACGGCGTACGACATGTATGCCGCCGAGGTGTTCGACGAGGCCGGCATCCCGGTGCTCCTCGTCGGTGACTCGGCCGCCAACAACGTCTACGGCTACGACTCCTCGCTGCCGGTCTCGGTCGACGAGCTGCTGTTCCTGGTCCGGGGCGTCACCCGCGCGACCAAGCGGGCACTCGTCGTCGCCGACCTGCCGTTCGGCTCCTACCAGGCGTCGCCGCAGCAGGGGTACGAGACGGCTGCGCGCTTCATGAAGGAGGGCCGCGCGCACGCGGTCAAGCTCGAGGGTGGCGCCGAGATGGCACCGCAGATCGAGCTGATGGCCAAGGGCGGCATCCCGGTGATGGCCCACATCGGCTTCACCCCGCAGTCCGAGCACGCGCTGGGTGGCTACCGCGTTCAGGGCCGCGGCGAGACCGCCGAGCGGATCCTCGCCGACGCGCGCGCCGTCCAGGACGCCGGCGCGTTCGCCGTCGTGATGGAGATGGTGCCCGGCGACGTCGCCGCCCAGGTGACCAAGGAGCTCGCCATCCCCACCATCGGCATCGGCGCCGGCAACCAGTGTGACGCCCAGGTGCTCGTGTGGCAGGACATGATGGGCCTGCGCACCGGCCGGCTGCCGCGCTTCGTCAAGCAGTACGCCGACCTGCGCAGCGTCATGAGCCAGGCCGCACAGGCCTACGCCGACGACGTCGCGACCGGCGCCTTCCCCGCCGAGGAGCACACCTTCTGACGCCGTCGGGATGATCGAGTGCCCCCTGGGTGGTCGAGTGCCCCGAACGAAGTGAGGGGCGTATCGAGACCCTCCTCGTTTGTGGAGTGCCCCAGTTCGTTGGTCGAGTGCCCCGAACGGAGTGAGGGGCGCATCGAGACCCCCACTTTCAGGACGCGGCGGCTGCGAAGTCGCTCCTGATCTGCTCACGGATGAACTCTGGCCACGCTGGTCCGGCCATCTCGTGGAGCCCAGCTGCGTCTGCCCGGGCGTACAGGTTCTCGACGTAGTCGTCGAGTGCGCGCCAGGGCGCGGGGACCCGCACGAACCAGAGCCGCCCCCTCGGCGGGGCGGGCAGGGATCTCCTCGCCAACGCGTCAGTGAGATCACGCGCGACCTCCGCGATCTCTGCCGCGGTCACCTCATGCTGTTCCACACGTCCGTCCCCGTGGTGGACCTCCCAGGTCGGAATGCGCCGGTCAGGAAGCCACGTGCGCTGGCTCGGTTCCCAGACGGCGGCAAAGGCCGCGGCCCCGCCAGTCTCACACTCAAGCAGCTGCCAGCCCTGCGCCTTCATCAGCGCGACCTCGGGCGGCACTGATCCGTGGCCGGTGACGGCGCCCTGGGCGGCGAACTCCGACGCGAGTGGATGGGGATCCGCCGGTGTCCCCCAGGTGTCCTCCACTCCGCGAACGATACGGCGCGCGGAATGCCGCGTCAGCACCCGACGTTGAGCAGATGACGCTCAGCGAGAGGAGCAGACCATGACCGAGTCGATGCCGCCGTTCAGCATGGCGGTGGGCCCGTTCGTCGAGATCGACCGCGACGCGACGTTGCACCCGGCCGAGGCGTTCCGGACCGCGCGCGGGCTCCTGGAGGAGCGGGCGCCGCGCGAGGCCCTCAAGGTGCTCGACCCCGCCATCGACGCGGAGCCGCACTCGGTGGCCCTGCGGTCCCTGCGCGGCTGGGCGTACTTCCAGAGCGCGCAGCTGCAGCGGGCGGAGACGGAGTTCGTCGGACTCGTCGAGGACGACCCGACCGACGTGTGGGTGCGCTACGCCCTCGGGCGCGTGCTGGAGCGGCAGTCGAAGTTCGCCGACGCACTCCCCCACTTCCGGCTGGCCGCCGCCATGTCGGGCGACCCTGAGCACGAGACCGCCGTGCTCCGTGCCGAGCGCCGGATGGCCGAGCGCGGCGAGAAGCCGTACGACGAGCTCCAGTAGTCGGTCGAGCTCGCCATCCGCTGGTCGAGCTCGCCCATCCGCTGGTCGAGCTTGCCGAGACCTACGGCAGCGTGAGGATCTCCGCGCCGCTGTCGGTGACCAGCAGCGTGTGCTCGAACTGCGCGGTGCGACGGCGGTCCTTGGTGACCGCCGTCCATCCGTCGTCCCACATGTCGTGCTCGGGTGTGCCGAGGGTGAGCATGGGCTCGATCGTGAAGGTCATGCCCTTCTCGATCACCGTGTCGTAGTACGGCTCGTCGTAGTGCGGGATCACCAGGCCGGAGTGGAAGTGCGTGCTGATCCCGTGGCCGGTGAAGTCGCGCACGACGCCGTACCCGAACCGCTTGGCGTACGCCTCGATCACCCTTCCGATGACGTTGACCTGACGACCTGGCTTCACCGCCTTGATCCCACGGTTGAGCGCCTCCTGCGTCCGCTCCACCAGCAGCCGGCTCTCCTCGTCGACGTCGCCACACAGGAAGGTGGCGTTGGTGTCGCCATGCACGCCGTCGAGGTAGGCGGTGATGTCGATGTTGACGATGTCGCCGTCCTCGAGCGGACGCGAGTCCGGGATGCCGTGGCAGATGACCTCGTTGATGCTGCTGCACAGCGACTTCGGGAAGCCGCGGTAGCCCAACGTCGAGGGGTAGGCGCCGTGGTCGCACAGGAACTCGTGACCGATCCGGTCGAGCTCGTCGCTGGTCGTCCCGGGCTGGACGTGCCGCCCGACCTCCTGCAGCGCCTGCGCCGCGAGGCGCCCCGCGACCCGCATGCGCTCGATGGTCTCGGCGTCCTGGACGTCGCTGCCCTCGAAGCGGGCGGGGGCCGGCTTGTCGACGTACTCCGGGCGCACGATGTGGGCGGGTACGGGTCGGCGTGGCGAGATGGTCCCGGGCTTGAGCTCAGTCACGGTAGAGAGTCTAAGAAGCGGGCAAGATGGCCCCGACGCGAGGAGTGTCCGGCACCGCCGGCGAGGAGAGGAACGACGATGAGCGAGTTCTACTACTGCCTCAAGCACAAGCAGGTCGAGCCCCAGGAGGGCTGTCGCGCCAAGGACCGCCTGGGTCCCTATCCCACCGAGGCCGAGGCCGCCCGCGCGCTCGACAAGGTCGAGGAGCGCAACGAGTCCTGGGACAACGACCCGAAGTGGAACGACGACGAGGACCTCGACGACGAGGCCGAGCGCTGAGGCGCCTCCAGCTGAGGCGTTCCGGCCCCTGGATCGGGCTGGTCGGCCTCGTCTCCTGCTTCTTCCTGTACGTCGTCTCCGGGATCCTTGCCCCGCTCTGGGCGGTGTTCGCGCTGCTGGCGGTGTGGACCGTCCACTTCGTCCTCGCCGTGCGGTGGTTCTCCGCGAAGCCGTACGCCGTCCTGCTGCTCCCGGTCCCGGCGGTGCTGATCTGGTTCGCCGCGATGCTCGCCGGCGGCGCCTGGCTGGGATGGAGCGCCTGAGCCGGACGGCTTTGCGACATCGCGCACCAACGCCGGGCGCACACCGGTGCCAGATGTCGCAGGTTCGACGGCATCAGGCGTCGTAGTCGACCCTGAGCTCCTCGCTGACCGGGTGGGCCTGGCAGGTGAGCACGTAGCCGTCCTCGACCTCGTCGGCGTCGAGGGCGTGGTTCTGGTCCATCACCGCGCGCCCGAGTAGGACCTTCGCCCGGCAGGTGCCGCAGGCCCCGCCGGCACAGGAGTACGGGGGGTCGATGCCCTGCTGCAGAGCGGCGTCGAGGATCGTCTCCCCCGATGACCGCAGCGCGAACGTGCTCTCGGCGCCGTCCAGGACGACCGTGACCTGGCTGTCGACGTCGACGTCGACCCGGGTGGCGGTGGCCTGCGTGTGGAAGACCTCCGTCAGCACGCGCTGCCCGGTCAGGTGCTGCTCGAGCGTGTCCACCAGCTCGGTCGGGCCGCACAGGAACCACGCGTCCACCTCGTCACGCTCGGGCACCAGTGCGTCGACGACGTCGCTGGTGATGCGTCCGCCCTCGGTCGACCACACGTGGTGGAGCGCAAGCCGGTCGTCGGCCAGCGCGTCGAGCTCGGCGCGGAACATCGTCGACTCCGGCGTGCGGTTGCCATAGATGAGGGTGAACCTGCTGTCCGGCTCGGTCTCCAGCGTCGTGGCGATGATCGACATCAGCGGCGTGATGCCCGAGCCGGCGGCGACCGCGACGTAGTGCCGCGCCGCGTCCGGGTCGAGGTCCAGGTGGAAGCGCCCGGTCGGGGTCATCACGTCCAGGATGTCGCCGGCCTCGAGACGCTGGTTGACGTACGCCGAGAAGACACCGCCCTCGATCTGCTTGACCGCGACCTGCAGTCGCTGCGCGGAGACCGGCGCGACCACGGAGTAGCTGCGGCGTACGTCCTGACCGTCGATCACCGCGCGCAGGGTGACGTGCTGTCCCTGGACGTAGCGGTAGTCCTCGGCGAGGTCGGCCGGGACGTCGAAGGTCACCAGGACGCTCGCGTCGGTCAGCGGCTCGACGGCCGCCACCCGCAGCGGGTGGAAGCTGACGCGGCGCGCGGACGACGACGACGCCTCCGACGACTCATGCGAGGAGGAGCCCAGGCTGTCGGTGAGCCGGCGCCAGGTGCGGTACTCGGCCGGCGTCAGCGAACGACCGAACCAGGTCGAGATGGCGGCGTTGCGGTCGAGGTAGGCCTGCTCGTTGCGTCGCCAGGCACGCACGTAGCGGTAGAACGGGATGCTCGGGTGCAGGTGATGCACGAGGTGGTAGTTCTGGTAGACGAACAGCGGTGTCAACCAGGTCTCGCCGCCCACCCGGACCCGGGTCGCGCGGAACTTGTCCTCGCGCTGGGTCGCGGTGAGGCCGTGGTGCGGCAGGTAGTCGAACCACCACGCCAGCACGACCAGCCCCAGCCGCTGCCCGAGCAGGAACGTGCCGAGGATCGCGCCGTGGCCGGCGAGGACGACACCGCCGAACGCCAGCAGCACGAGCGGGAGGACCGTCAGGACCGTGACGACCTCACGGCGCGGGCGCTCCGGCATCCGCCGGACGTAGAAGACGAGGTACCACAGGTCGATCGTCGCCCAGCGGAACGGCAGCTGCCACCACGGCCCTTCGCTGGTCCACGCGTCGGGGTCGGTGTCCTTGGGCTCGTTGGTGTTGCGGTGGTGCTCGATGTGGATGAACTTGATCATGCCGAACGTCGCGTACGGCGCCACGAACGGCGTCGCGGCGTGCCCGAACGCGTCGTTGAGGCGCGTGCGGGTGCTGATCGCGTGGTGCGTCGCCTCGTGCATGACGCTGAACATCAAGAACGTCACCGTCGCCCCGAGCGGCACCGTCGCCCACAGCGACCAGCCCGCGAACACCACGCCGTGGACGAGCATCCCGAAGAGGCCGAGCGTGACGGCGTACAGGACGGCCGTGGGCCAGGCCAGCCCCGGGACCTTCTCGCCCGGATCGGGCAGTCCCTGGACCGGCTGGCGCAGCTCGACGGGCTGGCCCACTGACGGTGTGACCGACATCGACACCCCTTGCCTCGCGGTTTACATCTGACCCACGAATGTAAAGGTCGCCGTCCGTGGGGTCAAGGGTCTGGACGCAGCGGCGCACGCCCGAACCCGTGCGCCACACTTTCCCGGTGCGACTCCCCTCCCTCCCCGCCACCGCGCCGCCCCCGCCACTCCATGTGGGCGGTGCGCCGCTGTCCCTGCGCTACTACGACATCGAGTCCCGCGACGGGACACGCCTGCGGGCCTGGACCAACGACGCCGACGGCCCGACCGTGCTGCTGTGCAACGGCATGGGCACCAGCCCCTACGTCTGGCCGGCTCTGCTGCGGCCCGACTGCGGCGTGCGGGTCATCTCCTGGAACCATCGCGGCACAGGCGGCTCAGCGCGACCGCATGACCCCGAGCTCGTCGGGATGGACCAGTTCGTCGCGGACGCGATCGCCGTGCTCGACGACGCCGGCCTCGACTCCGCCCCCGCGATGGGGTGGTCGATCGGCGTCAACACGATGTACGAGCTCGCAGTCACCCACCCCGAGCGCGTGAGCGGTCTCTTCGCCGTCGCCGGCGTCCCGGGCGACACCTTCACCACCATCGGTGCCCCGCTCCTGCTCCCTCCGCCGATCCGCAAGCCGATCGCCGTCGGCGTGACCCGGGCGCTCGGGCGCGTCGGCGGTCCGCTGACACCGCTCACCACCCGGCTCCCGATCGGCCCGAAGGTCGTCGGAGCGCTCAGCCACAGCGGGTTCATGCTCCCCTCGGCGGACCCGGACTTCACCGCCGTCGCGGTGCAGCAGTTCCTGACCACCCCGGTGGACTGGTACATGCACCTCGCCCACGCCAGTGCCCGACACCTGCGGGTCTCCCTGCGGCACGTCAAGGTCCCGGCGGCGTTCGTCGCCGGCCGCTGGGACGTCCTCGCCTCCGCCAAGAGCATGCGCACGGCCTCGCACCGCATCCCCGACGCGACGTACGTCGAGCTGCCGGCCAGCCACTTCATCAGCCTCGAGCACCCCGATCGGTTGCACGCGCTGCTGCGGGGGTTCCTCACCCGCGTGCCGCCCGCCTGACTCACCGGCCTGACGCTTGGCCGGCGCGGGCACACTGGGCGCCGTGAGGCCCCTCCCGCGGATCATCGTCCCGACCACCGTCCTGGCGCTGGTGCTCGCCGCCTGCGGCTCCGCCGAGGAATCCGAACCCGGGACGGACGAGACCAGCGCGAGTCCCACGCCGTCGGCCAGCGCCGAGCCGAGCGAGAGCGGACCCGCGAGCACCGAGCCGAGCGGCCCGGTCACGCCCGAGATCACCGGCACGGTCGCCCGCGACCTCGAGACACCCTGGGGGCTGGCCTTCCTCCCCGACGGCACGGCGATCGTCACCGAGCGCGACTCGGCCCGCGTGCTCGCCATCGAGGGCACGCAGGTGCGCGAGATCGGCACCATCGACGCCGCCGCACCGCGCGCGGAGGCGGGGCTGCTCGGTGCCGCGGTCTCTCCCGACTTCGAGGACGACGGCTGGATCTACTTCTACCTGACCACCGACGTCGACAACCGGGTCGTGCGCGCGAAGTACGACGGGGAGCAGGTGGGCCGCACCCAGACGGTGTACGACGGCATCCCCCTCGCACCGATCCACGACGGTGGTCGCATCAGGTTCGGCCCCGACGGCATGTTGTACGTGGCCACGGGCGACGCCGCCCAGCCGGACCTCGCGCAGGACCCGGGTTCACCGGCCGGCAAGGTGCTGCGGATGACGCCGGAGGGCGAACCCGCCCCGGACAACCCCGGCGACTCGGTCGTCTGGACGCTGGGTCACCGCAACATCCAAGGCCTGGCGTTCACCGAGGACGGCGACCTGTGGGCCAGCGAGTTCGGCCAGGACGAGGCCGACGAGCTCAACCGGATCGAGGCCGGCGACAACTACGGCTGGCCGCAGGTCGAGGGCCGCGGTGGCCCGGCGCGCTTCACCGACCCCGTGCACCAGTGGGCCACGGACGAGGCGTCCCCGTCCGGACTCGCCTACGCCGAGGGGTCGCTGTGGATGGCTGCGTTGCGGGGACGCCGCCTGTGGCAGATCCCGATCCGCGAGGACGGCTCGGCAGGCAGGCCGCGCGCCCACTTCGTCGGCGACCACGGCCGGCTGCGCACCGTCGAGGCCGCCCCGGACGGAACCCTGTGGCTCACGACGTCCAACCGCGACGGCCGCGGCGACCCAACCGAGCGCGACGACCAGATCCTCGTCGTCGAGCTCACCCGGGAGTGACGACGCGCTCCACCACCACGCGTCGTGTCGCGCGTCGCAGCACCACCAGCACCGCCGGGCCGAGGATCGCCAGCACGACGGCGTTCGTGATCGCGCGCCCGGTGTCGAAGCTGCCCGTCGAGGTCAGCAGCGTGTAGACCCCGAAGCGGTGCAGGTTCTCCAGCAACGGCGCACCCGGCACGAACGACAGCCCGCCCTCGTGCCCGGGCACCATGATCCCGAGCGCGTAGGGCCAGCTCGAGAGGTTCATGATCAGCCCATAGGCGTACGCCGCCAGCACGCCGTACGCCATCAGCATCACGATCTCCGCGCGACCGCGGACCCGTCGCGGCAGCAGTCCCGCACCGGTGCCGACCCAGGCGGCGGCCAGCATCTGGTAGGGCAGCCACGGCCCCACCCCTGCGGTGATCAGCGCGGAGGCGAACAGCGACGTGCAGCCCAGCACGAAGCCGAACCCGGGCCCGAAGACCCGGCCGCCGAGGATCAGCAGGAAGAAGACCAGCTCGATCCCGGCCGTGCCCGCGCTGGCACCCCGCAGCACGGCGTTGATCGCGGTGAGCACGCCGAGGATCGCCAGGACGCGCGCGTCCATGCCGCCCTCGGTCAGCTCGGCGAGCGCGACGACGAGGACGACCGGCAGCAGGATGAGGAACAGGAACGGCGGCTGGACGGTCTGCTCAGGCGGCACGCGGGAGAACAGCGGCCAGGCGAACATCAGGACCCCGGCGACCGACGCGACCAGCAGGACGGCGCGTGAGCGCCACCCGATGGGGACCACCGATGCGTCAACCACGGGCGGTGTCCAGGGCCGTACGCACCTGGTCGACCGTCAGCCATGCCGGTCCGAGGACCTTCACGGTCTGCGGTGCGAACGCGGGTGACTCGACGGCGACCTTCGCGGTCGGTCCGGCCGAGACGACCTGCCCCTCGGCGAGCACCACCGTGCGGTCGGCGACCGCGGCGACGAACTCGACGTCGTGGGTGGCGACGACGACGGTGCGTCCATCGTCCGCGAGCTCGCGCAGCACCGTCGCCAACACTGACTTCGCCGGGTAGTCGAGCCCGCGAGTCGGCTCGTCGAGGGCGACCACACCGGGCGCCGAGGTCAGCACGATCGCCAGCACCAGGCTGAGCCGCTGTCCCTCGGACAGGTCGCGCGGATGCGCCTCGGGGTCGATCCCCGGCACCAGCCGCTCGAGCAGCGCCCGGCAGGTGCCGGCGCTCGCCTCGGCGTGCCGGTCGGCGGTTGCGCACTCCTCGGCCACCGTCTCGAGGTAGAGCAGGTCGGCGGCGGTCTGCGGGACCAGCCCGAAGCGAGCGCGCCGTTCGGCGGCCGACAGCGTGGCCGGGTCGTCCCCGGCGACGGTGACCGAACCCGCCGTACGCCGCGTGCTCCCCTGCAGCGTCCACAGCAGCGTGGACTTGCCCGAGCCGTTGCGGCCCATCAGGCAGGTCACGCTGCCGGCGTGCAGCTCGAGGTCGACGTCGCGCACCGCGACGACGTCGCCGTACGCCACGGTCAGCCGCCGCGTCCGCACGCTCACCTTGCCGGCAGCAGTCTCAGGGACCACCGGCGGCGTCAACCTCTCGGTCAGGCCGCGAGCCGCCCGCCGCGCCTCCCGCACCGAGAGCGGCAGTGGCGACCACCCCAGGGCGCGACCGAGCTCGACGAGGGGAGGCGCGACGGGCGAGTCGAGGAGGACCTCACGCGGGTCGCCGACCTCGAGGCTGCCGTCACCGCGCAGGACGGCCATCCGGTCGGCGAACGGCACCACGCGCTCGAGGCGGTGCTCCGCGAGCAGCACGCTCACCCCGAGGTCGTGCACGAGCCGGGTGAGCGTCGCCAGCACGTCCTCGGCGGCGGTCGGGTCGAGCGCCGAGGTCGGCTCGTCGAGGACCAGCATGCGCGGGTGGGTGGTGAGCACCGAGCCGATCGCGACGCGCTGCTGCTGTCCGCCCGACAGCGTCCGCAGGTCCCGCGCCCGCAGCTCCGGGATGCCGAGCAGGTCGAGGGTCTCCTCCACCCGCCGCCGCATGGTGGCCGGGTCGTAGCCCAGCTGCTCCATGCCGTAGGCGAGCTCCTCCTCCACCGTGTCGGTCACGAAGCCGGCAGCCGGGTCCTGACCGACGTAGCCGACCAGGTGGGCGCGCTCGCGCGGTGGCAGGTGCATCACGCTCGCGCCGTCGATGAGCACGTCACCGCGGAACCGGCCCCCGGTGAACTTCGGCACCAGTCCGTTGACCAGGCCTAGCAGCGTGGACTTCCCGACGCCGGTGCGGCCGGCGAGCACCACCAGCTCGCCCTCCTCGACCGTCAGGTCGACGGCGTCGAGGATCGGCCGCGTGTCCTCGCCGTAGTCGAAGGTGCAGCTCCGCAGCTCCATCACGCCGGCTTCACCGCCCCGGTCGGTGCCGGCGGGGCGAGCACACCGGGCACGGCGGCGAGCAGGATCGCCGCCAGCATGAGGGCCGAGACCACCGGCGTCCCGAGCAGGTCGGGATAGGCGACCATCGGCTCGTTGCGCGCCAGCCAGACCATCGCGGTCGCCAACGCGACACCGCACGCCGCAACCGCGAGCTCGGCAGGACGCCAGCGGTCGGGTCGATAGCGCGTACGCCGCACCCGGCGCCCGGCGCTGACGAACCCGGCGAGGGCCACGACGCTGCCGAGCACCACCATCGGCATCGCGAGATAGCGCGGCGCGGTCTGGTCGAGGACGGCGTACACCCCCACGCACAGCCCGACGAGACCACCGAGCATGAGGGTGCCGGTCAACCGGCGCTGAGCGGGGCTCGCCTGTCCGGCCCGGCCGTAGCCGCGGGTGTCCATCCCCGCCGCCAACCGCAGTGAACGGCTCAACGCGTCCTCGAGCACGGGTACGACGATCCGCCGCAGCCCGCGCACGCGCCCGCGGTCGCTCCCCCGCAACGACCGCGCGCGCCGGACCCGCCGGACGCTGTCGGCCAGCTGGGGCACGACGGTGACGGCCACGACGATCGCGGTGCCGACCTCGTAGAGCGCCGGTGGCACCGACTTCAGCAACCGTTTGGGGTTGGCCAGTGAGTTCGCGGCACCGACGCAGATGATGATCGTCGCCAGCCGCATGCCCTCGTACAACCCTGCGAGCACCGACTCCCGCGTCACCGGACCCAGCAGCGTGACCCCGGCGACCCAGTCCGGCAACGGGACCGCGGGCAGCTCGAACCACACCACGGTGCCCATGCCGCCGCTGAGCAGGACTCGGAAGACCACCCGCAGCGCCACGACCGCCAGCCCGAACCAGAGGTAGATCCGGAACGACCGCGCCCACGGGTGGTCGCCGCGCCGGGCGGCGACCACCCACGCCACCGCTGCGACCATGAGCAGCAGGGCGAACGGGTTCGTCGTGAACGAGGCTGCCGCTGCGATCCCGACCGCCCAGATCCACCAGGCGACGGGGTGCAGCTCGCGCGGCAGCCTCACCGTCGCGCTCACGGAGGGCCGGCCCCCACCTGTCGACGGCGTACGGCGACCGCCGCGCCTGCACCGAGTACGACGACCAAGCCCACCGGCACCCACCACGGCAGGCCGCCAGGGCTGTCGGCATCGCCGGAGCTCGCGGTCGGGACGGTGTCGTCGTCGACGTCCGGGGTCGCCCCGGTCGACTCCTCCGCCAAGGGTGCGGTCGACGCGGTGGGCGTCGCGCTCGGAGCGGCCGAGGCCGCCTCCTTCTGCGCCTGCCCCTGAGCCTGCTTCTGGGCTCGCTGCTGCGCCCGGTCGGCCTTGTCCTGCTCCTGTCCCGCGGCGACCGTCGGCGCAGCCTCATCGGTCGGTGCGCGCCCGGCGCCGTCGGACCGCGGAGCAGGTGCCGGCGACGGGTCCGGCTCGGCAGGCCTGCTGGGCTTCGGGGCCGCGGGCGGTTGGGGCTTGGGCTTGTTCTGCGGCGCCGGTGCCGGCTCCTTCGCCACGACGGGCGGCGCCATCGCCGGGAGGTCCCGCGCCCCACCGTCCTGCCACGCCCACCCGACCGAGCCACCGTCGGGCACCTTCAGCGCACCCGCCCCCAACGTCGAGTAGTTCCAGCTGCCGCTCTTCCCGTCGGACCAGAAGAGTCCCCAGTAGGCGTCTGCGGGCGAGGTGTTGACGCACGGGTCGCTGGTCGGCACACCCTTGACCCGGCAGACGAACCCCGGCTGTCGCGCCGCATAGCTGAGCGGGAAGCCGGCGGAGGTGGAGACCTGCGAGGCCGTGTCACCGGTCCCGCAGCCGGTCTGCGTCCCGCCGCCGATGGCACCGAAGCTCACGACGACGTTGGTCCCCGACCCGCTGCAGAGCGCTGCCTGCGCTGGGGACGCCGGCAGCACGGCGACCGCCGCCGCGACCAGGAGGGTCGCGGCGGCGGCGCCGAATGCACGCATGCTGCGCATCGGGATCTGCACGACGTCAGCGGACCACGCGGAACGCGGCAGCGCCCTTGCGCAGCTGCGGGAACTGCCCGACCACGCGGACCCGTGCGGGACCGGCCTTCGTGATCCGGACCCGCTTCTGGAACGCGCCCTTCGGGCCGGCCGTGCCGGCCGCGATGCGCTTGCCCCGGACGAAGATCCGGACCGGCTCACCGGCGGCGAGTCCGCGGACCACAATGCGCTGCACGGCACCGGCCCGCAGCGGCCGCTTGGCGACCTGAACCCGCAGCTTCTTGGCCTTGATCGCCTTCACCCGGGTCTGGGCCTGCTCGCCGGAGTCACCGACCACGCGCACGACGCGGCGCGCGGGCTTGGCCTGCACCGGGACACTCGCGCGGACCACGCCGCCGACGGTGGCGGTCACCTGGCGCTCGTTGGCACCGACCTGGACGCACACCGTCTCGCCGGGGGCGAACCCGCTGGCGCGCACGGCGACCTGCTTGCCGGCGCGGGCCCACTCGGGCGCCTTCACCGCAGCGGTCCCACCGGCGGGCGCCCACGCGAGCGCAGGCACCGCCTGCGCGGTGGCGCGCAGCCACTGCCCGCGGGTTGCCGTCGTGACGCCGTCCTTGCGGCCAGCGGCGAGCGCCGCGGGGTCGAGGGCGACCGCACCGCGATCGGTCTCGAGCGCGTCGATGCACGGAGCGATCGTCGCGCCCTGCAGCGCCCGCAGCACGCCGGCTGCGCGGGCGGCTGCGGCGTCCTCGCCCGCGACAGCCAGCGCCCACCCGGCCAGGCCGGTGGTGTTGGCGTTGAGGGTGTCGTTGTCGAGGAACCCGCCACCCGTCTGCTGCTGGGTGAGCATCCAGGCGACGGCGTCATCGATCGCCTCGGAGACCTCGTCCGAGGGCTGCTCGATGGCGGAGAGCTGGATCACGGCCAGGGCGGTGGTGTCGGCCGTCGGGGTCCCGGCCGGGGGCGCGTCGTCACAGGTCTGACCGGCGGCGTCCTGATCGGCGAAGTACAGCCGGAAGTAGCCGGCCTCGCACTGCTGGTCGAGCAGGAAGCCCGTGACCTCGTCGGCGAGATCGGACCCCGCGGTCGTCAGGACCCGCGTCGCGAAGGTCTGGCCGATCGTGTTGGCGTAGTCGGCACCGAACTCGGAGTCCGGGTCGAAGTGATCGGCCAAGCGGCCAGCGACCGGCTCGTCGGTGAGGACATGGCTCTCCAGCCGCTCGACCAGGTCGACGTCGGCACTGAAGGTCGCCGGGTCGTTCCCGGTCTCCAGGACGAACGCAGCGGCCTTCGCAGTCGAGCCCGCATAGCGGGTGTCCTCGTAGGCGATGTAGGAGCCGAGCGCGTCCTCGAGCCCGCCGAGGATCGAGGAGACGGCGCCCGTGCGTCCGCCGGCCGCGGCCAGCGCGAGCCCGGCGTCGATGCTCAACCCGACGTCGCGGAAGTCGCCGAAGCCGGAGTCGTAGGTCAGCAGGCCGTCGGCGCCGAGCTCGCTGGCGAGCCAGCCGGCGGCAGCATTCGCCGGCCGGGGGTCCGCGGAGGCCGGCGCGGTGAGGGGTGCGGCCGAGGCGGGGGCGACGACGCCTCCGGCGAGGGCACCGGTGAGGGCGACGGAGGCGGCGACGGCCGCGACCCCGGCGCGACGGACGCTGGTCCGTCGGGACTGAGGACGGTGTGACACGGGGATTCCTTCCCGCTGCAAGTGCAGCGGGGGTGTCCCTGCCGAGAAGCCGCAGAGATCCTCCGCTGCGTTCCGCGACAGCGTGGGGTGAGGACGCGTCCGTGACAGGCGTTCCGGCTCGTGGGGTCTCCCCACCTACGGTTGCGGGTCAGCGCCGGACTTGGACCGGCTTTCCCCGCCACGGGCGTGTGCTGGATGTGGCTGCCCGCCGGATGGCGAGCAGCGGCAGGCTATCAGCCTTCTGAGGCACCCAGCTTCTCGAGGATCAGCTCCCGGACGCGGCCGGCGTCGGCCTGTCCGCGCATCTGCTTCATGACCGCACCGATGAGCGCGCCGGCCGCTGCCACCTTGCCGTCGCGGATCTTGTCGGCGACATCCGCGTTGGCCGCGATCGCGGCGTCGACGGCCTCCGACAGCGCACCCTCGTCGGAGACGACGGCCAGGCCGCGCGACTCGACCACGGCGTCCGGCTCACCCTCACCGGCGAGGACGCCGTCGAAGACCTGGCGCGCGAGCTTGTCGTTGATCTTGCCCTCGTCGACGAGCGCCTGGATCCGGGCGACCTGCGCTGGTGTGATCGGGAGGTCGTGGATCTCCACCCCGGTCTCGTTGGCGCGGCGCGCCAGCTCCGAGAGCCACCACTTGCGCGCCGCCTGCGGGGCCGCGCCGGCGGCGATGGTCTCCTCGACCAGACCGAGCGCTCCGGCACCGACGGTGTCGCGCATCTCGAGGTCCGAGAAGCCCCACTCGGCCTGCAGCCGGGCACGCTTGGCGGTCGGGTTCTCCGGCAGCGTCGCGCGCAGCTCCTCGACCCACTCCCGCGACGGCGCGACCGGGACCAGGTCGGGCTCGGGGAAGTAGCGGTAGTCCTCCGCGTCGGACTTCTCCCGACCCGAGGTCGTGATGCCGGTGTCCTCGTGCCAGTGCCGAGTCTCCTGCACCACCGAGCCACCACCGGCGAGCAGGGCGGCGTGGCGCGAGATCTCGTAGCGCACCGTGCGCTCGACCGAGCGGAAGGAGTTGACGTTCTTGGTCTCCGAGCGGGTGCCGAGTTTGGTCTCGACAGGCTCGACCGACGTGGGCTTGGGCGCCAGTGACAGGTTGACGTCGGCGCGCAGGTTGCCCTGGTCCATCCGCGCCTCGGAGACCCCGAGCGCGAGGATCAGGTCGCGCAGCTGCTGGACGTAGGCGCGCGCCACCAGCGGCGCCTTCTCCCCCGCCCCGACGATCGGTCGGGTGACGATCTCGATCAGGGGGATGCCGGCGCGGTTGTAGTCGACCAGCGAGTAGTCGGCGCCGTGGATGCGGCCCGTCGAACCACCGACGTGGGTCGACTTCCCGGTGTCCTCCTCCATGTGCGCGCGCTCGATCTCGACCCGGAAGGTCTCACCGTCGACGTCGACGTCGAGGTAGCCGTCGAAGGCGATCGGCTCGTCGTACTGCGAGGTCTGGAAGTTCTTCGGCATGTCCGGGTAGAAGTAGTTCTTCCGCGCGAAGCGGCACCACTCGGCGATCGAGCAGTTGAGCGCCAGGCCGATCCGGATCGCCGACTCCACGGCCTTGCCGTTGACGACCGGCAACGAGCCAGGCAGGCCGAGACAGGTCGGGCAGACATGCGTGTTGGGCTCGCCGCCGAACGCCGCCGGGCAGCCGCAGAACATCTTGGTCGCGGTGTTGAGCTCGACGTGCACCTCGAGCCCGAGGGCGGGGTCGAACTGCTCGAGGGCCTCGTCGAAGTCCATCAGCGCCACCTGACCGTGCTGACCTCGCTGGTCGAGCTTGTCGAGACTCATCGCGCCACCTCCGTGGTCGGCAGGGCCGGGGCCTGGCCGAGCAACGGGCCACCCCAGCGGTCGGTCAGCGCCGCCTCGACCGCGGCTCCGACGCGGTAGACGCGGTCGTCGGCGAGCGCGGGCGCCAGCACCTGGAACCCGGCGGGCAGGCCGTCGGCCAGTCCCGAGGGCACCGAGATGCCGGGCACACCGGCGAGGTTGGCCGGGATCGTCGCCAGGTCGTTGAGATACATCGCGACCGGGTCGTCGAGCTTCTCCCCCAGCTTGAAGGCGGTCGTCGGCGCCGTCGGCGACACCAACACGTCGGCCTGGGTGAAGGCGGCCGCGAAGTCCTGGCTGATCAGCGTGCGGATCTGCTGCGCACGCCCGTAGTAGGCGTCGTAGTAGCCGCTGGACAGCGCGTAGGTGCCGAGGATGATGCGCCGCTTCACCTCGTCACCGAAGCCGGCGTCGCGGGTCGCGCGCATGACCTCCTCGGCGCTCGGCGCGTCCACGCCGTCGGGCAGCACCCGGATGCCGTAGCGCATCGCGTCGAAGCGGGCGAGGTTGGAGGACGCCTCGCTCGGCATGATCAGGTAGTAGGCCGCGAGCGCGTGGACGAAGTTCGGGCACGACACCTCGACGACCTCGGCACCGGCCTCGACCAGCACCGCGACGGCCTCGTCGAAGCGCTCCTGGACGCCTGCCTGGTAGCCCTCGCCGGTCAGCTCCTTGACCACACCGACCCGCAGGCCGCGGACGTCACCGGCCGCACCCTGCTGTGCTGCAGCCACGAGGTCGCCCATCGGCTGGTCGATCGAGGTCGAGTCGAGCGGGTCGTGGCCGCCGATGAGCTCGTGCAGCAGCGCGGCGTCGAGCACCGTCCGGGTCACGGGGCCGACCTGGTCGAGCGAGTTGGCCATCGCGACGAGCCCGTAGCGCGACACCCCGCCGTACGTCGGCTTCACCCCGACCGAGCCGGTGACCGCGGCGGGCTGCCGGATGGAGCCGCCGGTGTCGGTGCCGAGCGCGAGCGGGGCCTCGAAGGCGGAGACGGCCGCCGCCGAACCGCCGCCGGAGCCGCCCGGGATCCGGTCGAGGTCCCAGGGGTTGCGGGTCGGGCCGTAGGCGGAGTGCTCGGTGGAGGAGCCCATCGCGAACTCGTCCATGTTGGTCTTGCCGAGCATGGGCAGACCGGCGGCGCGCAGACGCTGCACCACGGTGGCGTCGTACGGCGGGACCCAGCCCTCGAGGATCTTCGACCCACAGGTGGTGGGCATGCCCTTGGTGGTCAGGACGTCCTTGACCGCGATCGGTACGCCGTCGAGGCGGGACGCGGCCTCGCCGCGCGCGCGACGCGCGTCGGACTCCTCCGCGGCCGCAAGCGCGCCCTCGGCGTCGACGTGCAGGAAGGAGTGGACCGCGGCGTCGACGACGGCGATCCGCTCGAGGTGGGCGGTGGTCAGCTCCACCGAGGTGGTCTCACCGGCGGCGAGTGCGTCGGCGAGCTCGGCGGCGGTGCGCCGGGTCAGGTCCGAGGCAGTCAGGTCAGAAGTCTGGTCCGCCATGCTCACTCCTCCCCCAGGATCCGCGGCACGGCGAAGCGCTGGTCCTCGGTCGCCGGCGCGCCCGCGAGCGCCTCGGCGGCGGTGAGGCCCGGCCGGACGACGTCCTCGCGGAAGACGTTGGTCAGCGGCACGGCGTGCGAGGTCGGCGCGATGTCGTCGGTCGCCACGTCGGCGATCGACTCGATCGCCTCGAGGATGACCGCGAGCTGCGGGGCCAACTTGTCGATCTCGGCCTCGGAGAGGTCGATCCGCGCGAGGTCGGCCAGGTGGGCCACCTCGTCACGGGTGATGTCGGACATGCGCAGGCACTCCTGGGGTCGGGGACGGCGTGCGGACCGTC
Source organism: Nocardioides massiliensis (assembly GCF_030811215.1). NCBI lineage: Bacteria > Bacillati > Actinomycetota > Actinomycetes > Propionibacteriales > Nocardioidaceae > Nocardioides > Nocardioides massiliensis. The sequence goes on from NZ_JAUSQM010000001.1 coordinate 3,630,050, forward strand.
GCTCATCCTAGGGCCCGTCGTTTCCGTCTCCGGGGGCCCGGGTAGCGGTCGGCCATGACCAACGTCGCGATCGTCTACTACTCCTCGACCGGCACCACCCACGCGATGGCGGAACGGATCGCCGCCGCGGCCGAAGGGACCGGCGCGGAGGTCCGGCTGCGCCACGTCGCGGAGACCGCTCCGCGCGAGGCCATCGAGTCCCGCGAGGAGTGGATCGCCCACCGCAAGGTCGTCGAGGACCGCCCGGTGGCCGATCCCGACGACCTGGTCTGGGCCGACGTCGTGATCATGGGCTCACCGACGCGCTACGGCCACGTGACCAGCCAGCTGCAGGCGTTCATCGACACGCTCGGGCCCCTGTGGGCGCAGGGCAAACTCGCCGACAAGGTCTACACCGCGTTCACCTCGACGCAGACCCAGCACGGCGGCCAGGAGTCGACGCTGCTCGCGCTGCACACGACCTTCATGCACCTCGGCGGCATCGTCGTCGCGCCGGGCTACACCGACCCGCTGAAGTTCACCGACGGCAACCCCTACGGCGTCGGCAAGGTCACCGGCAGCACGACGCAGCTGGACGACGACGACCACGCGGCGCTCGACCACCTCGCCGCGCGCGCGATCAGCATCGCGCGCAGGCTCTCCGACTGACCCGACGGGCGCTCAGGCCAGCGCCTCGGGCCCACCCGCGAGCAGCTGCTTGAACTCCGCCTCGTCGAGGATGCGCAGACCGAGCTCCTCGGCCTTCGTCGCCTTGGAGCCCGGGGAGTCGCCCACCACGACGTAGTCGGTCTTCTTCGACACCGAACCCGACGCCTTGCCGCCGCGGACGATGATCGCCTCCTTGACCGAGTCACGGGTGAAGTCGTCGAGCGAGCCGGTGACGACGACCGTCAGCCCCTCCAGCGTCGGGGTGATCGAGGCGTCGCGCTCGTCGGCCATCGTCACGCCAGCGGCGCGCCACTTCTCGACGATCTCGCGGTGCCACGGCGACCCGTCGCCGTCCAGCCACGCCCGTACCGAGGCGGCAATGGTCGGTCCGACGCCCTCGGTGTCGGCGAGCGCGGCCTCGTCGGCCTCGACGATCGCCTCCATCGACCCGAACTTCGTCGCGAGCGCCCGCGCGGCGGTCGGGCCGACGTGGCGGATCGACAGCGCCACCAGGACCCGCCACAACGGCACGGACTTGGCCTTGTCGAGGTGGTCGAGCAGGCGGCGACCGTTGGCCGACAGCACCCGGTCGCCTCCCCCACCCTCGCGCTCCTTCTTGGTCGCCGCCCGGGTGAAGAGCTCGGTGCGCAGGAGCTTGTCGTCGTCGAGGTCGAAGACGTCACCCTCGTTGCGGATGACCCCGGCGTCGAGCAGCGCGCTCGCGGCCTCGTAGCCAAGGCCCTCGATGTCGAAGGCACCGCGGCCCGCGACGTGGAAGACCCGCTCGCGCACCTGCGCCGGGCACTCCTCGTGGTTGGGGCAGCGCAGGTCCTTGTCGCCCTCCTTCTGCTGGGCGAGCTCCGTCCCGCACGCGGGGCAGTGGGTCGGCATCACCCACTCCTCCAGGCCCTCGGGGCGCAGCGGCAGCACCGGACCGACGACCTCGGGGATCACGTCGCCCGCCTTGCGCAGCACCACGGTGTCGCCGGGACGGACGTCCTTGCGCTTGACCTCGTGGGCGTTGTGGAGCGTGGCGTTCTCGACCGTCGAGCCGGCCACCCGCGTCGGCTCCATCACGGCGTACGGCGTCACGCGGCCGGTGCGGCCGACGTTGACCTCGATCCGCAGCAGCTTGGCGTTGACCTCCTCGGGCGGGTATTTGAACGCGATCGCCCACCGGGGCGCCCGGCTGGTCGAGCCCAGGCGGCGCTGCAGCCCGACGTCGTCGACCTTGACCACCGCGCCGTCGATCTCGTGCTCGACCGAGTGGCGCTGCTCGGCATAGGTCTCGATGAACTTCTGCACCTCGTCGAGCCCGCGCACCACGCGCACCCGCGAGGAGACCGGCAGACCCCAGGCGGCGAGCGCGGCGTAGGCGTCGGACTGCGCGCTCGGCTCGAAGCCCTGCCGCGCCCCGATCCCGTGGCAGACCATGCCGAGCGCACGGGTCGCCGTGACCCGGGGGTCCTTCTGGCGCAGCGAGCCGGCCGCAGCGTTGCGCGGGTTGGCGAAGACCGGCTTGCCGGCCTCGGTCATCGCGACGTTGAGCCGCTCGAACGCCTCGACGGGCAAGAAGACCTCGCCGCGCACCTCGATCAGGTCGGGGACCGGGTAGTCGTCGCTGGCCTGCAGGCGGTGCGGGATCGTGTCGATCGTCTTCACGTTGGGGGTGACGTCCTCCCCCACCCGGCCGTCGCCGCGGGTCGCGGCGCGCACCAGGCGCCCCTTCTCGTAGAGCAGGTTGATCGCCAGTCCGTCGACCTTGGGCTCGCAGAGGTACGCCGGGTCACTCACGCCCTCGCGGGCGATCCGCGCCGCCCAGCTCTCGAGCTCCTCGTGGGAGAAGGCGTTGTCGAGGCTCTGCATCGGCTCGAGGTGCTCGACCGGGGTGAACTCCGTCGAGACGGCACCGCCGACCTTCTGCGTCGGGGAGTCGGGGGTGCGCAGGTCGGGGTAGGCCTCCTCGAGCTCCTCCAGACGACGCATCCGCCGGTCGAAGTCGGCGTCGTCGAGCGTCGGGGAGTCGAGGACGTAGTAGCGCCAGCGTGCCTCTTCGACGTCCTCGACCAGCTGCTGGTGCTCCTCGCGGACCTCGGGGGGCGCGGGCGGGACCTCGGGCGCATCGACCATGGGCCCATTGAATAGCACGCCACCGGCAGCCGGCCTCACCCGTACGGCCGAGAGACACCCCGACACACAGAAGTCCGGGTCGCGATGGAGCCAGTCCTCTCCACCGCGACCCGGACCTGCGGAACAGTGCCCCTGTCATAACACCGTTGCGACACCAGGTTGGCCCGTGCCGGCGACGGAAACAACACCTGTCGGCTGCACCCCTGTGCACTGCACAAACGTGCACGAATCGCGCGTCCTCAGGGGAGGTCGGCAGCCGCCTCGCGACACGCCCGCAGCACGCCGGCCGCCTCCTCGCCCGGCCGGCCTGCAAGGCCGCACGCCGGGGTGAGCAGCAGCCCGGATCCGACCTCCTCGGGGTCGAGGCCGAGCATCTCGGTGAACCGCAGCACCCGCTCGATCAGCTGACCCGGCTGCGGCGCACCGGAGCCGACCCCGGGAACGACCCCGAGCCCGACCGTCCCGCCATCCTCGAGGGTCCGGGCCAGTCTGTCGTACGCCGTGGGGGCCAGGACGTCGAGATCGACCAGGACCCCGCGCGCGCCGGCTCCCACGAGCAGGTCGACCGGCACGTCCGCGGCGCAGGAGTGCACCCACGGCTCGGCGCCGGCGGCGGTGATCGCCCCGAGCACCAGCTCCAGGGCGGCACTCGCCTCCGGCGGGTCGACGCGACGGTGCCGCGAGAAGCCGGACGCGGTCGGCACCTGGGCGGCGAGGACCGCGGGCAGTGCCGGCTCGTCGACCTGGACGACGACCTCGGCGGCCGGGACCCGGCGCCGCAGGTCGGCGACGTGCGCGCCGATCCCCTCGGCGAGCGCGGCGGCCAGGTCGCGACGCGCGCCGTGGTCGCCCAGCACGCGGTCGCCGCGGGGCCGCTCGACCGTCGCCGCGAGCGTCCACGGACCGCACACCTGCACCTTGAGCCGGCCCGCATACCCCTGCGTCGCCTCCTCGAGGCGGTCGAGGTCCTGTCCGAGCAGCGACCGGGCGCGGCGTTGGTCGACGCCGGTGCCGCCGCCGGTCAGGCGCCAGCCGACCGGCTGCAGGTCGGCACCGAGCTCGGCCCACACGGCGGTCGCGCGTCCGGTCATCGTGGCGTGCGGTCCGCGGCCGGGGACCTCGGGGAGGTACGGCACGTGCCCGTCGCTCAGTTCGCCGACCACCACGCGCAGCGCCTCGGCGTACGCGCGCTCGTCCTCCCCGGGGTGTGACCCGATGCCCGACGCCGCGGCCATCAGCGACCGGTCCCGGTGATCGTCGCCGAGCCCACGACGCGCGTGCCGTCGTACACGACGACCGCCTGGCCCGGAGCGACCCCGCTCGCCGGGTCCTGCAGCTCGACGACGAGCGTGTCACCGTCCACCGTGACCCGCGCCCGGTGCTCGGCGCCGTGGGCGCGCAGCTGCACCGTGCCGTCGAGCGGCGCGGTCAGGGCGGGGCCGCACCAGCGGATCCGGTCGGCGGCGACCCGGTCGACGGTGAGCGCCTCCCGGGGCCCGACCGTCACGGTGCCGGAGACCGGCTCGATGTCGAGGACGAAGCGCGGCTTGCCGTCGGGCGCGGGACGGCCCAGCCGCAGCCCCCTGCGCTGGCCGATCGTGTAGCGGTAGGTGCCGTCGTGGCGCCCGAGCTCCTCCCCGGTCGCCCCGTCGACGATCGCCCCACCGTCGTTGGGCGCCCGCTCCCCCAGCTTCTCGGCCAGCCAGCCGCCGGTGTCGCCGTCGCTGATGAAGCAGATGTCGTGGCTGTCGGGCTTGTCGGCCACCGTCAACCCGCGCTCAGCCGCCTCGGCCCGCACGAGATCCTTCGTGGTGTCGCCGAGCGGGAACATCGCGCCGGCCAGCTGCTCGGCGGTCAGCACGCCGAGCACGTAGGACTGGTCCTTGGCCATGTCCTGCGCGCGGTGCAACGTGGGTACGCCGCCCGGCCCGGGCGCGGGCTCCAGGCGCGCGTAGTGACCGGTCACGACTGCGTCGAAGCCGAGCGCCTGGGCGCGCTCGAGGACAGCGGCGAACTTGATCTTTTCGTTGCACCGCAGGCACGGGTTCGGGGTGCGGCCGGCGGCGTACTCGTCGAGGAAGTCCTCCACGACGTCGTCGTGGAACCGGTCGCTGAGGTCCCAGACGTAGAACGGGATCCCGATGACGTCGGCGGCCCGCCGCGCGTCGTTGGCGTCCTCGATCGTGCAGCACCCGCGCGCGCCGCTGCGGTAGGACTTCGGGTTGCGCGACAGCGCCAGGTGGATGCCGGTCACGTCGTGGCCGTCCTCCTTCGCCCGCGCTGCGGCCACGGCGGAGTCGACCCCGCCCGACATCGCGGCGACGACGCGCTTCGGGCCTGTCATCGCACGGCCCGCCGTGCCGACAGTGCGCCTGCGGCCCGGGCACGCTCCACCGCGGGCCCGATCTCGGCGAGCACCCGGTCGACGTCGGCCTCCGTGCTGGTGTGGCCCAGCGAGAACCGCAGCGAGCTGCGCGCCTCGGCCTCGTCGCGCCCCATTGCGAGCAGCACGTGGGACGCCTGCGGGACGCCGGCCGAGCAGGCCGACCCGGTGGAGCAGGCGATCTGGCGCGCGTCGAGGAGCATGAGCAGCGAGTCGCCCTCGCACCCGGGGAAGCTCAGGTGCGCGATGTGCGGGAGCCGCCCGGCGGGATCGGGGTCGCCGTTGACGCGCACATCGGGCACGAGTCGCGCGACCTGCTCGACCAGGCGTGAGCGCAGGGCCTCCAGCCGCGCGGTCTCCGCCGTACGCCGTGCCTCCGCCACGCCCAGGGCGGCGGCGAAGGCCGCGATCGCAGGCGGGTCGAGCGTGCCGGAGCGGACGTCGCGCTCCTGCCCGCCCCCGTGGAGCAGCGCGGTCGCATCGAGCTCGCGGCGCAGCAGGAGCGCGCCCACGCCGTACGGCCCGCCGAGCTTGTGCGCGGTGACGGTGAGGGCGTCGACGCCCCAGCCCGCGAAGTCGACGCCGAGGTGGCCGGCCGCCTGCACCGCGTCGACGTGCACCGGGATGCCGTGCTCGTGGGCCAGCGCGACGACCTCGCGCACGGGCTGGACCGTACCGACCTCGTTGTTGGCCGCCATCACCGTGACGAGTGCGACCGACGCGGGGTCCTGGGCCAGGCAGTCGGCCAGCGCGTCGAGGCGCAGCCGTCCGCGCTCGTCGACGGGGAGCCACTCGACCTGCGCACCCTCGTGGTCGGCGAGCCACTGCGCCGGGTCGAGCACCGCGTGGTGCTCGACGGCGCTGGCCAGGACGCGGGTGCGCCGCGGGTCGGCGGCGCGGGCACGCCAGAAGAGCCCCTTGAGGGCCAGGTTGTCGGCCTCGGTGCCGCCGGAGGTGAACACGACCTCGCCGGGATGCGCACCCAGGGCGGCAGCGATCCGCTCGCGCGACTCCTCGACGACGCGACGCGCCGCGCGCCCCGCGCCGTGCAGCGACGAGGCGTTGCCCGTGCGCGTCAGCTGCTCGGTGAGCGCTGCGACGGCCTCGGGGACCATCGGCGTGGTCGCCGCGTGGTCGAGATAGACAGCCTCCATGACGCCCCCAGCCTACGGCGCCCGGACCGGGGTCCGTCCCACCCGGGCGACCAGGGCCCGGTGGTCGGTCCCGGCGACGCTCGCGGTCGCCGTCGACGAGGCTGTCAGCCCGGGGCCGAGCAGCACGTGGTCGATCGTGATCAGCGACGGGACGGTGATCCCGAGCACCTTCACGATCCCCTCCGCGGGCCAGGTCGGCTGGAAGCCGCTGCCCGCGACCCGCGCGGCCCGCCGCAGCCCCGCGTCGGCGTGCGCATCCAGCACGGCGTGGTCGGGTGTGGCGTTGAGGTCGCCGAGCACCAGCACCGGTCCCGACTCCGCGAGCGCGGTCGCGGCGTCGCGCACGGCGTCGTGGTCGGCGTGCCAGCGCTCGACGCCGTCCTGCGGGCGCACCGTATGCACGGCCAACACGCTCACCGGTCCCTGCCGGGGCGTGGCGACCGACGCCGACCAGGAGTCGTGCACCGTCGGCACCCGCCCGACGTCGCCGATCGGATAGCGGGAGAACAGCATCGTCCCGGTCGCGCCGGGCGCGGGCTCGCCGGTGAGGTAGCCGAGCCGCTGCAGCAGGCCGGCCGCCTCCAGCCGCTGGCGGGCGGCCGGCGTCACCTCGACGAGGGCGAGCACGTCGACGTCGTTGGCCTCGACGAGCTCGACGACCCGCTCGGCGTCCGCGAGCCCGAAGTGGAGGTTGAGTGTCATCGCCGTCAGCGGGGCGTGGGCCGGCTCGTCCGCGCCGCGCCACTCCTGCGCCGCCCACCACCCGTGGAGCGCGAGCGGAGCCACGAGGACCACGGCGACCAAGAACGGCGTACGGCGGTCCCGGGGGTGGGTGGCGCTCGCCAGGGCGGCGAGGGCGAGCAGCAGCGCGAGCACGTAGAGCGCCGGGGCGAACGGCACGAAGGTCGTCAGCAGCACCAGCGGCTCGGCTGCCAGCGGGCGGATGGCGAGGACGGTCAGCGTCAGCGCGGGCAGCAGCGGCACGAGGGCTGTGACGAGCAGGGCGCGCGAGCGGGTCACGGGTGGACCTCGCGGACCGGCGCGGCGCTGCGGGTCGCCCCGATGCTGGCTGCCACCACGCAGGCCACGGCGACGACCTGCCACGGCGTGAGGAACTCCTGGAGCACCACGACCGCGGCCAGTGCGGCTGCCGCCGGCTCCAGACTCATCAGCACCGAGAAGACGCGCTCGGGCAGCACCCGCAGAGCGATCAGCTCACAGCTGTAGGGGATCACCGACGACAGCACGCCGATCAGCACGCCGAGACCGATGATCCGCCAGTCGAGCAGGTCCGACCCGGCCGAGGCGACGGCGGGACCGGCCAGCACCACGGCGCCGACCAGGGACGCCCCGGCCAGCCCGGTGAGGCCCTCCCAGCGGCGACCGGTGCGCGCGCTGAGCAGGATGTACGCCGCCCAGGCGGCACCGGCGAGCAGCGCGAAGCCGACGCCCACGGGGTCGAGGTCGGCGCGCTCCACTCCCAGCAGGGCGACGCCGACGCCTGCGAGCGCGACCCACACCAGGTCGCGGGCACGCCGCGACATGGCGACCGCCAGCAGCAGCGGGCCGAGGAACTCGATCGCGACGGCGACCCCCAGCGGGATGCGTGCGAAGGAGAGGTAGATCGCCCAGTTCATGCTGAGCATCGCGACGCCGTAGGCGAGCACGACCGCCCAGTCGGCGCGGGTGCGGCCGCGCAGCCGGGGCCGGACGAGGACGAGCAGCACCACGGCCGAGGTGGTCAGCCGCAGCCACACCATCGCGGTCGGCGAGATCTCCGTGAAGAGGTCCTTGGCCACCGCGGCGCCGAGCTGGACCGAGACGATCCCGCCCAGGACGAGCCAGACCGCCGGCACCCGTCCCACGGGGGGACGGACGCCGGCGGTCTGGTCGAGGTGCGGGTCGCTGCTCAGCTGGTGCTCAGCCCTTGCGCGCCGTGACGGCCTCGGTGGCCGCGGGGAGGACCTGGTGCAGGTCGCCCACGACACCGAAGTCGACCAGCTCGAAGAGCGGGGCCTCCTCGTCCTTGTTGATCGCCACGATCGTCTTGGACGTCTGCATGCCGGCCCGGTGCTGGATGGCGCCGGAGATGCCCGCCGCGACGTAGAGCTGCGGCGAGACCGTCTTGCCGGTCTGGCCGACCTGGAAGGCGTGCGGCATCCAGCCCGAGTCGACCGCGGCGCGGGACGCACCGACGGCGGCACCGAGCGAGTCGGCGAAGCCCTCGACCGGGGCGAAGTCGCCACCGGTGCCACGACCACCGGACACCACGATCGCGGCCTCGGTGAGCTCGGGGCGACCGGTCGCCTTGCGCGGCTCGGCCTTGATCACCTTGGCGCTCTTGGCGGCGTCGGAGATCGTGACGCTGACCTGCTCCTGGGTGCCGGCGGCGCCGACCTCCTCCGGAGCGGCCGAGTTCGGCTTGACCGTGATGATCGGGGTGCCCTTGGTGACCTTGCCGGTGACGGTGAAGTTGCCGGCGAAGACCGACTGGGTCGCCACCGGGGTGTCGCCGTCGGCGGTGATGTCGACGGCGTCGGTGATGACGCCGGAGTTGATCTTGATCGCCAGGCGACCGGCGATCTCCTTGCCCTCGGCGGAGCTGGGGATCAGGACCGCAGCGGCGCTGGTCTTCTCCACCAGCTGCTGGAGGACCTCGGCCTTGGGCGCGACGAGGTACGGCTTGATCTCGGCGTCGTCGACGACGTAGATCTTCTCGGCCCCGTGCTTGGCCAGCGTCTCGGCGCCTTGGGAGGCGTCGCCGATGAAGACGGCCGACGGCTCGCCCAGGCGGCGGGCCAGCGTGAGGAGCTCGAGGGTGGGCTTGCGGACGGCACCGTCGACGTGGTCGACGAGGACCAGGATCTCAGACATAGCGCAGGTCTCCTCGGCTTCAGATGAACTTCTTCGACGCGAGGAAGTCGACGAGCGCCTTGGCGCCGCTGCCGTCCTCGTCGGTGACGATCTCGCCCTGGGTGCGGGGCGGGCGGGCCTCGGTGCCCTCGACGGCCGTCCAGGAGGCGGACAGGCCGACCTGGTCGGCCTCGACGCCGATGTCGGACAGCGACCAGGTCTCCAGCGGCTTCTTCTTCGCCGCCATGATCCCCTTGAAGGACGGGTAGCGCGCCTCACCGGTCTGGTCGGTGACGCTGAGGACCATCGGCAGCCGACCCTCGATGATCTCGGTCGCGCTGTCGCCGTCGCGGCGCACGCGGAAGACCTCACCCTGGCTCTCGACCACGGACGCGAACGTCACCTGGGGCAGGTCGAGGCGCTCGGCCAGCATCGCCGGGACGACGCTCATCGAGGCGTCGGTCGAGGCCATGCCGGACATGACGAGGTCGACCTTCTTCTCGGCGCTGATCTTCTCGATCGCCTTGGCGAGCACCAGCGAGGTCGCCACCGAGTCGGAGCCGGCGATCGCGTCGTCGACCACGTGGACGCCCTTGTCGGCGCCCATCTGCAGCGCCTTGCGGATCGCGTCGACCGCCTTCTCGGGGCCGACGGTCAGGGCGGTGATCTCGATCTCCTCGCCCTCGCGCTTCTCCCGCAGCTGCAGGGCCTGCTCGACGGCGTACTCGTCGAGCTCGGAGAGCAGCCCGTCGACGCCGACCCGGTCAACGGTGTTGTCGGACTCGAACTGCCGGTCGGCAGTCGCGTCGGGTACGTACTTCACGCAGACGACAATGTTCATGGTGGTCTTGGCCCGGGGAGGGCCCCTCCTGTCCACTCGGTTCGAGGCGAGGTTACTCGTAGGTCCGACCCGAGAGAACGGCCGTCCCAGGTGCGGTCCGTCACAGGCGTGTCACAGGCTGTGACACGACCGCCCGGCCGGAGCTCCGGCCGGGCGGTCGTGGGGGCGTCGGGACCTTGCGGGTCAGCGCACCCGGACGACCTTGCGGCCCTGCGAGGCCTTGACCTGCTTCGAGCCGGTGTAGCGGACCACGACCGTGTAGGCACCGGGCGCGGTGACACCCTTGAAGGTGGCGGTCGCCTTGCTCTTCTTCGTCAGCTTCACCGTGCGCGCGGCGACGAACTTGTTGCCCTGCTTGAGCACGAAGCGCGCCTTGCCGGTCGCGGTGACGCCCTGGCCGGCCTTCACGCTCGCCACGGCTCGGATCTGCTTCGACCGCGCGAGGTACGTCGCCTGCACCGCCGTCCGCGATGCGGCCTTGGCTGTGGTCACCGCACCGACCCGGGTGTTGGTGCCGTTCAGCTCGCACGGGATCTCGAAGGGCGCGGGGACGCCCTCGGCGGTGTAGAGGTTCATCCGCACCGTGACCACCTCGGCCTGCACCGCGACGGCCTGGCCCGGCTTGCCGGCCGCGACGGCGCCCAGCGGACCGGTGCCCGCGAGCGTGATCGGGCCCGCCGTACCGGTGGGGGTCTTGGGGATCGTGATCGTCGTCGTGCCCGGGGCCGCCTTGCCGACCTTGGTGGTCGCGTCAGCGGTCCCGTCAACCTCCTTGGCACCGAGCAGACCGCGCATGGCGTTTGCGAGGTTCTCCGGGACGGTGAGCTTGACGTTCAGGCGGGCCTGGACGGTCTTGCCGGCCGCGACCTGCGCGGGCTTGACGGACATGTTGACCTTGAACTCCTGCGGGTTGCCGAGCACGGTGCAGGTGTAGGTCTGCTCAGCGGCGGTCGCCGGCGAGGCGAGGCCGACGACGCCCAGGCCGCCGGCAACGAGGCCGACCACGGACAGCGACGCGACGCGCCGCGACAGGGTGGAGATGGACATACGGGTTCCCTCCCAGGACATGGATATGGATCGCTGCCGCCACGCCCTCCGCGCGCGGCAGCGAACACACTTCACCACTCCGGACGCCCCCGCGGAGCGCAATCCGGGAAGAAGCTACTGCCGAGTCCGGATCAGGGGCGGATGATCCGGTCCAGCAGCTTGCCGAGCACCAGGTAGGCCACGGCGCCCAGACCCCAGTTGACCAGCGCGCTGCGGGTCTCGGCGTCGGCGCCGGTGAAGGTGAAGACGCCGTTGTCACGGCTGAAGATGCCCAGGTCGAGGACGTCGGCGCCCTCGAGCACCGCACTCACGGCGGCGTTGTCCTGGTTGGCCTGCAGCGCGACGAGCAGCGCCGCGACGGCCAGCACGAGCGCGCAGATGACGGCGATCGCCCACACGATCGCGGCGATGCGCGTGCGGACGACCGTCGCGGTGCTCCGCCCGGACGCCTTGTCCTTGGCCGACTTGTCCTTGACCGGCTTCTCCTTGGCGGGCTTGTCCTTCACGGGCGCGGTCGCGGCCTTCGGCATCGCGGGCTTCTGCGTGCTCGCGGCGGGCTCCGTCGCGGGCGTGGCCGCAGGCCCGGTGGCGGGCCCGGCGGCAGGCTCCGCCTTCGACCGGTCGGCATCGGCGATCTCCCCGGCGGTGCGGACCCCGGGTGGACGGGTCGCCGGCGGCGGGACCCGCGGTCCGTCGGCGCCAGGGGCTGGACCGGGCGCAGGGGCAGGCGTGGGAGCAGGCGTGGGAGCGGGCGTGGACGCCGCGCCCTGCTCGGGCTTGCGGCGTCCGAAGCGGCTCTTGCGCTCGGGCTCGTCAGGCTTCGCAGGGCTCATGGGACAAACCTAACCAGATCAGCGGCCGAGGAACTGCGCCTTGCCCGGGCCGCTCTCCATGAAGGAGCGCATTCCGATCGTGCGGTCCTCGGTGGCGAAGAGCGCAGCGAACTGCTGGCGCTCGATCTCCAACCCGGTCGCCAGGTCCACCTCGAGGCCCGTGTCGATGGCCTCCTTGGCGGCCCGCAGCGCGTACGCCGCCGCGTTGCTGAACTGCGAGGCCCAGCGCACCGCCTCGGCGTACACGTCCGCTGCCGGGACGAGCTTGTCGACGAGCCCGATCGCCAGCGCCTCCTCGGCCTTGACGAACCGGCCGGTGAAGATGAGGTCCTTGGCCTTGCTCGGGCCGACCAGGCGGGTGAGCCGCTGCGTGCCGCCGGCGCCCGGGATGATGCCCAGCAGGATCTCGGGCTGGCCGAGTGTGGCGTCGTCGGCGGCGATGCGCACATCGGCGCAGAGGGCGAGCTCGCACCCGCCGCCGAGCGCGTAGCCGGTGATGGCAGCGACGACCGGCTTGGGGATCCGGGCCACGGCGCTGAAGCAGCCCTGCAGCACGCGCGACTGCGCGACCATGTCCGTGTAGGAGAGGTCGGCCATCTCCTTGATGTCGGCACCCGCGGCGAAGACCCGCTCGCCGCCGTAGATCACCACGGCGCGTACGTCGTCGCGCTCGGTCGCCTCCTGCGCCGCGTCGCGGATCTCGCGCTGCACCTGGGAGTCGAGGGCGTTCATCTTCGGCCGGTCCAGCCGGATCGTGCCGACCCCGTCAGCCACCTCGAGACGTACGAACTCGCCCATGTCTGCTCCTTGAAGATCGACTACCCGCCTGTGCGGCCCGACCCTAGTGTCCGCGACAATCGTGGGATGGAGGGACCCACGACGGCAGCGGTCTGGCCCGGGAAGCACCAGCCTCTCGGTGCGACCTGGCGAGCGGAGGCGACGAACTTCGCGGTCCACGCCCCGGATGCGACGCAGGTCGAGGTCTGCCTGTTCGACGTCGACGAGCACGGCGTGGAGCACGAGCGCCGCCTGCGGTTGACGGAATACACGCTCGGCATCTGGCACGGCGCCGTGCCCGGCGTACCGATCGGTCAGCGCTATGGGTTCCGCACCAACGGCGTGTGGGACCCCGACCGCGGCCGGCGCTTCAACCCCGCGAAGCTGCTCCTCGACCCCTACGCCAAGGCGATCGCCGGAGAGGTGCGACCGGGTCCGGAGATCTTCGACTACGTCCTGCCCGACGTCGACGACACCGACGAGGTCCGCCGGCGCAAGCGGCACACGCGCAGCGAGCTCGACTCCGCGCCCTCGATGCCGCGCAGCGTCGTGGTCCACGACGACTTCGACTGGGGCGACGAGCGCCGGCCGTGGACGCGCTGGGCCGACACGGTGATCTACGAGCTGCACGCGAAGGGGTTCACCCAGCTGCACGACCGCGTGCCCGAGCACCTGCGGGGCACGTACGCCGGACTGGCGACGCCGGCCGTCGTGGACTACCTGCGCGACCTCGGTATCACGACCGTCGAGTTGCTTCCGGTGCACCAGTTCGTCAGCGAGCCCGACCTCGCCGAGCGCGGGCTGGTCAACTACTGGGGCTACAACTCCATCGGGTTCTTCGCCCCCCACAACGCCTACTCGTCCTCGGGCGACGCCGGCCAGCAGGTGCGCGAGTTCAAGCAGATGGTCAAGGCCCTGCACGACGCCGGCCTCGAGGTCATCCTCGATGTGGTCTACAACCACACGGCGGAAGGAGGTGCGTTCGGTCCGACACTGAGCTTCCGCGGGCTCGACGACCTCTACTACTACAAGCGGGTGGACCCCGAGGAGTCCGAGCGCGGCAACGACGCCTACTGGGACGTCACCGGGTGCGGCAACACCGTCAACACCTCCCGGACCCAGACGCTGCGGATGGTGCTCGACTCGCTGCGCTACTGGGTCACCGAGATGCACGTCGACGGTTTCCGCTTCGACCTCACCCCGGCGCTGACCCGCACCTGGCACGACCTCGACATGCGCAGCCACTTCCTCACCGCGATCGGACAGGACCCCGTCCTGCGGCACGTGAAGCTGATCGCGGAGCCGTGGGACGCGAGCATGGACGGCTACTCCGTGGGGCGCTTCCCCCCGCCGTGGGTGGAGTGGAACGACCAGTACCGCGACACGATGCGCGACTTCTGGCGGGCGAGGTCGAACGGCGTACGCACCGTGGCGTCGCGGTTCTCCGGCTCCAGCGACCTGTACGCCGACGATGGGCGCTCGCCGTACGCCTCGGTCAACTTCGTCACCGCCCACGACGGCTTCACCCTGCGTGACCTGGTCTCGTACGACGCCAAGCACAACGAGGCCAACGGCGAGGACAACCGTGACGGCACCGACAACAACCGGTCGTGGAACTGCGGCGTCGAGGGCGAGACCGACGATCCGGCGATCGTCGCGCTGCGCAAGCGCCAGGCCGCCAACCTCATGCTCACCCTGTGCCTGTCGACCGGAGTCCCGATGCTCACCGCCGGCGACGAGCGGGGCCGCACCCAGCGCGGCAACAACAACGCCTACGGCCAGGACAACGAAGTGTCCTGGATGGACTGGCGCCCCGATGACGCGTGGCTGGACCTCTACGAGCTGACCAAGACCGCGTTGCGGCTCCGGCGCGAGCACCCCGCCCTGCGCCAACGGCACTTCCTCGAGGGCCGCCCGACCGCCGCCGACGGACCCAAGGACCTCGCCTGGGTCCACCCCGAGGGCCGCGAGATGACCGTCGAGGACTGGCACGACCACGAGTTGCACACGCTGGGTGCGTTCGTCTCCGGCGACCCGCTGCGGGCCCCGGGCCCGCGCGGCGAGGTGTTGCGCGACCGCTCCTTCATGATCTGGCTGCACGCCGGTTCGGACCCGGTGCGCCTGCAGCTGCCCGACAACCCCTGGATCGAGGCTGGCGAGGTCGTGCTGTCCACGGACCCCGATCTCGTCGTCGGCGAGCAGGTCAAGGCCGGGGAGCGGATCGCGCTCGACGGGCGGTCCGTGCTGGTGCTCCGGCAGGTCTGACAGACCGTCCTCGCGCGATCGTGGCCCGGGCAGGTGCGCGTCAGGGCAATTGATCCGCGCGAGATCGGGTACGCCGCAGACATCCCCGACAAGGAGGTCACCGTGGCCGATCCCGTCCCCGCCGGAAGCGACGTCTCCGCCGGCACCTACCGATGCACCCAGTGCGGATACGAGCTCGACGTCATGTCCACCCAGCACCTGCCCCCGTGCCCCAGCTGCACGAACGGCACCTGGCAGACGGTCTCCGGGGGCGACAGCGTGGACGATCCCTACCCCGACCGCTGAGGGGGGTTCATCCGATCGCGCGCCAATCCCAAGAGCCGCCGCACCGGCTCGACACCGGTCACGACGAGGGGCTCGGGCGGGCGCACGAGGTCGTCGGGTAGCAAGAGCAGGTGCTGCTCGACGGCGCACTCCCCCGCGCGCCGCTCACGCAACGATGTCCCGTTGAGCCGGTAGCCGACCTTCTCGCTGACCCGCAGCGAGGCAGCGTTGTCGGCGAAGGCCGACGAGGTCACCTGGCGAGCGCCGAGGTGGTCGAAGGCGAAGGCGCACGCCACCTGTCGCATCCGCGTGCCGATCCCCTGGCCCTGGTGGGCTCGTCCCAGCCACGACCCGGTCGACACCGAGCCGCAGACGGCGAAGTCCCGTGCCGCGACCGCTTGGATCCCGATCACCTCGCCGCGCCACAGGACCGCCAGCTCAAGGGCCCAGGACTCCGGCGCGAACGCTGCGCGCACGCTCCACTGGTAGGTCGCGATCCGTGTGGGCAGCTCCTCGGCCGGTGCGTCGGTCCACGGCACCAGGAACGGCATCGCCTCCGGGTCGTGGATCCCCGCGGCCGCGGCCTCCCCGAGCCGAGGAAGGAGGTCGTCGGTGATGCCGACCAGGGCCAGGTCTCCACAGGTGATGTGCAGTCCCAGCGGCGGGAAGATCTCGGCCAGCTCCATGACGACAGCCTCCCGCGAGCCGGAACTTCCCGCGAACGAATTTAGACCCAAGCCTTGCGCTCGAACATACTATCGATTACAATGAATGAATGGATCCCTCCTCCATCACCGACACCGCCGGCGTGGTCGACCGCGCTGTTGTGGATCGTGAGGTCGCCGCGAGGGTGTTGCGTGAGGTCGCTGACCTGCTGGACACGCTAGCTCCGACCACGGACATTCTGCGGGCGGCGCAGACCGGGCGGGACGTGCTCGACGTGCTGCGGGTCGCCGGGATCGCGGAGCTGGTCGAGACCAACGGCTTCGAGGACGAGGGCGCTTCCACCGTCACCACGTGGGCGCGGCGGGAGCTGCGCATCGATGCCGCCGAGACCGCGCGGTTGCGGCGCACCACTCGGGTGACGTCTGTGATGAGCAAGGTCGCTACCGCGGCAGCAGCGGGTCGGTTGCGCACCGAGCACCTCAACGTGTTCGCCTTCGGCCTTAAACACATCGGGGTCGAGAAGATGCTGGCTGCCGAGGAAGCGTTGGTCGACTACGCCGTGACCCATGAGCCCGGTGGGTTGATGAGCGTGGTGCGCGAGATGCGCGCCCGACTCCATCCTGACGAGCTCGACCAAGCGTGGCTCGACGGCATGGACAAAGAAGACCTCAAACTCGTCCGCTGCGGCGACGGCTACAACGTCACCGGGTTCCTCGGCGCCACCACCGGCGCCCAGCTCAAAGCCGTCCTCGACTCACTGACCAAACCCAGGGAGGCGGGCGATGAGCGCAGTGCCTCCGAGCGTCGGTGCGCCGGACTGTCGGCGCTGCTCACCGGAATCCTCGACGCCGGTGTCCTGCCCGCCGATAAAGGCGTGCGGCCACACCTGACCGTCACCGTCCCTGCCGACGTCTTCGGTGCCGCAGCAGCCGCAGCCCAGAACGGTGCGACGCAGGGCGGTGCGGCACAGAGCCAACCTGCGCCAGCGGACACGGACCCGTTCGCGCCTGTCGCGCGACTGGAGGGGTACGGCCCGATCGGGCCCGCACTCGTCGGCTACCTCGCCTGCCTGGGACAGGTCACGGTCGTGACCACCGCCGGCGTCGCACCCGACTCCGGGGTGCTCAACGTCGGACGCACCCGCCGGGTCGCAACACTGCGGCAACGCAAGGCCGTCGAGGCCCACCAAGCCAACCGATGCGCCACACCCGCATGCGAGCTTCCGGTCGAGGAGATCCACCACCTCACCTGGTGGTCCGCCGGCGGTGCGACCGACCTGGACAACCTCATCGGACTCTGCGGGCCATGTCACCGACTGGTCCACCACGGCAAGCTCGTCATCACCGTCCCCACCAGCGCCCCGGACAGCGAGTCCCGCCTCGAGCAGCTCCTGCGCGAGTTCCTCCACCCACTCCCCGACCAGCCACCGCGCCGTACTCACGACCTGCCGCACGAACGGCCCCACGTCACACCCGGACGCAGCTACCGCTTCACCACCCGCCACGGCGACCCCGTACGCCGCCGCGCCGGCTCCGTCCTCCTCACCGACCGCAACCTCCCCCGGCGGGAGTGAGCAGGTCACCCGCGCAGCGGGTCCAGGACGTCGCGCTTGAAGCGCTCGAGCCCGTCGATCTTCTGCTCGAGGCTCGCGTCGCGACCGTGGTAGTAGTACCAGGGCTGGGTCATCACCTCGGTGACGCCGCCGACGGCGGCGCGCGCGAAGTCATCCGCCACGAGCGCGTCGTTGAGCGCGACCACGACCTCTGCGCGCGGCGCGTCCGCGTCGCGTAGGGCGGCGAGTCGACCGGCCACCGCGATCGCGTCGTCGGTCGGCATGATGTCGCTGATCCATCCGTCGTGACGCGCTGCCCGACGGATGGCGACGTCCGACAGCCCACCGACGAGGATCGGCACCTCGACCGGCGGCATCGGCCGCATCGTCAACCGCGGTGCTGGGTAGAACGGCCCCTCGCTGCTCACCCACGGCTCGGTCCACAACCGGCGTAGCAGCGCGAGCGCCTCGTCGGTGCGCTTGCCACGCGTGGAGAAGTCCGCCTCCAGGAGCTCGAACTCCTCGCGGCACCACCCCACCCCGACGCCGAGCTTCACCCGCCCGCCGCTGACCACCGCCGCGGTGCCGACCGCCTTCGCCACGACGTACGGGTTGCGCATGGCCGTCACATAGATCGATGTGAAGAACGACAACCGCTGCGTGACCGCGGCGAGGTTGCCGGCCATGACCCAGGGGTCGGGCCACTCCATCGCGGTGTCCCAGCGGCGCTCGCCCGAGGAGCTGTAGGGGTACGGCGTCTCGATGGTCTCGAGGTCGACGACGTGGTCACCCAGACACAGCGCGTCGTAGCCGAGCTCGTCGGCCGCGCGCGCGAGCGGCGCGAGCTCGGCCGTCGGCACGAACGCGGCCACCACGGCGAACCGCAGCAGCTCCGGGGCGACGGCAACGGGGGCGTCAGTCACCGCAGGAACGTATCAGGACAGCTGATCAAACAGGCTCATTCCGCCCAGGTGACGCAGCCCAGCTCAGCGGGAGCGGTGAGCCTCGCGTGCCGCGGCAGCACCCGGACGGTGTAGCCGAACGGTCCGGCGCGGTCGAGTGGAACGGTCGCGGCGTACCGGTGCCGACCGCCCTCGTAGGCCTCCGCGTGCTCCAGCGGCGCGACGACCGGGTCGGCGAGGGTGTCCTCCGTCCCCCGGACCCGCCCATGGACGACCTGCACCTCGACGTCCTCGGGGGCCAACTCCCCCAGCGAGACGTACGCCGTCACGGACAGCTGGTCGCCCACCTGGGCGACGTCGCTGACGCCGGCGGAGTCGACGTGGTCGATGCGGACGCCGTCCCACGCCGAGCGCACCCGGCTCTTCCAGCCCGCGAGCTCGACAGCACCGGCGAAGTCGTGGTTGATGTCCCTGGCCGACCGGGCCGCCGGGACGTAGAGGTCGCGGACGTAGTCGCGCAGCATCCGGGTCGCCAGCACCTTGGGGCCGAGCGACTTCAGCGTGTGCCGCACCATCTCGATCCAGCGCAGCGGCAGGCCGTCGTGGCTGGTGTCGTAGAAGCGCGGCGCGACCTCGTTCTCGATCAGCTCGTAGAGCGCCGTCGCCTCGAGGTCGTCACGCCGGTCGGGGTCCTCGACCCCATCCGCCGACGGGATCGCCCAGCCGTTCTCACCGTCGTACCACTCGTCCCACCAGCCGTCGAGGATCGAGAGGTTCAGTCCGCCATTGAGCGCAGCCTTCATCCCCGAGGTGCCGCAGGCCTCGTAGGGGCGCAGCGGGTTGTTGAGCCACACGTCGCAACCCGGGTAGAGCGGCTGCGCCATGGCGATGTCGTAGTTCGGCAGGAAGACGATCCGGTGACGGACGTCCTCGGCGTCGGCGAAGCGCACGATCTCCTGGATCAACCGCTTGCCGCCCTCGTCGGCCGGGTGGGCCTTGCCGGCGATGACCAGCTGGACGGGGCGCTCGGGGTGCAGCAGCAACGCGCGCAGCCGCTCGGGGTCGCGCAGCATCAAGGTGAGCCGCTTGTAGGAGGGCACGCGCCGGGCGAAGCCGATGGTGAGCACGTCGGGGTCGAGGACGTCGTCGACCCAGCCCAGCTCGGCCGGTGTCGCGCCTCGCTCGCTCCACGACTTGGCCAGCCGACGGCGTACGTCGTGCACGAGACGCTCGCGCAGCTGACGCTTCAGCGACCAGACGACGTCGCCGGGGACCCGGTCCACGACGTCCCAGGCGTCGGGTCCGCCCGCGTCGAGGTCGGCGCCCTCGCGGGCGACGAGCTCCAGCACCTCGCGCGCGACCCAGGTGGGCGCGTGCACGCCGTTGGTGATCGAGCCGATCGGGACCTCGGTCTCGTCGAAGGCCGGCCACAGACCGGAGAACATCCCGCGGCTGACCTCACCGTGCAGCTGCGAGACGCCGTTGGCGCGCTGGGCGAGGCGGAAGCCCATGACCGCCATGTTGAACACGCCCGGGTCGCCGCCGTCGTAGTCCTCGGCACCGAGCGCGAGAAGGCGGTCGGCGGGGACACCGGGCACGGGTCCCTCGCCGTCGGCGAAGTACTGCGCGACGAGGTCGCGGGAGAACCGGTCGATGCCGGCCGGGACCGGCGTGTGGGTGGTGAACACCGTGCCGGCACGGGCAACCTCGACGGCCGCCTCGAAGCTGAGCCCGGGTCCACTCTCGGCAACGGTCAGCTCACGGATGCGCTCCAGGCCGAGGAAGCCGGCGTGGCCCTCGTTGGTATGGAACACCTCCGGCGCCGGGGCGCCGGTGATGCGGCAGTACGCGCGCACGGCGCGGACGCCGCCGATGCCCAGCAGGATCTCCTGGCGGATGCGGTGCTCGGTCGTGCCGCCGTACAACCGGTCGGTCACCTCGCGCAGCTCAGCCGGGTTCTCCTCGAGGTCGGTGTCGAGCAGCAGCAGCGGCACGCGGCCCACCCGCGCGAGGAAGACCCGGGCGGCCAGCGTCTGGCCGCCGGCCATGCCGATCTCGATGCGCACCGGCTCCCCCGGGTCGGTCGAGCCGGTCGAGACCTCGCGCAGCAGCGTCAGCGGCAGCCCGTCGGGGTCGAGGACCGGGTAGCGCTCCTGCTGCCACCCCTCGCGCGACAGCGACTGGCGGAAGTAGCCGTGCCGGTAGAGCAGCCCGACCCCGATGAGGGGTACGCCGAGGTCGCTGGCGGTCTTGAGGTGGTCACCGGCCAGGATCCCCAGGCCCCCGGAGTACTGCGGCAGGACCGCGGTGATGCCGTACTCCGGCGAGAAGTAGGCGATGCCCTGCGGGCCGTCCTCGCCGACGGTGCGCTGGTACCAGCGCGGCGCGTCCAGGTAGTGGCGCAGGTCGGCGGCGGCCGCGTCGAGTCGCTCGAGGAACGCCGCGTCGGTGCTCAGCTCCTCCAGCCGCGCCGAGCCCACCTCGCCCAGCAGTCGGACCGGGTCGCGGCCGGTGGACTCCCACCGCTCGGGGTCGACCGCAGCGAAGACGTCCTGCGTCTCGGGGTGCCACGACCAGCGGAGGTTCCCGGCGAGCTCACCGAGCGCGGCGACCGGCTCGGGCAGGACGGGACGGACGGTGAAGCGACGGATGGCACGCACCGGAGGACCGTAACCCAGATTCGTTGGATCGGTCCAAGTCGGAGCGCCGGCCGCGTTTGCCCGCGATCGGCCCGGGCAGGATGGGCGTCATGGTCGGACGCATCCCCGTCATGGACGTGGCCCCGGTGGTCGAGCTGGGCAGGTACCCCGCGAAAGCCGCCGTCGGCGAACCCTTCACCGTCAGCGCACTGGTCTTCCGGGAGGGACACGACCAGCTCGACGCCGACGTCGTGCTGACCGGACCCGACGGCAAGGACCGGGCGCCGGTGCGGATGCAGCGCGTCGAGGGTGACGACGTCGACCGCTGGGCGGCGACGGTCGTCTGCGACGAGGTCGGTCCGTGGAGCTTCACCATCCGCGCCTGGAGCGACCCGCTGGCCACCTGGGACCACGACGCCGGCATCAAGGTCCCCGCCGGCATCGACGTCGAGCTGATGTTCACCGAGGGCGCACTCCTGCTGGACCGCGTCGCCGACAGCCTGCCCAAGCGCGGCCGCGACCGGCGTACCGTCACCGACGCCGCCAAGGCGCTGCGCGACACCACGCGCCCGCCCGGGGCCCGGCTGAGCGCCTGGGCCGACCCCGCGCTGACCGCCGTCCTGCACGCGCACCCGCTGCGCGACCTGCTCAGCACCGAGGGTCCCTACCCGCTCTTCGCCGACCGCTCCCGCGCGCTGGTCGGCTCCTGGTACGAGTTCTTCCCCCGCTCCGAGGGGGCGTACGTCGACCCGACCACCGGGAAGACGGTCAGCGGCACCTTCCGCACCGCGGCCGAGCGCCTCCACGGCGTGGCCGCGATGGGCTTCGACGTCGTCTACCTCCCCCCGATCCACCCGATCGGCAAGGTCAACCGCAAGGGCCCCAACAACACCCTCACCCCGGGCCCCGACGACGTGGGCTCGCCCTGGGCGATCGGCTCCGACGAGGGGGGCCACGACGCCATCCACCCCGACCTCGGCACGTTCGACGACTTCGACGCCTTCGTCGCGCGGGCCGGAGACCTGGGCCTCGAGATCGCCCTCGACCTCGCGCTCCAGGCAGCACCCGACCACCCCTGGGTGAAGTCCAACCCCGAGTGGTTCACCACGCGCGCCGACGGCTCGATCGCCTACGCGGAGAACCCGCCGAAGAAGTACCAGGACATCTATCCCATCAACTTCGACAACGACCCCGAGGGGATCTACGCCGAGGTGCTGCGGGTGGTGCGGCTGTGGATGGACCACGGCGTGCGCATCTTCCGCGTCGACAACCCGCACACCAAGCCGGTGGCCTTCTGGGAGCGATTGCTCGCCGAGATCCGGGGCACTGACCCCGACGTGGTCTTCTTGTCCGAGGCGTTCACGAAGCCCCCGATGATGCGCGCCCTGGGCACCGTGGGGTTCCACCAGTCCTACACCTACTTCACCTGGCGCACCGGCAAGCAGGAGCTCGGCGACTACCTCACCGAGCTGTCGCAGGAGACCGCGCACGTGCTGCGGCCGAACCTGTTCGTCAACACCCCCGACATCCTCCACGCCTCCCTGCAGTACGGCGGTCCGGCGGCGTTCAAGCTGCGCGCGGTGCTGGCCGCGACCGCGTCGCCGAGCTGGGGCGTGTACGCCGGCTACGAGCTCTTCGAGCACGTGGCGGTCCGTCCCGGCAGCGAGGAGTACCTCGACTCGGAGAAGTACCAGATCCGCATCCGCGACTGGGAGTCCGCCGAGGCCGAGGGTCGCTCCCTCGCGCCGTACCTGCGCCGCCTCAACGAGATCCGGCGTGCGCACCCGGCGCTGCAGCAGCTGCGCAACCTGCACGTCCACGGCAGTGACGACGACGCGATCCTGGTGTTCAGCAAGACCGACCTGGGTGACACCAGCGACGAGCGCGACACCGTGATCGTCGTGGTCAACGTCGACCCGCACGCGACTCGCGAGACCACCGTCCACCTCGACCTTCCGGCGCTGGGCATGGAGTGGGACGAGGGCTTCGCCGTCCATGACGAGCTCAGTGGCCAGACCTGGCACTGGAGCGCGCACAACTACGTGCGCCTCGATCCCCACCACGAGCCCGCCCACGTCCTGACGGTCAGGAGGACCCGTTGATCTCGACAAGCTCGATCGGCAAGGAAGGCTCGATCGGCAAGGAAGGCCCGGTCGGCCAGGGCGGTGGGAGTCAGGTGCTGGGCGAGGAGCCCGAGTGGTTCAAGACCGCCGTCTTCTACGAGGTCCTCGTCCGCACCTTCTACGACTCCGACGGCGACGGCGTCGGTGACTTCGTCGGGCTGACGGAGAAGCTCGACTACCTGCAGTGGCTCGGCGTCGACTGCCTGTGGGTGCCGCCGTTCTTCACCTCCCCCCTGCGTGACGGCGGCTACGACGTCGCCGACTACACGGGCGTCCTGCCGGAGGTCGGCACGATCGACGACTTCCAGGCCTTCCTCGACGCCGCTCACAGCCGCGGCATCCGCGTGATCATCGACTTCGTCATGAACCACACCAGCGACCAGCACCCGTGGTTCCAGGCCTCGCGCACCGACCCCGAGGGCGAGTACGGCGACTTCTACGTCTGGTCCGACACCGACGAGCTCTACTCCGAGGCACGGATCATCTTCGTCGACACCGAGCCGTCGAACTGGACCTGGGACCCGGTGCGCCAGCAGTACTTCTGGCACCGGTTCTTCCATCACCAGCCGGACCTGAACTTCGACAACCCCAAGGTCCACGACGCGATGCTCGAGGCGCTGTCGTTCTGGCTCGACATGGGCATCGACGGGTTCCGCCTCGACGCGGTGCCCTACCTCTACGAGCGTCCCGGCACCAACGGCGAGAACCTCCCCGAGACCCACGAGTTCCTCAAGAAGGTCCGTCGCTACGTCGACGAGCACTACCCGGGCCGGGTGCTCCTGTGCGAGGCCAACCAATGGCCGGCCGACGTCGTGGAGTACTTCGGTGACTTCGAGGTCGGCGGCGACGAGTGCCACATGGCCTTCCACTTCCCGGTGATGCCGCGCATCTTCATGGGCGTACGCCGCGAGTCGCGCTTCCCGATCTCCGAGATCATGGCGCAGACCCCGGCCATCCCCTCGGGCTGCCAGTGGGGCATCTTCCTGCGCAACCACGACGAGCTGACCCTCGAGATGGTCACCGACGAGGACCGCGACTACATGTGGGGCGAGTACGCCAAGGACCCGCGCATGAAGGCCAACATCGGCATCCGCCGGCGCCTGGCCCCGCTGCTCGACAACGACATCAACCAGATGGAGCTCTTCACCGCGCTGCTGCTGTCGCTGCCGGGCTCGCCGGTGCTCTACTACGGCGACGAGATCGGCATGGGCGACAACATCTGGCTCGGCGACCGCGACGGCGTGCGTACGCCGATGCAGTGGACGCCCGACCGCAACGCCGGATTCTCGAAGGCGACGCCCGGCAAGCTGCACCTGCCGGTCAACCAGGACCCGGTGTTCGGCTACCAGCGCGTCAACGTCGAGACCGAGCTGGACAACCCGTCCTCGCTGCTGCACTGGACCCGGCGGATGATCCACGCCCGGCGCGACCACCCGGCCTTCGGCCTCGGCGACTTCACCGACCTGGGCGGCTCGAACCCCAGCGTCCTGTCCTACATCCGTCACCACGTCGCACCCGATGGGACCGAGGACATCGTGTTGTGCGTCAACAACCTCTCGCGGTTCCCGCAGCCGGTCGAGCTGGACCTGCGCCGGTTCGAGGGGCGCGTCCCGATCGAGCTGCTCGGCGGCGTGCGCTTCCCCGCGATCGGTGAGCTGCCCTACCTCCTGACGCTCGGCGCCTACGGCTTCTACTGGTTCCGCATCCCGACCGACGACGCCCCCGACCCGACGTACGGCATCCCCGCTGGAGGGATCGACTGATGACACAGACCCCGCAACGACACACCCGTGAGGACCAGATCGGCGGCTACCTCGCCGGCGCCCGCTGGTTCGGCGGCAAGGGTCGTCCGTTCGAGGTCACCGACGTGACCCGCCTGGCCGTCCTCGAGGGTGAGCGATCGGTCGCGATCGACGTGGTCACCGTGACGTACGGCGACGGCCGCGAGGGCGCGAGCGCCGAGTGGGAGCAGTACCAGCTCCCACTGAGCCTGGTCGCCGACTCCGACCCCGCGCTCGACCACGCGTTCGTCGGATGGTGGGAGGACCCGGACCTGGGCTGGGTCCACGCCTACGACGCCGCCCACGACCGGCAGGCTTGCGCCCAGCTGCTGCAGGGGTTCGCCGACGAGCAGACCGTCGACCGCATCGGATTCCACCGGCTCCCCGGTCACGACCTCGACACCGACGTGCACTCCAGCCCGTTCACCGGCGAGCAGTCCAACACCTCGATCGCCTTCGGCGAGGACAGCCTGCTCAAGATCTTCCGCAAGCTCTCCCCCGGCCGGAACCCCGACATCGACATCCACAGGGTGCTGACCGAGGCCCAGTGCCCGCACATCGCCCACCTCTACGGCTGGATCGAGGCCACCTCGACGCGCACCGGCGAGCCCGTCCACCTGGCGATGCTCCAGCAGTTCCTGCGCACCGCGACCGACGGCTGGGACCTGGCCTGCGCGAGCGTGCGCGACCTGTTCGCCGAGGCCGACCTGCACGCCGATGAGGTCGGTGGCGACTTCGCCGCGGAGTCGGCCCGGCTCGGCGAGGCGCTGGCGGAGGTCCACGCCACGTTGGCGGCGCACTTCGAGACCGAGACGTGGGATGCCGACGAGCTCGGCCGCCTGGCCGACGCGATGGCCGAGCGCCTCGACGCGGCGGCCGCCGCCGTGCCCTACCTCACCAAGGTCGCCCCGGCGATCCACTCCGTGCTGGGTCGCGTCCGCGAGCTCGACCAGCCATTGACCGCCCACCGGGTCCACGGCGACCTGCACCTCGGTCAGACCCTGCGCACCGTCTTCGGCTGGAAGGTCGTCGACTTCGAGGGCGAGCCCGCCAAGGCACTGGCCGAGCGGGTCCTGCCCGACTCCCCCTGGCGCGACGTCGCCGGCATGCTGCGGTCGTTCGACTACGCCGCCCACGCCGTCGTCGCCGACATGGCGCCCGGCACCGAGGAGGGACGCCAGCAGCTCGAGTACCGCGCCCAGGAGTGGGCCGAGCGCAACCGGGGCACCTTCCTCGGTGCGTACGCCGCGGCGGCCGGCTTCTCCGTCCCCCTCCCCCCGGAGGCGCAGCTGCTGCTCGCCGCCTACGAGGCCGACAAGGCGGTCTACGAGGCGATCTACGAAGCCCGCAACCGGCCCACCTGGGTCGGCATCCCGATGGCGGCCCTGGAGCGGATCGCCGCGCTCGCCGAGCGGAAGGACGACGATGCCTGAGCCCGTGCAGGTCCCCCACGAGGAGCTCGAGGCGCTCGCGGCCGGTGAGCACCGCGGTCCCCATGGCGTCCTCGGCGCCCACCCGCACGACGGCGGCGTGACGATCCGTGCCCTGCGGCCGTCCGCCCACTCCGTCGCCGTGGTGCACGACGGCACGAGCGTCCCGATGGCCCATGAGCACGCCGGCGTGTGGGTCGCGACGATCGAGGCCGAGACCGTCCCCGACTACCGGCTGGAGGTCGACTACGGCTCCGGTGCGCACACCGTCGACGACCCCTACCGCTTCCTGCCCACACTCGGCGAGGTCGACCTGCACCTGGTCAACGAGGGCCGCCACGAGCAGCTGTGGACCGTGCTCGGTGCGCACGTGCGGCGCTACGACGGACCGGCCGGTCCCGTGGTCGGCACCTCCTTCGCCGTGTGGGCGCCGGCGGCGCGCGGCGTACGCGTCAAGGCGGACTTCAACGGCTGGGACGGCCGCGAGCACCCGATGCGCCAGCTCGGCACCTCCGGCGTGTGGGAGCTCTTCGTCCCCGACGTCGGGAAGGGCGCGCGCTACAAGTACGCCATCCTCGGCGCCGACGGAGTCTGGCGCGACAAGGCCGACCCGATGGCCTACGCCACCCAGGTGCCGCCGGAGACCGCCTCGGTCGTCTTCGAGTCCGAGTACACCTGGGGCGACGACGCGTGGATGACGCAGCGTGCGTCGGCCTCGCACCACGACCGCCCGATGTCGGTCTACGAGGTGCACCTCGGGTCCTGGCGCCGCGACCGCACCTACGAGCAGCTGGCCGACGAGCTGACGGCGTACGTCACCGAGATGGGCTTCACCCACGTGGAGTTCATGCCCGTCATGGAGCACCCGTTCGGTGGGTCGTGGGGCTACCAGGTGACGTCGTACTTCGCGCCGACCGCGCGCTTCGGCGACCCCGACGGGCTGCGACTGCTGATCGACCGGCTCCACCAAGCCGGCATCGGTGTCATCGTCGACTGGGTGCCCGCGCACTTCCCCAAGGACGAGTTCGCCCTCGCGCGCTTCGACGGCACACCGCTCTACGAGGATCCCAACCCCACCCGCGGCGAGCACCCCGAGTGGGGCACGCTCATCTTCAACTTCGGCCGCCGCGAGGTGCGCAACTTCCTCGTCGCCAACGCGCTGTACTGGCTGGAGGTCTTCCACGTCGACGGCCTGCGCGTCGACGCGGTCGCCTCGATGCTCTACCTCGACTACTCGCGCGAGCCCGGCGAGTGGACGCCCAACGTCCACGGCGGGCGGGAGAACCTCGAGGCGGTGCACTTCCTGCAGGAGATGAACGCCACCGTCTACAAGCGCGTGCCCGGTGCCGTCACGATCGCCGAGGAGTCGACCTCGTGGCCCGGCGTCACGAAGCCGACGAGCGCCGACGGCCTCGGCTTCGGGCTGAAGTGGAACATGGGCTGGATGCACGACAGCCTGGGCTACCTGCGTGCCGACCCGGTCCACCGCAGCCACGTCCACGGACAGATGACCTTCTCGCTGGTCTATGCGTGGTCGGAGAACTACGTCCTGCCGCTGAGCCACGACGAGGTCGTGCATGGCAAGGGCTCCCTGCTGCGCAAGATGCCCGGCGACCGGTGGCAGCAGCTGGCCAACCTGCGCGCCTACCTCGGCTTCATGTGGGGCCACCCGGGCAAGCAGCTGCTGTTCATGGGCGGCGAGATTGGCCAGGAGTCGGAGTGGGCGGAGGCCGGCGAGCTCGACTGGTGGCTGCTCGACCACCCCGAGCACCGCGGCATGCGCGACCTGGTCCGCGACCTCAACACCCGCTACGCCGCGACCCCGGCGCTGTGGAGCCGCGACCACGAGCCGGAGGGCTTCAGCTGGCTGGACGCCAACGACGCCTCGCGCAACGTGTTCGCCTTCGTGCGCTGGGGCGACAACGGCGCTCCCCTCGTCTGCGTCACCAACTTCTCCGCGATCCCGCACCACGGCTACCGCCTGGGACTGCCGAGCGCGGGTCGCTGGACCGAGGTACTCAACACCGACGCCGAGATCTACGCAGGCTCAGGCGTCGGCAACCTCGGCGAGGTTGTCGCGCACCCCGGTGAACACGCGGGCCAGCCGGCGTACGCCGACCTCGTCCTGCCGCCGCTGGCCACGCTCTGGCTGACCCCGGCAGACCCTGCACCGTAGGCTCGAGGACGTGAGTGATCATCGCGTCTGGCTCGACCCGATCGGCAACGGCGTCGCCCGGGTGAGCTGGTCGGCCGACCTGACCCGCGCCCCGTTCAACGAGGCCGCCGGCGCCGTACGCCGCGAGGTCGAGCGGGCGCTCGGCGACCTCAAGCAGGCGCGCGTCGAGGCTCTGGTGGACCCCGACGACGAGGTCTCGCTGCGCATCGCCACCTGGGCGGGACTCCACCGCGAGGGCATCATGCGCGGCATCCACGAGGGCACGGCCGGTCCGACCGATCGCGCCGACCGCGTCGTCCTCGCCCGCCTGGAGACCGACGTCCCCCTCTCGGAGTCCGGCGGCTTCCGCGGCCTGCTGAACTCGTTCCTGCCGCGCAAGCGGGCGATCGCCCAGCTGCTCATCCGCGACCCCGACGAGCGCGTGCTGATGTGTCAGCTGACCTACAAGACCGACTGGGACCTGCCCGGCGGGGTCGTGGAGGTCGGTGAGTCCCCTCGGCTCGCAGTCGCCCGCGAGGTCAGCGAGGAGCTCGCGCTCGACCTCGCCGTCGACCGGCTGCTGCTCACCGACTGGCTGCCGGCCTGGGGCGGCTGGGACGACGCTGTCTGCCTGGTCTTCGACGGCGGCGTCCACGACACCGATGTCCTCGAGCAGGTCGTCCGTCAGGAGCGCGAGATCAAGTCGGTCCGGTTCTGCGCTCCCGACGAGGTGCGCGAGCGCGCCACGGACTTCACCGCTCGCCGGGTCGAGGCGGCGTTGGCCAGCCTGCGGGGCGAGGGGCCGGGCTACACCGAATCCGGGCGCTGACGCACCGGTCGTCGAGTGCCCCGAACGGAGTGAGGGGTGTATCGAGCTCTTTGGTGGCTTCGCTCACCGATGCGTGGGGGGAAGGTTCCGCGGGGGTTGGGGCCGGTCGGCGGGGGTCTTCCGCTGAGTACTGCTGAGGATCACACTGGGGGGTGTGTCGCGGTCCGCAGCCGTTTGTCTCTAGCGCCACTGCCTCGACCCTGCAGGGCGGGGCGGAGCCTGTTATCGAGCTTGGCGCGGAGGGTCTCCGCGGGAACCGCGGATTGTCGCCATCGAGCACGTCTTACAGACTTCGTCTGACCTCTGGCCCTCCCCGCGGCACACGCCTGTCCACATCACTGCTCGACAGCGCCACTGGCATTGCTGGCGTTGGTGGCGTTGTCGGCGCCGGGTCCTAGGGGATGTCATGGAAGTCATTCACTCGCGTTGCGCCGGGATCGATATCGGCAAGAAGAGCGCGAAAGTGTGCGTGCGTGTCCAGGGTTCGGGTGCTCGCGCCACGAGCACCGAGGTCAGCGACTGGGGATCGATGACTCGCGAGATCTTGGATCTGCGCCAGTACCTGATCGCCGAGCAGGTCAGTTGCGTGCTGATGGAGTCCACCAGCGACTACTGGAAGCCCTACTACTACCTGCTCGAGGACGCCGGGTTCGAGTTGATCTTGGCCAACGCCGGCCACGTCAAGAACATCCCGGGTCGCAAGAGTGACGTCTCCGATGCTGTGTGGTTGGCCGACCTGGCCGCGCACGGTCTGGTGCGTGCTTCGTTCGTGCCCCCGCCGCAGGTTCGACAACTTCGTGACCTCACCCGGACTCGCACGATCATCGCCCGTGAGCGGGTCCGTGAGACCACCCGGTTGGAGAAGCGGCTGGAATCACCCGGGATCAAGCTCTCGGTCGTGGCCTCGAACCTCAACGGTGTCTCGGCCCGTCGGATGCTCAAAGCCCTCGTGGCTGGTGAGCGTGATCCCGAGGTCCTGGCGGACCTGGCTTTGGGCACGATGCGCGCCAAGCGAGACCAGCTCATCGACGCCCTCACCGGCCGGTTCAGCGATCACGACGCGTTCATGATCGGTCTGCACCTGGACCGCATCGAACAACACGACCAAGCCATCGCCACCCTCGATGAGCGGATCGAGGTGATGATCGAACCCTTTCGGCATCTCCGCGACCTGCTGATCACCATTCCCGGGGTCTCGGTGATCGTGGCCGATGTGATCATCGCCGAGACCGGCGGCGACATGAGCAACTTCCCCTCCCCAGCACACCTAGCGGCCTGGGCGGGGGTCGCGCCGGGCCAGAACGAGTCCGCAGGCCGCAAGAAACAGGGCACGACTCGCCCCGGGGACTCCTACCTCAAAGGCGCGCTTGAAGCGCCCCAGGTTCTCCGCCGCTCCTATACGGGTTGCGGCTCTCGGTTGAGGGCCGCGTAGTGGGCTTGCTCGAACTCCACTGGGGTCATCATCCCAAGAGAGCCATGCAGGCGTCGGTTGTTGTACCAATCGACCCATCCAGCGGTGGCGTACTCGACGTCTCCGATGCTCCGGTAGGGGCCGGCGTGGAAGACCGTTGTGCGGACGCACTCGGTCTTGTACAGCCCGATCACGCACTCCATCAGGGCGTTGTCGTAGGCATCGGCAACAGACCCGATCGAGGGCCGGATCCCTTCCTCGGCGAGGTGCTCAGTGAACGCGATCGATGTGTATTGCTTGGGTTCAACCGGTCGATGCAACACCGGGTTGTTGCAGGGAGCGTAGTTGTTCCTCGAACACCTCAGCAGGTGTCTTCCACCCGAGGATCTTGCGGGGCCGATTGTTGAGCGCGTGAGCGACGGCCTCGAGGTCCTCAGCGGACCAGCGGGACAGGTCCGTGCCCTTGGGGAAGTACTGGCGCAGCAGGCCGTTGGTGTTCTCGTTGGTCGGCCGCTGCCACGGCGAGTGGGGGTCGGCGAAGAACACCTTGGTGCCGGTCTCCAACGCGAACTGCGCGTGACCCGAAAGCTCTTTGCCGCGATCCCAGGTCAGGGTCTTGCGCAGTTGCTCGGGCAGCTTGGTCATTGACGCCGTCAGCGCGGCGTTCATCGCGACGGCGCCGTAGCCACCGAGCGCCGGTCCGTTCTTCACGTACGGCCTCTCACCCCACCCCTCCACCCGCGGCAGGTGCACCAAGAGCGTTGAGCGACTGCTGCGCTCCACGATCGTCCCGATCGCCGACCGACCGGTTCCGATGATCAGGTCGCCTTCCCAGTGACCAGGGACGGCACGGTCCGCGGCTTCGGCTGGACGCTCGCTGAGGACCACGTCAGCGGTCACGTGCCCCTGCGCCTTGTTGCGCGACCTGGCCCGCGGCTGTCGTAGCGCGCGACCGGTGCGCAGACACGTGACCAGCTCGCGCTTGAGCGCACCACGGCCCTCGATGAACAGCGACTGGTAGATCGCCTCGTGGCTGATGCGCATGGACTCATCATCGGGGAAGTCGACCTTCAACCGCTGCGCGATCTGCTCCGGGCTCCACGCCAACGACCAACGCCTGTCGGCCCGGTGCGGCTTGTTCAGCCCCTTCCACGCCGGCGGCGTCGGGCCCGGAACGATCGTGCCGTCGGGCCGGCGGACGTTGCCTGCGAGCCGGTCTCGGACGTACTCCCGCAGCCGCGGGTTCTCGACGAGCTTCGCGGTCTTGGGGCGCTTCGCGGCCTGCTGTGCCTTCCACTGGGCCACGGTGGCCCGGTACTCCTGCTTCCCGCTACGAGTCGCGGCATTGCGGCGCAGCTCCCGCGAGATCGTCCCGGGGTCACGGCCGATCGCGCGGGCGATCTCGCGAACGCCCTTGTCCTGGGCGCGCAGGATGGCGATCTCCTCGCGTTCCTCGAAGCTCAGGTAGCGGCCGGTGGGCTCGGTCAGTGCGATCGGCGGCATGCCGCCAGCGTGGCGAAACCAGCGGGCCCCGACCGGCACTGACACGCCGACCGCCAGGGCCGCCTCTGCCGAGGTGATGCCGGTGGCGATCAGCCGCCAGAACTGCCGTTGCACCACACGGGACGGGTCCGGCCGACCGGGCGAGCGCATCGCCGGGCGCAGCGCCCGGTCAGCACGCCACTGCCGGCGAAGCTCCTCGGGCGCATCGCTGGTCTTCCTGCTCCAGTCCGCGGTCGCCATCCTCGAACACCTCCAAACTCAAGGTGTTGCGACGACTGGTTGATTCCGCCTTGCGACCCGGCGTCGGCGTGACCAATGAGCTCACCGGGCACCACAGGGTGGCCTTCGCGGTCGCGTTGCCACAGTGCCATCCGCAGCGGGACGTCGACCAGCTCGACGGCCTTGGTCGGTGCGACGTTCCAAGCAACGATCTTCTGAGCGAACACGTCGAGGATGAACGCGACATAGACGAACCCCGCCCAGGTGCGGACGTAGGTGAAGTCCATGACCCAGGTCCGGTTCGGTGCGGGGGCGGTGAAGTCCCGATCAAGGAGGTCGCCGGCCCGTTTGCCGTCCTTGGCAGGGATGGTGGTCCGGATGCCCTTGGAGCGTCGGATCCCTTGCAGGGACAGGGATCTCATCGCCCGGTCCACCGCGCCGGGCGACGCGTCGGGGCTGGTGCGCTGGACGAGCGCGGTCATCTTGCGACGCCCGTACAAACCCTCCGGGGTCATCCGCCGTACGCCCTCGTGGTCGACCGTCCAGGCCAGGTCACGGACCAGGTTGGTGACGCTGGCGTCGGTGACCGTGCGGGCGGCAACGGGTCGGTTGGTGCGTGCCCAGTCGCGGTAGGTCCGCGCGGCGATCTGGCAGCCCTGCTCACGCAGGACCCGACAGATCGACTCGACCGCGTGGCCTTCGGTGCGCATCTCGTCGATGAACGCGACGATCAGCGGTTGCGGGGGTCGAGTTCCCCCGCGAAGAAAATTGAGGCCCGTCGGAGGATCTCGTTGTCCTCCTCGAGCCGGCGGACCTTGGCCTTCAGCTCCTTGATCTCAGCCAGCTCCTCGCTGGTCGCGCCCTGGCGCTGCCCGCCGTCGATCTGAGCCTGGACGACCCACCGGCGGACGGTCTCCTTGCCCAGCCCCTCGCGTCGGGCAACGGACTCGGCGGCCGCGGTCAGCGACGGGTACTCCGGCAAGTGCTCCAGCACCTGCCGCACGCACCGCTCCTTGACCGCGGGATCGATCTTCTTCGGCATGCTGCCATCCTCTCGAACTCAAAAGGATGCGGCATCAAACCTGGGGCGCTTCACGCTCGGAAGCGCAGCGCTCGCTGCGTCCAAAAGCAAGAACACCTACCTGGCCGCCCGCTATCGCCGCATCGCTGCCCGCCGCGGACGCCTACGGGCCATCGTCGCGATCGAGCGTTCCATCCTGACCTCGGTCTGGCACATGCTCACCGACGACGTCGCCTATCGCGATCTCGGCGCTGATCACTACCAGCTCAGCCACCCCGACCAGATCAAACGACGAGCCCTCAAACAACTACGCGCACTCGGCCTCGAGGTCGAACTACGACCAGCCAGCTGACCCGAGGCCCCACGACACTCACGGGAACCTTCCTTACAGCTCTTTGGTGGCTTCGCTCACCGATGCGTGGGGGGAAGGTTCCGCGGGGGTTGGGGCCGGTCGGCGGGGGTCTTCCGCTGAGTACTGCTGAGGATCACACTGGGGGGTGTGTCGCGGTCCGCAGCCGTTTGTCTCTAGCGCCACTGCCTCGACCCTGCAGGGCGGGGCGGAGCCTGTTATCGAGCTTGGCGCGGAGGGTCTCCGCGGGAACCGCGGATTGTCGCCATCGAGCACGTCTTACAGACTTCGTCTGACCTCTGGCCCTCCCCGCGGCACACGCCTGTCCACATCACTGCTCGACAGCGCCACTGGCATTGCTGGCGTTGGTGGCGTTGTCGGCGCCGGGTCCTAGGGGATGTCATGGAAGTCATTCACTCGCGTTGCGCCGGGATCGATATCGGCAAGAAGAGCGCGAAAGTGTGCGTGCGTGTCCAGGGTTCGGGTGCTCGCGCCACGAGCACCGAGGTCAGCGACTGGGGATCGATGACTCGCGAGATCTTGGATCTGCGCCAGTACCTGATCGCCGAGCAGGTCAGTTGCGTGCTGATGGAGTCCACCAGCGACTACTGGAAGCCCTACTACTACCTGCTCGAGGACGCCGGGTTCGAGTTGATCTTGGCCAACGCCGGCCACGTCAAGAACATCCCGGGTCGCAAGAGTGACGTCTCCGATGCTGTGTGGTTGGCCGACCTGGCCGCGCACGGTCTGGTGCGTGCTTCGTTCGTGCCCCCGCCGCAGGTTCGACAACTTCGTGACCTCACCCGGACTCGCACGATCATCGCCCGTGAGCGGGTCCGTGAGACCACCCGGTTGGAGAAGCGGCTGGAATCACCCGGGATCAAGCTCTCGGTCGTGGCCTCGAACCTCAACGGTGTCTCGGCCCGTCGGATGCTCAAAGCCCTCGTGGCTGGTGAGCGTGATCCCGAGGTCCTGGCGGACCTGGCTTTGGGCACGATGCGCGCCAAGCGAGACCAGCTCATCGACGCCCTCACCGGCCGGTTCAGCGATCACGACGCGTTCATGATCGGTCTGCACCTGGACCGCATCGAACAACACGACCAAGCCATCGCCACCCTCGATGAGCGGATCGAGGTGATGATCGAACCCTTTCGGCATCTCCGCGACCTGCTGATCACCATTCCCGGGGTCTCGGTGATCGTGGCCGATGTGATCATCGCCGAGACCGGCGGCGACATGAGCAACTTCCCCTCCCCAGCACACCTAGCGGCCTGGGCGGGGGTCGCGCCGGGCCAGAACGAGTCCGCAGGCCGCAAGAAACAGGGCACGACTCGCCCCGGGGACTCCTACCTCAAAGGCGCGCTCGGAAGCGCAGCGCTCGCTGCGTCCAAAAGCAAGAACACCTACCTGGCCGCCCGCTATCGCCGCATCGCTGCCCGCCGCGGACGCCTACGGGCCATCGTCGCGATCGAGCGTTCCATCCTGACCTCGGTCTGGCACATGCTCACCGACGACGTCGCCTATCGCGATCTCGGCGCTGATCACTACCAGCTCAGCCACCCCGACCAGATCAAACGACGAGCCCTCAAACAACTACGCGCACTCGGCCTCGAGGTCGAACTACGACCAGCCAGCTGACCCGAGGCCCCACGACACTCACGGGAACCTTCCTTACAGACGCCGACCATCGAAGCGCACCTCGCGGTCGGGGTCTCGATACAGCCGGTCGCCAGCTCGTCCCTCGCTGGCGCGGCCACTCGACCTGCCCTCGCGACGCGGACCGCTCGCACCTCGCGGCCGGGGACGCTCCTATGTTGCGTCAAGGCCTTTGCGGGGGTTCTCGAGGAGCCGGTAGAGGTCTCTGGCGATGTAGCGCTTGAGGCAGCGTCGGATCTCGCGGGGGTTCTTGCCTTCGCGGGTGCGGCGTTCGGTGTAGGCGCGGGTGGCGGGGTCGTGGCGTTGGCGGGTGATGGCGATGGTGTGCAGGGCGCAGTTCAGGCGTCGGTCGCCGTAGGGGTTGAGCCGGTGGCGGGTATGGATCTGGCCGCTGGTGGCCTCGATCGGGCTGGTGCCCGCGAGTTTGGCGAAAGCTGCTTCGGAATGGATCCGGCCGGCGTAGCCCCACGCGCAGAGCACGGTCGCGGCCACGATTGGTCCGACACCGGGTTGGGCGAGCAGGTCAGGGCGCCAGGAGCGCACCAGGGCACGGATCTGGCGTTCGTGCGCCTCGGCTTCGGCGGTGAGGGCCTGGATGCGTTGGGCCCAGGTCTTCAAGCACGCCACGGTCGTGGCGGTCTCGACATCGACGTTGGCCCACGCAGCGGTGGTGCGCAACGACGCAGCCTTCGCGATCAGGGCTTTGGCTTTCAACCCCCGCAGCCGAGCACGCACGGGTTCGGGTGCGGTCAGCACCGCGGAGAACAGTTGCCGGCGCGCATCACTAGCGGCTTGAACCGCGGAGCGGCGGATCGCCAGCCGGGTCGCCAACGCCTGGCGGGTCGCAGCATGGTCAGGGTCGGGGCCGCCACCACGTGGGGTGGCGAGCCGGGCCCGTGCCAGGGCTTCGCGGGCGGCCCGGATCGCATCGGTCGGGTCTGACTTCACCCCGCCGCGACGCGCAGCACGCTCGGGCCGGTCGAGCTCGATGACGAACTCCTCAGCGCCGGAGAGGTGGACCGCGAGTCCACGGCCGTGGCTGGCGGTGCCCTCGATCGCCCACGCACGCAGCGCGCCGTGTTCCTCTGCGACCTGGTCGGCGAACTCGACGAGCTCGGCATAGCCCTCGCCGGTGGCCTCGATCGTGATCTGGGCCAACACGCCGCCGGTGCGGGCATCGACGGCTGCGGCGGCATGGGTCTGGACGTGGGTGTCGACACCGATGACGACATCGACAACCTCGGACAGTTTCAGCACACTTGTCACTGCGTTCTCCTTGAACCGGGGACGTGGACGGTTCCGGTCCTCGGCGGAGATTCAGCAGGACTGTGATGGGACACGTGCGGTGGGTGAACACCGCACGGTCAAGCTCCTGATCAGGCCATCACTCCGTTGAGGACCGGGGCCGGCAACCAGCAGCGGACAAGTCCAGAGAAAGGCACGAAGCCGGTCTCGATACGGGTCACACCGCTAGTTGCCAGCCCTACCTCACCACCCGAGGGCGGCTACGGAGAAGACTCACAGTCTCGATACAGCCGGTCGCCAGCTCGTCCCTCGCTGGCGCGGCCACTCGACCTGCCCTCGCGACGCGGACCGCTCGTTCCTCGCGGTCGGGGTCTCGATACAGCCGGTCGCCAGCTCGTCCCTCGCTGGCGCGGCCACTCGACCTGCCCTCGCGACGCGGACCGCTCGCACCTCGCGGCCGGGGTCTCGATACAGCCGGTCGCCAGCTCGTCCCTCGCTGGCGCGGCCACTCGACCTGCCCTCGCGACGCGGACCGCTCGTTCCTCGCGGTCCGCTGCTCGGTCAAAACAGGGCGGAAGCGAGGTTCTGGCGGGCGCGCAGGACGCGGGGGTCGTCGTTGCCGACGGCGGCGAGCAGGTCGAGCAGGTGCTGGCGGGCCTTGTCACGGTCGTCGCCGGCCGTGCGGCGGACCAGGTCGATGAGCCGGTTGAAGGCGTCGTCGACGTGGCCCCCGAGGAGGTCGAGGTCGGCGACGAGGGTCTGGGCGGCGAGGTCGGTGGGGTTCTGCGCGGCCTGCTCGCGGGCGGCGTTGAGATCGACGCCCTGGGTGCGCTGCAGGACCTTCGCCATCGCGAGCCGGGCGGCGGCCTCGGCGTCTGCCGGGTTGGCGTCGACGAGGCGCTGGTACTCCGCCACGGCGGCGTCGGCGTCACCGGCCATGAGCGCGTCCTCGGCGGCGGCGAAACGCGGGTCGGTCTCGGGCTCCTCGCCCTCCTCGGCCGGTGCGGCGCCGCGGGGCTGGTGTCGCCCGGACACGCCCTGGGCGGTGATCTGCTGGATGAGCTGGCCCATGGCGGTGCGCAGCTCCTCGAGCGGCACGATGTCCTGGAACAGTGGCTGCGGGCGCCCCTGCAGCACCAGCGCCACGAGCGGGATCGACGGGATCTGCATGGCCTGCGCGATCTGCGGCGCGGCGTCGATGTCGACCTTCGCGACCAGGATCCGGCCGTCGAGCTCGTTGCCGACCGTCTCGAGGTCGTCGGCGAGCTGCGCGCTCTCGGGCATCCGCGAGGCGGAGTAGAAGACCAGGACGACCGGCGCGGTCATCGAGCTCTCCAGGACCTCCTGGAAGTTCTGCTCGTCCACCTGCACGGCGTACGCCGAGCCGCCACCCCCTCCCCCTGCGGGCGCCGCGCCACCCGCGGGCGGGGCGGGGCGCTTGAGCGCGGAGAGGTCGATCGCACCGGGACGGGAGAACGGCTGCTGGCTCATGCCCCAATCTTGCCGGATGCTCAGGCGAGCTCAGCCACCCCGACCAGATCAAACGACGAGCCCTCAAACAACTACGCGCACTCGGCCTCGAGGTCGAACTACGACCAGCCAGCTGACCCGAGGCCCCACGACACTCACGGGAACCTTCCTTACAGGCCCAGGTGGTGGGCCTCCTCCCACAGCTCCTCGCGCACGTCGGGGTGGGCCGCGTGCTCGATGAGGTGACGCGCCTGGCTGCGCTCGTCGTGGCCGAACATCTCCGCCGCGCCGTTCTCGGTGATCACCGCGTGCATCTGGAACGACGTCACCGGCTCGTCGACCAGCGGCACGATCGTCGACACCTGCGCCTTCGGGTGCCACGAGCGCAGCGCGATCATCGCCTGTCCCCCGGCGCTGTGCAGCGCGCCCACGATGAAGTCGGTCTGGCCACCGAACCCGGAGTGGATCCGGGCCCGGATGCGGGAGGCGTTGGCCTGGCCGAAGAGGTCGACCTGCAACGCGCTGTTGATGCTGGTCATCTGCGGGTTGGCCGCGATCCGCGCCGGGGTGTTGGTGACCTCGGTACGCCGCATGATCACGCGCTCGTTGCCGTCGAGCCACGCATAGAGCTCCGCGGAGCCGAAGACGAAGGAGCTCACGATCGGGCGCTCGACGTCGAGCGCGCCGAGGAGCTCCAGCTCCAGCACCCGGTCGGAGAACATCTCGGTCCACACGCCCAGGCCGCGACGATCGCGCAGGCCCGCGAGCGCGGCGTCGGGGATCGCCCCGATGCCCGCCTGCAGGGTCGCGCCGTCCTGGACCCGGCGCGCGACCAGGTCGCCGATGCGCGCGGCCGACTCCCCCACCTCGACCACCGGCGGCACCGGGAGCGGGGTGTCGTCCTCGACGAGCAGGTCGATCTCGGAGCGCGGGACGAGCGCGTCGCCGTACGTGTAGGGCATCTGGGGGTTCACCTGCGCGATGACGGCGCCGCCACGCCGGCGCACCTGCTCGATCGCTGCGGGCAGCACGTTGACCTCCGTGCCGAG
Source organism: Nocardioides massiliensis (assembly GCF_030811215.1). Classification (NCBI taxonomy): domain Bacteria; kingdom Bacillati; phylum Actinomycetota; class Actinomycetes; order Propionibacteriales; family Nocardioidaceae; genus Nocardioides; species Nocardioides massiliensis. Next base: position 3,669,245 of record NZ_JAUSQM010000001.1, read on the forward strand.
CGACACCATCCCGTCGCGCGGCGGGGCGACGTGCAGGACGACGAGGTCGGGAGGGCAGCTGACCTCGAACAACCGCGGCACGACGGAGAGTCGCGCGGGGAAGTACCGCAACCCCGGTTGCTTGCGCATGCCCGCGCCCACGAACGGCGTCTCCAGGGTCACGCCCTCGCGGGTGGGGATGCCGGGTTGGGCGTTGAGCATCCACAGCCGGTACGACGCCAGCGCGGCGTCGATCTCGCCGAGCAACCGCCACGGGGTCGCGAAGTTGCCGGCCACCACCACCCGGGGGTCGGGTGGGAGCGCCGCCAGCACGCTGGGGAGAGTGGTCATCGAGCCTCCGTCCTGGACGTCGTCGGCCCCCTACCCACGCGGGGGCTCAGTTCACCCTCGGGCCGCGCAGACCGGACCGCTGGACCACGCGCTGGATCACCAGGTCGCGCTCGTCGGGCCGCCCGACGTGGGAGATGTCGCGCAGTCCCTGCTCCTGCGCGGCCGACTCGAACACGAAGTGCCCGTAGCCGCACAGCCGGCCGGTCAGCGGTTTGTGGACGGTGATGTCGAGGATGCGGCCCAGCGGCATCGTCGCGAGCGTCTGCGCCAGCACGCCGCGCACGCGGAACACCCGCATGTTGGTGACCACGAACCGGTCCATGTGCCGGCTCAGCGCCCGCCACCCCGCGTGCGCGAGCAGGCCGAGGCCGAGCAGGAGCGGGAACCACGCCAGGTCGATGTCGACGAACGGGAACGCGACCAGCACGGCCAGCCCCAGGAGACCTTCGAGGACGGGGGTCACGTAGACCACCCAGTGCTTGCGCACCTCGTCGACGATGACCTCGCCCTCGTCGCGCAGGAGGTGCCGACCGATGCGCGGCTCGGCGAACGTGCGGCGCAGCAGGCCCGCCATGGTGCCTCAGGAACCCAGGGCGTCGACGAAGTCGATGACCGACTCGAACAGCCGCGTCAGCATCTGCCACGCGTTGGCGAGCCCATCCTGCGCGAGGTCGGCGAGGCTGTCGGGCTGGGTCATCAGGTAGAAGCCGACGAAGAGGACGACGACGAGGAGCACCAGCTTCTTCACGTCAACTCCTGCTCGATCGGGTGCCGGCGCCGGAGGGTCCGGACGCACCGGTCGACTTTGTAGCAAATCCGCGCCCCGACGCGTGGGAGGCGCACCGGCGGGGAAGGCAGGAGCCATGGCAGATGCGAGAACCGACGACCTGCGCGTCGGCGAGGCCGAGGTCCAGGACAAGCTCGAGCAGGGCCCCGACGAGGCCACGGTGGCGGCGGCCGGCAAGCTCTCCGAGGCACTGGAGACCACCGAGCGTGCCCGGGGACACCTCTACAGCTTCCACCAGCTCACCGGCACCGCCGACCTGCAGGTCGGGGACGCGGTCGCGCTGCTGCGCGAGGCCGGCCACGACGAGCTCGCCGACCGGGTCGAGACCGACCTCAAGGGTCGCAACGTGCTCGAGGGCCGCTGGACCTTCCAGGTCGTCGAGGAGTACGACGACGGCTACTACACCGCGTTCCGCGAGGCGGAGAAGCTCATCCGCGACACGCTCATGGGCGGGCGCCGCCACGTCCACGAGGCGCAGATGAAGGAGGACCGCCGCACGCAGGGTCGCCGCCACCACGAGCAGGCGCCCGACACCCAGGATTGAGACCGACCACTGACTAGTCCGAGGCGGCCAGCAGGGCGTCGGCGGCGGCGTACGGGTCGAGCCTGCCGGCGAGCACGTCCTCGGCGAGGGTGTCGAGCTCGACGCTGCCGCTCAGGGTGTCCCAGCGGCTGCGCAGCTCGGTGACGGCGATCGCCGCGACCTCCTCGCGGGCCCGGCGGCGCCGCCGGTCGGTCCCCGCACCCGACTCCGCCAGCCAGGCGCGGTGCGCCTCGAGCTTGTCGACGACCTCGTCGAGGCCCTCGTGCTTCGTCGCCACGGCGGTGAGCACCGGCGGGCGCCAGCTGCCCTCGGCGCGATCGGCCAGCGCGAGCATCGAGCGCAGGTCACGGCGTACGGCGGCCGCGCCGTCGCGGTCGGCCTTGTTGACGACGTAGAGGTCGCCGATCTCGAGGATCCCCGCCTTGGCGGCCTGGATCCCGTCGCCCATCCCCGGCGCGAGCAGCACGATCGTGCTGTCGGCCAGGCCGGCGACCTCGACCTCGCTCTGCCCCACCCCGACGGTCTCGACGATCACCGTGTCGTAGCCGGCCGCGTCGAGCACCCGCAGCGCCTGCGGCGTCGCCCACGACAACCCGCCGAGGTGACCGCGCGAGGCCATCGACCGGATGTAGACACCGGCGTCGGTGGCGTGGTCGCCCATGCGCACCCGGTCACCGAGCAGCGCGCCGCCGGAGAACGGGGAGGACGGGTCGATGGCGAGCACCCCGACCCGCTGCCCGCGAGAGCGCAGCTCGCGCACCAGCGCCGACGTGGTGGTCGACTTCCCGACGCCGGGGGCCCCGGTGATGCCGACGACGTGGGCGTTGCCGGCGTACGGCGCCAGGGCCGCCATCGCCTCGCGCAGCAGCGGCGAGGCGTCCTCGACCAAGGAGATGAGACGGGCGACCGCCCGCACCTGTCCGGTGCGGGCGGCCGTCACGAGCTCGGGGACCGAGCCGGCTCGGGTCACGCAGGAACGCGCACGATCAGCGCGTCGCCCTGCCCGCCACCACCGCACAGCGCGGCGGCGCCGACCCCGCCGCCGCGCCGCTTCAGCTCCAGGGCGAGGTGCAGGACGATGCGGGCGCCGGACATGCCGACCGGGTGGCCGAGCGCGATCGCCCCGCCGTTGACGTTGACCTTGGCGTCGTCGAGCCCGAGCTCGCGGGCCGAGGAGATGCCGACGGCAGCGAAGGCCTCGTTGAACTCCACCAGGTCGAGGTCGGTGGGCTTGATGCCCTCCTTCTCGCAGGCCAGGGCCGTGGCGGCCGCGGGCTGCAGCTGCAGGGTGGAGTCGGGGCCGGCGACCTGGCCGTGGGCACCGATCTCGGCCAGCCACTCGATGCCGAGCTCCTCGGCCTTGGCCTTGCTCATCACGACCACGGCGCAGGCACCGTCGGAGATCTGTGAGGACGACCCCGCGGTGATGGTCCCCTCCTTGCTGAAGGCCGGACGCAGCGAGCCCAGCGACTCGGCGGTGGTGTCACCGCGCACACCCTCGTCCTCCGAGACCGTCACCGTGCCCTTGCGGGTCGCGATCTCGACCGGCACGACCTCGTCGTTGAAGACCCCGTCCTTCCAGGCGCGGGCAGCCTTCTGGTGCGACTGGGCGGCGAACTCGTCCTGCTCCGCGCGGGTGAGGTTCTGCGCCGCGGCGTTGCACTCCTCGGTCAGCAGACCCATCGCCTGGCTGGTGAACTGGTCGAACAGCGCGTCGTAGGCCATCGAGTCGACGAGCTTCACGTCGCCGAACTTCGCGCCCTCGCGGGACTTGGGCAGGAAGTGCGGGGCGTTGGTCATCGACTCCATGCCGCCGGCCACGATGATGTCGTGCTCGCCGGCGCGGATCAGCTGGTCGGCCAGCGCGATCGCGTTGACGCCCGACAGGCAGACCTTGTTGATGGTGATCGACGGGACGTGCATCGGGATGCCGCCCTTGTGACCCGCCATGCGGGCGGGGTTCTGCCCGGCGCCGGCCTGGATGACCTGGCCCATGATCAGGTAGTCGACCTGCTCGCCGGTGATGCCGGCCTTCTCGAGCGCGCCCTTGATGGCGACACCACCGAGGTCGGCGGCGGACTGGTCCTTCAGTCCGCCCAGCAGCCGACCGATCGGCGTACGTGCTCCGGCGACGATCACGGATCCGGACATGGGGGTGCCTCCTGGAGTTCTCGACTGATGAGCGCGGCTGTGACACTACCCGCCGGTACGGGCCCTGGGGAGGGGGTGCAGCGACGCCGCGTGTAGGGCTCGTCACAGTCCCGGCAGGGGGCTTCCGCCGGCGCCCGCGGCGTACGACGATGCCTTCATGACCGCTCCTCTCTCCGTGCCCGAGCACCTCTTCCTCTGCATCGACCACGTCGGCGTGGCCGTGCCCGACCTCGACGAGGCGATCGCGTTCTACCGCGACGCGTTCGGCATGGAGGTCGCCCACGAGGAGACCAACGAGGAACAGGGCGTCCGCGAGGCGATGGTCAAGGTCGGCGACTCCGGCTCCTGCATCCAGTTGCTCGCGCCGCTCAACGAGTCCTCGACCATCGCGAAGTTCCTCGACCGCTCGGGGCCCGGCCTGCAGCAGCTCGCCTACCGCGTCACCGACGTGGAGCAGGTCTCGGCGATCCTGCGCGAGCGGGGTCTGCGGCTGCTGTACGACGCACCCAGGCGCGGCACCGCGAACTCGCGGATCAACTTCGTGCACCCCAAGGACGCCGGCGGCGTCCTCGTCGAGCTGGTCGAGCCGGCCCAGGACCACTGATCAGGACCACTGATCAGGCGCCACTGACCCAGCGGAACCGGACCTGCTGCCCGGGCCGCACCTGCGCGGCCCGGTCGACGTCGGCGTCGACCACGACCCCGACGACGGGGTAGCCGCCGGTGACCGGGTGGTCGGCGAGGAACACCACCGGCTCACCGTTCGGTGGCACCTGGATCGCCCCGCGCCACACGCCTTCGCTCGGCAGCTCGCCGGCGCCCTCGGCATGCTGGACGGCTCCTCCCGACAGCCGCATCCCGATCCGGTTGGTGCGCTCGGTTGCGGTCCAGGTCGTGGCGACCAGCACGTCGGGGTCCTCGACCCAACCGTCGCGCGGGCCGCGCACCGCGCGCAGCACCACCGGGTCGTCGTCATAGCGCGGGGGCGCGACCTGGTCGACCGCGGGGTGCTCGGGCGGGGTCGGGCCGACCGGCAGCTCGTCGCCCTCGGCGAGCGGCGCCGGGCCGAGGGCGGCCAGCACGTCGTGGCTGCGCGAGCCGAGCACCGGCGCGACGTCGACTCCTCCACGCACGGCGAGGTAGGAGCGCAGCCCGACCGGCGGCGGGTCGACCCGCACATGGCCGCCTTCGGGCACCGTGACGGGGGCATGGGTGCCTGCGGGTACGTCATCGACGAAGAGCGGCGCGGGTGCGCCGGTCAGACATACGGTGAGGCTGCCGCCGAGCACCTCGACCTCCAACCCGCCCAGCGTGACCTCGAGAGCAGCGAGACCCGGCGGGTTGGCGACCACCCGGTTGGCGAGGGCGTACGCCGTCCGGTCGGCCGCTCCGGAGCGACCGACGCCGACGCCCGTCAGTCCCGGGCGCCCCTCGTCCTGCACCAGCGCGAGCGGACCCGTGGCGAGGACCCGCAGTCGCACCGTCATCGCTGTGCACCCGGGCTCTGGGCCACCGTGAACTGCACGAGCGCGCCCTGCCGCAACAGCGCGGGCGGGTCCCGGTCGAGGTCCCACAGCGCGACGTCCGTGGTGCCGATCAGCTGCCAGCCGCCCGGCGACTCCCGCGGGTAGACGCCGCTGGAGGTCCCGGCCAGTCCCACGGCACCGGCCGGCACCCTGGTGCGCGGCTCGTCGCGGCGCGGCACCTCCAGACGCGGGTCGCCGCCGCTGAGGTAGCCGAAGCCCGGGGCGAACCCGCCGAAGGCCACGCGCCACGGCTCGCCGGTGTGGGCTGCGACGACCTCGTCCTCGCTCAGCCCGGTCAGCTGCGCGACGTCGGCCAGGTCGGGACCGTCGTAGTGCACGGGGATCTCGATCACCTCGGCGTCGGGTCCCGCGTCCTCGACCGCACCCGAGTTCGGTACGTCGAGGGCGCCCAGCGCGCTGCGCAGCTCGGTGAGGTCGGCGCCGGGCTCGGCCACGACCAGGAGGGTGCGCGCGGCCGGCACGATCTCGGCGACGCCCGCAGGTCGGTGGGCCTGCAGGGCGTCGGACCACCGCAGCACCGCCGCGGTGTCGTCCACCTCCACGAGCACTCCGGCGTCGCCGTACGGGAGGAAGGTCGGGGCGCTCATGCGAACGACCGGACCTCGACGCCGGCCTCACGCAGGGCCGCGCGGGTGCGGACGGTCATCTCCACCGCGCCCGGCGAGTCGCCGTGCACACAGATCGAGTCGGCCTCCACCTTCACCACCGAGCCGTCCACGGCCTCGACCTCGCCGTCCGTCACCATCCGCACGACCCGGCGCGCCACCTCGTCGGCGTCGCTCAGCACCGCACCCCGCTCGCGGCGCGAGACGAGCTGACCTTCGCGGGTGTAGGCCCGGTCGGCGAAGGCCTCGCGCACCGTGCGCAGGCCCGCTGCCTCCGCCTCGGCCAGCAGCGCCGAGCCGGGCAGGCCGAGGATCGCCATCGTCGGGTCGTAGGCCCGCGTGGCCTCGACGACCGCCCGCGCCTGGTCCACCCGGTCGACCGTCGCGTGGTAGAGCGCGCCGTGCGGCTTGACGTAGCGCACCTGCACGCCGGCCGGTCGTGCCATCGCCTCCAACGCGCCGATCTGGTAGAGCACGTCGGCGGCGAGCTCGTCGGGCTCGGCGTCGATGAACCGGCGTCCGAACCCGGCCAGGTCGCGGTAGCCCACCTGGGCGCCGATCGTCACGCCGTGCTCGGCCGCGACGGCACACGTCCGGCGCAGGGTGCGGGGATCACCGGCATGGAAGCCGCAGGCGACGTTGGCGCTGGAGACCTCGGCCAGCACGGCCGCGTCGTCACCGAGCTGCCAGCGCCCGAACGACTCCCCCACGTCGCTGTTGAGGTCGATGCTCGTCATCGGGCGCACTCCTTCACAGGTCTTTTGTCACAGGTCGGCGAGCGGGGTGATCGCGTTGTAGGCGAGATACAGCGTCAAGGCCCACGCTGCCACGCCCGCGGCCAGCAGCCACACGGGATAGCGGTATCCGTGCAGCAGGTCGCGGCGCCGCCAGGCGATCCAGAGCAGGACGCCGAACCCGAGCGGAAGGATGATCCCGTTGAACGCACCGGCGAAGACCAGCAACGTCACCGGCGGCTCCTGCACGAGCAGGTAGGCCACGGTCGTCACGACGATGAAGCCGACGGTCAGGAGGTTGCGTCGCCGTTCCGGCGTGCGGGAGGTGGTGAAACGAGACCGAGGTGTACGACGCCCCGATCACCGACGTGAGCGCAGCAGCCCACAGGATCAGGCCGAAGACGCGCATGCCGACCTCTCCCATGGCCGCGCCGAAGGCGCTCGCCGCCGGGTTGGTCTCGTCGATGCTCGCGCCGCCCGCCACGACCCCGAGGATCGCGAGGAACAGCACCACCCGCATCACGCCGGTCACGAGGATGCCGACGACGGAGCTGCGCCCGATCTCGCGGGCGCTCTCGACGCCGGTGCGTCCGGAGTCGAGCAACCGGTGGGCGCCCGCATAGGTGATGTAACCGCCGACCGTGCCGCCGATGATCGTGGTGACGGCGAGGACGGAGAACTCCTCGGGCATCACGACGTTGCGCAGCGCCTCCCCGACCGGCGGTGAACTCGTCACCGCGATGATCGCGGTGGCCACGACCATCACCAGGCCGAGGACCACCACCAGCCGGTCGAGCGCCACGCCGGCCTGCTTGCTCACGAAGATGCCGCAGGCGAGGGCGGCGGAGATCGCACCGCCGATGCGCGGGTCGAGACCGAGCAGCGCGTCGAGCCCGAGTCCGCTGCCCGCGACGTTGCCGACGTTGAAGACCAGGCCGCCGACCAGCACGAGCGCGGCCAGGATCCAGCCGGCTCCGCGCACGACCTCGTTGGCGAGCTCGTGGGCGCGCCGGCCCGCGACCCCGACGACCCGCCAGACGTTCATCTGTACGGCGATGTCGACCAGGATCGACAGCACGATCGCGCAGGCGAACGCGGCGCCCAGCTCGATCGTGAACGTCGCGGTCTGCGTGATGAACCCCGGCCCGATGGCGCTGGTCGCCATCAGGAAGATGGCGCCGAGAATCGCGGACCGACGGCTCGCCCTCGTAGCGGCCTCGCCGAGCTTCGGCGTGTCCTCCCCCGTCACCATCTCCCCGTTCAGTCGATGAAGCGGTCGGCCGTCACGGGGATGGAGCGCACCCGCACCCCGGTGGCGTGGTAGGCGGCGTTGGCGATCGCGGCCGACGTCCCGACGATGCCGATCTCGCCGATGCCCCGGGCACCCATCGGCGTCGCGACCAGGTCGGCGTCGTCGAGCCACGTGGCGTCCACGTCGAGCACGTCGGCATGGGTGGCGACGTGGTAGGTCGCGAGGTCCTGGGTCACGAAGTGGCCGAACCGCGGGTCGCGGTGGGTCTGCTCGAACAGCGCGGCCGACAAGCCCATCACCAGGCCACCGACCAGCTGCGAGTGGGCCGTGGCCGGGTTGAGCACCCGGCCGACGGCGTACGCCCCGTGCAGGCGCGGCACGCGGATCTCTCCGGTGTAGCGGTGGACCCGCACCTCGGCGAAGACCGCGCCGAAGGAGTGGTGGGCGTAGTCGGCGCGGGTCGAGTCCTCGGCCGCTGCGGCCACGGTGTGGACCCCCGGGTCGGGAGTGTCACCGTGGTCGGCGCGGAACCGCTGGGCGGACGCGACGATCGCGCTGCCCCACGAGGTCGTGCCCGAGGAGCCGCCGGCGACCGTCGCGGCAGGCAGGCTCGAGTCGGCGATCTCGAGGTCGATCGCCTCGACGGGACAACCCAGCGCGTCGGCGGCGATCTGGGCCAGCACGGTGCGGGCGCCGGTGCCGATGTCGACGGCACCGATGGCCACGCCGTAGCGACCGTCGGCCAACGCGGTCACGCGCGCGGCGTTGCCCGGCGCGACCGAGGCGGGGTAGGTCGCCGACGCGACCCCGGTGCCGACCCACCACTCGCCGTCGGCGGTCGCCCGTGGCTCGCGCGGACGCTCGGCCCAGCCGAAGGCCTCCGCGCCCCGGTGCAGGCACTCGACGAGGCGGCGGTCGCCCCAGGGCTTGCCGGTCTCGGGGTCCGTCGCGGGCTCGTTGCGCACGCGCAGCTCGATCGGGTCCAGCCCGCACGCCTCGGCGAGCTCGTCCATCGCGACCTCCTGCGCGTGCATGCCGGGCATCTCGCCCGGGGCGCGCATCCACGAAGGCACGGCCACGTCGAGCCGACTGAGGCGATGCGACGTACGGCGATGCGGAGCGGCATACATCGTGCGGGCCGGTACGGCGGTCTGCTCGGCGAACTCGCGTGCCCGCGACGTCTGCGACAGCGCCTGGTGGTCGATCGCCAGCAGCGTGCCGTCGGCCCGGGCCCCCAGGCGCACGCGGGAGACCGTCGCGGTGCGGTAGCCGGTCAGGTCGAACATCTGCTGCCGGGTCACCGCGAGCCGTACGGGGCGACCCTGCGTCGTGCGCGCGGCCAGGCAGACCGCCATCACCGGGGCGTGCGCCTCCCCCTTGCTGCCGAACCCGCCGCCGACGTACGGCGCTCGCACCCGCACCTGGTCCGGCTCGAGGCCCAGCATCGGCGCCAGCGTGCTCACGACGGAGTGGACGCCCTGGGTGGAGTCGAACATCGAGAGCCGGGGCCGGCCGTCGGCCTCCTCCCACCAGGCCACCGTGGCGTGCGGCTCGAGCGGGTTGTTGTGCTCGTAGGCGGTGGCGTAGGTCTGCTCGACCCGCACGTCGGCCCCGGCCAGTCCGGCCTCGACGTCGCCGTCGGTGGTGTCGGTCTCCATCCCGCCGTTGACCTCGTCGGGACGGTCGGTCGCGTCCTCGGCCCGGAACTGTGCTTCGTGCGGCTCCGCGGCGTAGACGACCCGCACGAGCCGGGCACCCTCCCGGGCACTCTCGGAGGTCTCCGCGAGCACGCAGGCGACGATCTGGCCGCGGAACTGGACCCGGTCGTCCTGCAGGATCGCCAGCTCGCCGTTGGCGGTGTCGGCCAGCCGGGGTGCGTTGGTGTGGTCGACGACGGCGACCACGCCCGCGTGGTCGAGCGCGGCCGAGGTGTCGATCGCGGTCACCCGCCCGCGGGCGATGGTGGACGTCACCAGCCACAGGTGCAGCGGATCGCCCGGCACCTCCGGGCCCGCCGACTGCTCGACGGTGTAGCGGGCCTGCCCGGTGACCTTCTCGCGGCCGTCGAGCCGGCGCACCGGCGTGCCCATGACGACCGCCTCGACGGGGCGGGTGGCGTGCTGGACCTGGTCGCTCATCAGGCTGCCCCCTCCGTGGTCGCGCGGGCCAACCGGCCGAGCACCAGTGCCGTGGCGTTGCGGACCATCGGCACCTTGTAGGCCGTCTCCTCGTCGGTCTCGGCGGCCTCGAGCTCGAGCGTCGCTGCGTCGCGTGCCGCGTCCTCGCTGAACCGCGTCCCGCGCAGCGCCTCCTCGGCGCGGGTCGCCCGCCACGGCTTGTGGGCGACACCGCCCCAGGCGATGCGCACGTCGCGCACGGTGTCACCGTCCAGGTCGAGACAGGCGGCGACCGACACGAGCGCGAACGCGAACGACGCGCGGTCGCGTGCCTTGTGGTAGCCGGAGACCTGCACCACCGGATCGGCCGGGAGCTCGACCGCGGTGATCAGCTCGCCGTGCGCCAGCGTGGTGTCGCGCTGCGGCTCATCACCCGGGAGCCGGTGCAGCTCGGACATCGGCAGACGTCGCTCACCGTCCGTGCCGAGGACCACGACGCGCGCGTCCACTGCGGCCAGGGCGACGGCCAGGTCGGAGGGGTGCGTCGTGACACAGTCGGGGCTCGCGCCGAGTACGGCGTTGTAGCGGCCGTAGCCGCCGATCGCGGAGCAGCCGGAGCCGGGCTCGCGCTTGTTGCACGGGGTGGAGGCGTCCTGAAAGTAGACGCACCGGGTGCGCTGCAGCAGGTTGCCGCCCGTGGTCGCCTGGTGCCGGATCTGCGGTGACGCGCCGGCCAGCACGGCCTCGGCGACGACCGGGTAGTCGGTGCGCACCCGCGGGTGGGCGCCGAGGTCGCTGTTGCGGACGTTCGCTCCGATCCGCAGGCCCCCGTCCGGCAGGTCCTCGACGCGGTCCAGCGGCAGCCGACTGACATCGACGAGCAGCTCCGGCTCGGTGATGCCCAGCTTCAGGTGGTCGACCAGGTTGGAGCCTCCGGCGAGGAACCGGGCGGACGGGTTGGCGGTGACCAGTGCGACCGCCTCGGCCGCGTCGGTGGCCCGGTGGTAGGCGAGCTCCCTCATGCGCGCACCTCCTGCCCGGACTGCTGGGTCGACTGCTGGACCTGGCGGATCGCGGCGAGGATCCCGCCGTACGCCCCGCACCGGCAGAGGTTGCCGCTCATCCGCTCCCGGATCGTGTCGTCGTCGAGCTCCGCGACCCCGCCTTCTGCCTCGGCCTCGTCGAGCAGCCCGACGACCGAGCAGACCTGGCCCGGGGTGCAGTAGCCGCACTGGAACGCATCGTGCTCGAGGAACGCCTCCTGCACCGGGTGCAGCTCCTCCCCACCCGAACCGTCCGCTCCGCCCAGGCCGTCGGCGGTCACAACCTCGGCACCGTCCACCGCCACGGCGAGCGTCAGGCAGGTGAGGTGGCGACGGCCGTCGAGCAGCACCGTGCAGGTGCCGCACTGCCCGTGGTCGCAGCCCTTCTTCGGCGCCACGATGGCCAGCCGCTCGCGCAGCGCGTCGAGCAGGGTCGTGCGGGCATCGACGGTGAGGGTCCGTGACCGGCCGTCGACGGTCAGGGTGATCTCGGAATCCATGCTCGGGACGGTGCCCCGGCGAGACTTCGCTCACACGGGGCTGACAGCCTCCCTACTCGCTAGTAGATTCCGCGCAACGTCCGTGCCCCGAGCCTCCAGGAGACATCCGTGCAGCAGATCCTCGACGCGATCATGGCGGGCGACACCGCCCCCGAGGACTTCGCCAACCTGGCCCTGCCCGAGTCCTACCGCGCCGCCACGGTGCACAAGGACGAGGTCGACATGTTCGAGGGCGTCGCGAGCCGCGACAAGGACCCGCGCAAGTCCCTGCACGTGGAGGACGTCGCGCTCCCCGAGCTCGGGCCCGGCGAGGCCTACGTCGCGGTGATGGCCTCGGCGATCAACTACAACACCGTGTGGACCTCGATCTTCGAGCCGGTCTCGACCTTCGGCTTCCTCGAGCGCTACGGCCGGCTCTCGCCGCTCACCAAGCGCCACGACCTGCCCTACCACGTGGTCGGCTCCGACCTGTCGGGCGTCGTCCTGCGCACCGGCCCCGGCGTGACCAAGTGGAAGCCGGGCCAGGAGGTCGTGGCGCACTGCCTGTCGGTCGAGCTCGAGGACTCCGACGGCCACAACGACACGATGCTCGACCCGCAGCAGCGGATCTGGGGCTTCGAGACCAACTTCGGCGGACTGGCGCACGTCGCGCTGGTCAAGGCCAACCAGCTCATGCCCAAGCCCGACCACCTCACCTGGGAGGAGGCCGCCTCCCCCGGCCTGGTCAACTGCACGGCGTACCGCCAGCTCGTCTCCGCCAACGGCGGCAACATGAAGCAGGGCGACAACGTGCTCATCTGGGGCGCCTCCGGCGGCCTGGGCGGCTTCGCGACGCAGTACGCCCTCAACGGCGGCGCCACCCCGATCTGCGTGGTCTCCAGCGACGAGAAGGCCGACATCTGCCGCAGCATGGGCGCGGAGCTGATCATCAACCGCAACGCCGAGGGCTACAAGTTCTGGAACGACGAGGGCACGCAGCAGGACCCGCGCGAGTGGAAGCGGTTCGGCTCCAAGATCCGTGAGCTCACCGGCGGCGAGGACATCGACATCGTCTTCGAGCACCCGGGCCGCGAGACCTTCGGCGCGAGCGTCTACGTGACCCGCAAGGGCGGCACCATCACCACCTGCGCCTCGACCTCGGGCTACATGCACGAGTACGACAACCGCTACCTGTGGATGAACCTCAAGCGGATCATCTCCTCGCACTTCGCCAACTACCGCGAGTCGTGGGAGGCCAACCGCCTGGTCATGCAGGGCAAGATCCACCCCACCCTGTCGCGGACCTACCGCCTCGACGACGTCGGCCAGGCCGCGCTCGACGTCCACAAGAACGCCCACCAGGGCAAGGTCGGCGTGCTCTGCCTGGCCCCCGAGGAGGGCCTGGGCGTCCGCGACCACGAGAAGCGCGCCAAGCACGAGACGGAGATCAACCGCTTCCGCGGCGTGTGAGTCTGAACGTCGGCTGAACGGGCGGGTGTTGGGCTGGGGACAGCCCGCACCCGCCCGTAGTCTTTGTCCCAGACGTCCACGCGTGAGGTGAGGGGATCCATGAGCGACCGCAGCGGCCTGTCCATCTTCGACGACCAGCCGTCGTCCGGAGCGTCGGACGAGCCCACCCAGGTCATCCCGGCGGTGAAGCCGGGAGCCGCGGCGCCTCGCGAGAACGCCCCCGTCCTGCCGCCCAAGCCCGACGGGTTCCCGGTCGCGCGTCGCGGCGGTTATGACAAGGCCGCCGTCGACCGGGCGGTCGCTGCCTTCGACGCGGAGCGCCGCGCGCTGGCCGAGAGCACCGAGGCGGCCCAGCAGCGGGTCCGGGCCCTCGAGGAGCAGCTGGCCGAGGCCCGCACCCAGATCGCCGAGCACAAGAACCCGACGTACGCCGGCCTCGGTGGCCGCGCCTCGGAGATGCTGCGGCTCGCCGAGGAGCAGGCCGACGAGGTCCTCGTGCAGGCGCGCGCTCAGGCCGAGGAGATCCGCCAGCAGGCCACCCGCGAGGCCGAGGCGCTGCGCGCCGACGCGGCGCGTGAGGCCGAGGACATGCGGATCGTGCAGCTCAAGGACCTCGAGGAGACCCGCCAGCTGGCGCTGGCAGCGGTGGAGCAGGAGCGCGCGTCGGCCCGCAGCGAGGCCGAGGACCTGCTGGCCTCGGCCAAGCGCGAGGCCGAGCAGCTGCGCCTGGCGGCCGAGCAGGAGAGCACCACGCTGCGCACCACCGCGCAGCGCGAGGCCGAGAAGGTCCAGGCCTCCGCCGACCGGGAGCTGCAGGAGGCGCGGCGTGTGCTGGCCGTCGAGAAGGAGCGCCTGGCGCGCGAGGCAGCAGACCACCACGAGTCGGCGCTCGCCCAGACCCAGCAGCTCGTCGCCGACGCCGAGGCCCGCGCCAACGCCGCCGAGCAGCGCGCCCGCGAGGCCACGGCCCAGGCCACCGCACAGCGCGACCACGCGCTCTCCGAAGCCGAGCAGACCCTGAGCCGAGCGCGCCGCGAGGCCGAGCAGATCGTCACGACCGCCAAGTCCCAGGCCGCGAGCATCACCGCCAGCGGCCAGGCCGAGGCGGAGCGTCAGCTCGCTTCGCTCCGCGCCGAGGTCGACCGGGTCGCTCGGCGTCGCGACGCGATCGTCGCTCAGCTCGGTGCCCTACGCGACGTCGTCGCGGGCTTCGCCGAGGACGCCACCGACGCACCCTCGGAGCGCCCGGCGCAGCCGGAGAAGCCGGCCGAGGACTGAGTTCAGGCGGCGAGGAAGCGCCGCAGCACCTGCTCGAAGACCGCCGGCTGCTCGGAGTGCACCCAGTGGCCGGCGTTCTTCACCCGCACGCGCTGTGCCTGGGGGAACAACGCACGCATCGCGTCGACGTGCTCGTCGCGCACGTAGCGGGAGTCGGCCCCGGCGATCCACAGCACCGGAGCGTCGTACGGCGTGACGTCGCCCAGCCGGTCGGCGGGCCACCCGCCGAGGTCGTCGAGCTGGTCGCCGAGGACCTGCAGGTTCATCTGCCAGCGCCAGCCCTTACCCTCCCGGCGGAGGTTCTGCAGCAGGAACGCCCGCACGCCCGGGTCCTCGACGGTCTCCGCCATCGCCGCGTCGGCCGCGGACCGGTCGGGCAGCGCGTCGAGGTCCATCGCGCGCATCGTCTCGACGAAGCCCTCGAACTCCCCCCGGCCACCGGCATAGGCGACGGGAGCGATGTCGACCACGCACAGCCGGGCGATCCGCTCGGGGTGGCGCAGCGCGGCGATCATCGCCGCCTTGCCGCCCATGGAGTGACCGACCAGCGTCACCGGGTCGTCGGCGTCGCACAGTGCGGCGATCTCGTCGGCCATGTCGACGTAGTCGAAGCGCTCGCGCCACGGCGAGCGTCCGTGGTGGGGCAGGTCGACGAGCGTGACCCGGTGGTCCTCGGCCAGCGACCGCCCCAGGGTCGACCAGTTGCGCCCCTGGCCGAACAGGCCGTGACAGAACACCACCCGCGAGCCGTGCTCGCCGTGCTCGAAGGTGTGCAGCTGGTCGTTGTCCGGATCGGCGTCGGCGGCGGTCATGGGCCCATTGTCCCCGGCCGCCGCCGACCCAACCGACATCCCTCAGCTGTAGTCGTGGAAGCCCTTGCCCGTCTTGCGACCGAGCCGGCCCTCGGCGACGACCTGCTCCAGCGTGGCGGCCGGGGCGAGACCCGGCTCCTTGAACTCCTCGAAGAGCTCCTTCTGGATCGCCAGGGACACGTCGTTGCCGACCACGTCGAGCAGCTGGAACGGCCCCATCGGGAACCCAGCCTCCGCCTTGATCGCCTCATCGATGGTGGTGAGGTCGTGCTCACCGGCCTCGGCGAGCTTGACGGCGTCGTTGAGGTAGGGGAACAGCAGCGCGTTGACGATGAAGCCGGCGCGGTCACCGCACGACACCGCGACCTTGCCGACCGCCTTGCACAGCGCGCGCACGGTCTCGTCGACGTCGGCGGCGGTCGCGTCGGTGGTGACGACCTCGACCAACTTCATCACCGGCGCGGGGTTGAAGAAGTGCATGCCGATGACCGCCTCGGGGCGCGAGGTGGCGTCGGCGCACGCGGTGATCGGCAGCGAGGAGGTGGTCGTGGCCAGGATCGCGCCGGCTCGGCAGATCCGGTCCAGGTCGGCGAAGAGCTCGGTCTTGACCGCCAGGTCCTCGGCGATCGCCTCGACCACGAGGTCGACGTCGGCGAGCGCCTCGCGGGAGGTCGCCGGGGTCAGCCGGGCGAGCACGTCGCCCTTCGCCGACTCCTCGAACTTGCCCTTCGCGATCGCCTTGTCGAGCGACTTCTCGATGCCGGCGCGCACACCGGCGACCTTCTCATCGCTGCGGCCGACGTAGACGACGTCGTACCCCGCCTTGGCGAAGACCTCGACGATCCCGGAGGCCATCGTCCCGGTGCCGACGACACCCACGGTGCTGATCTGATGGCGCAGCTGCGGCGCGCTGTCGGCCGACGGGGCCTCCTCGTCGTCGACGACCTCGCCGTCGGCGTACGTGTAGAGCCCGCGACCGGCGGCCCGGCCCGTGCGCCCCTCCGCGACCAGCTTCTCCAGCAGGTCGGCGGGCTTGTGCAGCGGGTCGCCGGTCTCGGCGTACCGCGCGGCCAGCGCGTCCCGGACGACGTCGACGCCGGTCGCGTCGATGGTGGCCAGGGGCCCGACCGGGTAGCCGCAGCCGAAGCGCATCCCGGCGTCGATGTCGGCACGCGAGGCGTACCCCTCCTCATACATGCGTACGGCGTGGTTGAGGTAGGGCAGGACGAGCGTCTGGCTGATCTGGGCGTTCGCTGCGGTCATGGCCGAGAGAATGGCACAAATGCTACTGGCGGGTAAGCCCCCGGTTCAGAGGCGTTCTGTGAAAGCCCTCACGTGTCGGCGCGCTCGTCGGCCGGGACCTTCGCGATGTCCCCGCAGCGCAGGCCCTCGCGGAACTCACGCAGCTCGCGCCGGACCACCGGCAACAGCAGGTAGCACGCCAGGAGGTTGACCACGAGACAGGCGAAGAGCATCGCATCGGCGAAGTCGATGACCGAGCCGAAGGAGATCACCGTGCCGACGACCGTGAAGGAGCAGAACACGACCTTGAAGACGTTCTCGCTGCGCCGGCTGCGCCCGAACAGCGTGGTCCACGCCTTCATCGTGTAGTAGCTCCAGGTCAGCAGCGTCGAGTAGGCGAACAGTGCCACGGCGACGGCGAGCACGGCCGGGAACCACGGCAGGAAGGTCTCGAAGGCGTCGGAGGTCACGACGACCCCGTCCGGCGGCGCCCCGCCCCCGGCGACCTCGGACCGGGCGTCGGCGTAGAACGCCGTGTCGGCGATGACGATCGTCAATGCGGTCATCGTGCACACCACGATCGTGTCGACGAACGGCTCGAGAAGGGCCACGAAGCCCTCGCTGACCGGGTGCTTGGTCTTCACCGCGGCATGCGCGATCGGCGCAGATCCGACGCCGGCCTCGCTGGAGAACGCGGCGCGCTGGAAGCCGACGATCAGCACGCCGAGCACACCGCCGGCCACGCCCTCGGGGTTGAAGGCCCCACTCACGATCGTGCCGATCGCGCCAGGCACCTGCTCGAGGTTGCCGAAGATCACCAGGAGGCAGCCGAAGAGGTAGACGATCGCCATGAGCGGCACGAGCCTGCTGGTGACCGCGCCGATCGACTTGATCCCGCCGATGATCACCACCGCGATACCGGCTGCGAGCAGCAGACCGAAGAGCAGCGACGCTCCCGCCGAGCCGAGCGTCCTCGTGGACCTCGCGGTACTTGACCCCGAGGGTGCACTCGACGAACTTCACGCACATGCCGAGGAAGCCGGCCAGGATCATCCAGAACGTCGCGCCCGGTCCGCCGACGACGACCGCCGCACCGACGCCGGCGATGTTGCCCAGACCGACCGTGCCGGACAGAGCGGAGGACAGCGCCTGGAAGTGGGTGACCTCCCCGGGGTCCGAGCGCCGGGAGTAGCGCCCGCGCACCAGTGGGATCGCGGTCGACCAGCCGGTGAACTGGATGCCCCGCAGGTAGATCGAGAACACGATGCCCGCGATCACCACGTAGACGATGAGCAGCGGCACCTCGACCCCGAGGATCGTCGGAGCGTAGAAGACCACCGACCCCACGGCCTCGGCGAGCGGATCGAAGGCCTCGTCGATCGCCGTCTCGACCCGGCCCAACCATCCGTCCTGTGTCGCCATGCGTGCGCAGTTCCCCCGCGGTGACCTGCGGAAACCGCCCGCGCCGGCGGGCCCGCGTCGCGCCGGGTAGATTCCCCGAGCGTGAGACTCGTCGTTGCCCGCTGCCAGGTCGACTACGCCGGGCGGCTGACCGCACATCTGCCCATGGCCACCCGCGTGCTGATGATCAAGGCCGACGGGTCGGTGCTCGTGCACTCCGACGGGGGTTCCTACAAGCCGCTGAACTGGATGTCACCGCCGTGCACCTTCGCCGAGGAGGTCGACGACGAGGGCGTCGCGTCGTGGACGGTCACATCCAAGACCGGCGACACGCTGCGGATCCTCATCGAGGAGATCCAGCACGACTCCTCCCACGACCTCGGCATCGACCCCGGCCTGCAGAAGGACGGCGTGGAGAAGCACCTGCAGGAGCTGCTCGCGGAGCACCCCGCGACCCTGGCCGACGGCCTGCGGCTGGTCCGGCGCGAGTACCCCACCCCGATCGGGCCGGTCGACCTGCTGTGCCGCGACGCCGACGGCAACCGGGTGGCGGTGGAGATCAAGCGGCGCGGCGAGATCGACGGCGTGGAGCAGCTGACGCGCTACCTCGAGCTGCTGAACCGCGACCCGCTGCTCGCCCCGGTGCGCGGGATCTTCGCGGCTCAGCTGATCAAGCCGCAGGCCCGGACCCTGGCCGAGGACCGCGGCATCACCTGCGCGGTGGTGGACTACGACGCGCTGCGCGGGCTCGACGACCCGACCGACAGGTTGTTCTGAGCTGACGGCCCGAGCGGGAGGCGGACGCTGACCGTGGTGCCGTGCCCGACCTCGCTCTCCACGCTGATCGCACCCTCGTGCGCGTCGACGATCGCCTTGGCGATCGACAGTCCCAGGCCGGCGCCCTGCACGTGCTTCTCCACCGCATGCCGAGCGCGGTAGAGCCGCTCGAAGATCAGGGCGACCTCCTCCGCGGGCACGCCGACGCCGGTGTCGCGGATCTCCACGACGGCGTACGCCTCGTCCTCGCGCAGGGCGACGGTGATGACGCCGCCGCGCGGGGTGAACTTCACGGCGTTGGTGAGCAGGTTGTCGAGCACCTGACCCAGCCGCACGGCGTCACCGAAGATCGCGGTCGTCGATCCGGCGGCCTCGACCTCCATCACGACCGAGAGCCCCTGCGCCTCGGCGCGTGGACGCATCGCGCGGACCGCGTCGGTCGCCAGCCGCTCGATGTCGATCGGCTCGGCGTTGAGCACCATCCGGCCGCTGGTCATCGAGGCCAGGGTGAGCAGGTCGTCGACCAGGCAGAGCTCACGACGCGCATTGCGTTCGATCACCTCGAGCAGCTCGCGGGCCTCAGTGCTGAGGTGGCCCTCCCCCAGGTCGCTGAGCAGCTCGGTGTAGCCGATGATCGACGACAGCGGTGTGCGCAGCTCGTGGGAGACCGTGGCGATCAGCTCCTCGCGGATGCGGTCGGACTCCTCCTGCAGCCGCTTGCGCTCGCTCACGTCGCGGATGATCGCCGAGATCACCGTGCCTGCGTCGCTCGTGATCGGCGCGAGGCTGATCTCCACCGGGAACTCCGAGCCGTCCTTGCGCCGGGCATACAGGTCGCGCTCGGTGCCCATCATCGGTCGCAGGCGCGGTTTCGCCGCGTAGCCCGACCGCTGCCGAGCGTGCGCCCCGTGGAACCGCATCGGGACCAGGACCTCGACCGGCTGCCCGAGCAGCTCGCTGCGCTCGTAGCCGAAGAGGTTCTCGACCTGGCCGTTCACCAGCTTGATCACGCCGGACTGGTCGACGATGAGGAAGCCGTCAGGCGCCGCCTCCATCAGGCTGCGGAAGAACTGATCGTGCGCCTGCACTGGCACCTCCGTGACGGCATCGGGGACGGCATTGGGGACGGACACCGTCACCGTACGGGGCACGGGCCGCGCGCACTGCAAGGAACCGACAAGGTCTCGACAGTACGCGCGCTAGGGCGTGTCTGACAAAGATTGGGCGGTAGGTCTGGGAACGTTCGGGTCGTGTCGCGTTTCCAGATGCTCTCCGATGCCCAGTGGTCGTTGATCGAGGACCTGCTTCCGAAGCCGACGGGGCGCCAGGGCCGCCCGTTTGCTGATGCGCGCCAGGTCGTGGAGGGCATCATCTACCGCTACCGAACCGGGATCGCCTGGCGCGATTCGCCCGAGGTGTACGGGCCATGGCAGACGTTGTGGACCTGGCATCGACGGATGGCCGAGGACGGCACGTGGGACACCGTGCTGGACCGGTTGACCGCTGCGGCCGATGCTGCCGGGCTGGTCGATTGGTCGCTGTCGGTGGACTCCACGATCGCGCGTGCTCACCAGCACGCGACGAACACCACGCGCCTCACAGGGGGCTGGATCGAGTTACACGAATCCACCCGACCGGCTCGCGGAGCCGCCTGACCACGCGATCGGGCGTTCCCGCGGCGGGTTGTCGACCAAGATCCACTCCCTGGTCGAGGGCCACGGCCTACCGATGGTGGTGCTGCTCAGTCCCGGGCAGGCGGGCGATTCGCCGATGTTCGGGCCGTTGATGGCGCACCTGCGCGTCGCGCAGCCGGTCGGGCGAGCACGAACCAGACCCGACCTCGTGCGCGCGGACAAGGCCTACTCCTCACGCGCGATCCGCACTCATCTGCGCCAGCGCGGCATCCGCGCAGCCATCCCTGAGCCTTCCGACCAACAAGGACACCGCCGACGGCGAGGATCGCGCGGCGGACGACCGCCGGCTTTCGACGCCGAGATCTACAAGGGACGCAACGTCGTCGAGCGCCGCTTCTGCCACCTCAAGCAGTGGCGCGGACTCGCCACCCGCTACGACAAGCTCGCCATCACCTACCGCGCAGCCGCTGTCCTCAACGCCGTGATCGCCTGGACCCGACATTTGTCAGACATGCCCTAGGTGCTCAGGCGCCGGCGATCCGCGGCGAGGTGGGGTCGCCCCCGTCGCCGCCGTGCTCGCGGGCGACGTACTCCTCGATGTCCTCGATGTCGTCGCGGTTGCGCGTCACCACGGCGAGCAGGTCGCTCATCGTCGCGACCTCCTCGACCTGCTCCTTGATGAACCACGCCATGAACTGCTCGGAGGCGTAGTCGTGCTCCTCGCGCGCGATCCGCAGCAGTGCGTTGATCTGCTCGGTGACCCGCTTCTCCTGCTCCAAGGCGAGCGCGACGGGTGCGACCACGTCGGCGAACTGCGACTGGGGCGCCTCGGCACCGGGCAACGCGATCTCGGCGTCGGTGTCGAGGAGGTACTGCACCATCATCAACGCGTGGTCGCGCTCTTCGAGCGCCTGGCCGTAGAAGAACGCGGCCATCTGCGGCATGGTCAGCGCGTCGTAGTGGATCGCGCAGGCGAGGTACTGGTGGTGGGCGGCGAACTCGTGCCCGATCTGCTCGTTGAGCTGGGCGACGAAACGGGAGGCAGGCACCCGCCCACCTTACGGGTCACGCGACCTCGGAAAGCCCCTTCTTGGTGACCTTCTTGCCGTCGAGGCGCACGAGCTTGCGCTTCTTGACCGTGTAGCCCTCGGGCAGGGTGCCCTCTTTGAGCATGCGCAGCGGGCAGCGGCCGCACTTCGGCTTGGAGTCGCAGCACTCGCGCTTGGGAAGCTTGCGCGCGCCGTCCTTCTTCTTGCCCACGAGAGCAAGGTAGCACTAATGAAGGCGAGCCTTACCTGTGTTCTCGATCTCGGTTTCTGGTCGCCGCCTCGGAGCTGCCTCAGGCCAGTCCGTTGGCCTTGCGGATGACGTCGACGATGCCGTCCATGATCTCGGTCAGCCCGAAGTCCTTGGGCGTGTAGACGGCACCGACCCCCTGCTCGATGAGCGCGCGTGCGTCGGAGCCGGGGATGATCCCGCCCACGATCACCGGCACGTCACCGATGCCGGACTCCTGCATCCGCGCCAGCACGTCGGGGACGAGCTCCATGTGGCTGCCCGACAGGATCGAGAGCCCGACGCAGTGCACGTCCTCGGCCAGCGCCGCAGCGACGATCTGGTCGGGGGTGAGCCGGATGCCCTGGTAGATCACCTCGAAACCGGCGTCGCGCGCCCGGACGGCGACCTGCTCGGCGCCGTTGGAGTGCCCGTCCAGGCCGGGCTTGCCGACCAGGAGACGCAGGCGGCCGCCGAGCTCCTCACCCGTCGCGCGCACGCGCTCACGGACCGCCGTCAGCTCCGCACCGGCCTCGGCGACACCGACGGCACCGCTGACCCCGGTCGGGGCCCGGAACTCACCGAACACCTCGCGCAGGGTCCCGGCCCACTCCCCCGTCGTCGCGCCGGCGCGGGCCGCCGCCAGTGTGGCCTCCATCAGGTTGACGTCGGACTTGGCGTCCTCGGCCAGGCGCGCCAGCGCGGCGTCGACCTCGGCCTGGTCACGCTGGGCCTTCCACGCCCGGACGCTCTCGATCGCGGCCGCCTCCGCAGCCGGGTCGGCCGTCTGGATCGCGCCGTCGAGGTCGGCCGTGAGCGGGGAGGGCTCGGTGGTCTCGAACCTGTTGACGCCGACGATGATCTCGTCACCGGACTCGATCCGCGCGCGCCGGGCGGCGTGGGCGGAGACGAGGTTCTGCTTCATGTAGCCGGACTCGACCGCGGCGATCGCGCCACCCAGCGCGGCGACCCGGTCCATCTCCTCACGCGCGCCCGCGATCAGCTCGGCGACCTTGGCCTCGATCACGTGGCTGCCGGCGAAGATGTCGTCGTACTCCAGCAGGTCCGACTCGAAGGCCAGCACCTGCTGCAGCCGCAGCGACCATTGCTGGTCCCACGGCCGCGGCAGACCCAGCGCCTCGTTCCACGCGGGCAGCTGCACGGCGCGAGCGCGAGCGTCCTTCGACAACGTGACGCCGAGCATCTCCAGGACGATCCGCTGGACGTTGTTCTCCGGCTGGGCCTCGGTGAGGCCGAGCGAGTTGACCTGCACGCCGTACCGGAAGCGACGCATCTTCGGGTCCTGCACGCCGTAGCGCTCACGGGTGATCTCGTCCCACAACGCCACGAAGGCACGCATCTTGCACAGCTCCTCGACGAACCGCACCCCGGCGTTGACGAAGAACGAGATCCGGCCGACGACCTTCTCGAAGTCGTCCTCGCTCACCTGGCCGGTGTCGCGGACGGCGTCGAGCACGGCGATCGCGGTGCTCAGCGCATAGGCGAGCTCCTGCGTCGGGGTCGCGCCGGCCTCCTGCAGGTGGTAGCTGCAGATGTTGATCGGGTTCCACTTCGGGACGTTGTTGACCGTGTAGGCGATCGTGTCGGCAGTCAGCCGCAGCGAGTGCTCGGGCGGGAAGACATAGGTCCCGCGCGAGAGGTACTCCTTGATGATGTCGTTCTGGGTCGTCCCAGCGAGCTGACCGGCGACCTCCTCGGGCGCCAGCTCGGGGTTCTGCTCCTCCGCCACGACCTGGTACATCGCCAGCAGCCACATGGCCGTGGCGTTGATCGTCATCGAGGTGTTCATCTCCGTCAGCGGGATGCCCTCGAAGAGCTGACGCATCTCCCCCAGGTGCGGCACGGGTACGCCGACCTTGCCGACCTCGCCGCGCGCGAGCGGCGAGTCCGGGTCGTAGCCGGTCTGGGTCGGGAGGTCGAAGGCCACCGACAGTCCGGTCTGGCCCTTGGCGAGGTTGGTGCGGTAGAGCGCGTTCGACGCCGCGGCGGTGGAGTGCCCGGCGTAGGTGCGCATCACCCACGGCTTGTCCTTCGGCCGCGGTCGGTCCGCCGGGGGAAGCGCACTGTCAGGGGTCTGCTCGCTCATGGGTGGAGGATAGGCCCGGACGTACGCGCGAGTAACCCCGCTGTCGGCTGATTCACACTGCGGGGTGCCGACCCCGGCTCAGACAGCCCCGCTCAGACGGCGACGGGCTCCACCGACACCCGGTGCCGGAACCGCGCCACGGTCAGCATCCGCCGGACTGACGGGCTGCACCCCCGCAGCACCAGCCGGTGTCCGGCGCGCTCGGCGGCCCGGGTCGCGACCGCAAGCACCCGCAGCGCGGTCTCATCGACAGAGGGCACGCCGGAGAGGTCCACGACGATGTCGTGCTCACAGGTGTCGGTGTGCGCCTCCAGGTGGGCGTACAACGCCTGGCGCACCGTGCTGGTGCTGCGCACGTCGAAGTCCCCGACCAGCTTCAAGATCGATCCGTCAACCTCGAGATCCACCACTGCACACACCCGCCCGTTCGCTGCTGCGGGACGCCCGAATCGTCCCCCTCCACCACTATGACGCGCGCCACAGCGTTTTGGTTGCTTTGGGTCCGGCGGTTTCTCAGATCGTTCGTCAGTCCGGTTCGTCGGACCCGACGCGGGCGATGTCGACCCCGAGGGTCTGCAGCACCTCGACGAAGTGCGGGTAGCCGCGGTCGATGTGGTGCGCCTCCGCCACGACGGTCGTCCCCTCGGCCGCCAGTCCGGCGAGCACGAGGGCGGCGCCCGCGCGGATGTCGTGGGCCACGACCGGCGCCCCCGACAGCGCCGGCACGCCGCGCACGACGGCGTGGTGACCGTCGGTGCGCAGGTCGGCGCCCAGCCGCGCGAGCTCCTGGGCGAACATGAAGCGCGCCTCGAAGACGTTCTCGGTGATCATCGCGGTGCCGTCGGAGGTGGCGGCGAGCGCCATCGCGAACGGCTGCAGGTCGGTCGGGAAGCCGGGGTACGGGAGCGTCGCCACGTCGAACGCCGCGAGCCGGTCGTCGCACCGGACGCGGAACGCGTCCTCGCCGTACCCCTCGACGGTCTCGATCTGCGCGCCCGCGGCGACAAGCTTGTCGACGACGATCTGGAAGTGCCGCAGGCCCGCCCCGGCGACGGTCACGTCTCCCCCGGCGATCGCGGTCGCAAAGGTCCACGTGCCCGCCACGATCCGGTCGCCGATGGTGGTGTGCTCGACCGGTCGCAGCTGGGCGACCCCCTCGACCTCGAGCGTCGACGACCCCACGCCGGCGATCCGTGCTCCCATCGCGATCAGCAGCTCGCACAGGTCACCGATCTCGGGCTCGCGGGCCACGTTGTCGATCACCGTGGTGCCGGGCGAGAGCACGGCGGCCATCAGCAGGTTCTCGGTTGCCCCGACGCTGGGGAAGTCCAGCCAGAGCGAGGCGCCCCGCAGCCGATCGGGCACCTCGGCGACGACCATGCCGTGCTCGACCCGCACCTGCGCGCCGAGCTCCTCGAGGCCCTTGAAGTGCATGTCGAGCCCGCGCGAGCCGATCGCGTCACCGCCGGGCAGGGCGACCCGAGCGGTGCCGCACCGGGCCACTAGCGGCCCGAGCACGCAGATGCTGGCCCGCAGCCGGCGCACGAGCTCGTACGGCGCCTCCGGGTCGAGCTCCTCGGGCACGTCGATGACCACGGTGCCGGACCCGCGCAGGGAGACCGTCGGGTCGGGGTGCTCCACGGTGACGGTGCAGCCCAGGCGCTCGAGCAGCTGCGCCATCACGTGGACGTCGAGGATGTCGGGGACGTTGTGCAGGGTGCTGCGACCAGGCGCAAGCAGGGTCGCAGCCATCAGCTTGAGCGAGGAGTTCTTGGCCCCGCCGACCTCGACCGTCCCTTCGAGCGGTCGGGTGCGCGGCCCGGCGGCCGTCAGGCGGAAGGCGTCACTCACGTCGGGGACGATACCCACGACATCTAGGGTGGTGACCATGGTCAACCTCACGCGCATCTACACCCGTACCGGCGACGGCGGACGCACCCGCCTGGGCGACATGAGCGAGACCTCGAAGAACGACCTGCGGCTGCACGCCTACGCCGATGTCGACGAGGCGAACGCCCACCTCGGTCACGCGCTCGCCGCCGGTGGCCTCGAGGAGGACGTGGTCAAGGTCCTCACGACCGTGCAGAACGACCTGTTCGACGTGGGGGCCGACTTCTGCACCCCGGTCGTCCCCGACCCCGAGTACCCGCCCCTGCGCATCGAGCAGGCCTATGTCGACCGCCTCGAGCAGTGGTGCGACGACTACAACGCCGACCTGCCGAACCTGCGGTCGTTCATCCTCAACGGCGGCACTGCGGGCGCAGCACTGCTGCACGTCGCGCGCACGGTCGTCCGTCGCGCCGAGCGTTCGGCGTGGGCGGCCTACGAGGAGCACGCCGAGACGATGAACGTCCTCGCCATCACCTACCTCAACCGGCTCTCCGACCTACTGTTCATCCTCGCCCGCCACGCGAACCGCGAGCAGGGCGACGTGCTGTGGGTCCCCGGTGGCGAGCGCTGAGCGGGCACTGAGCGTCCTGGTCGAAGATCGCAGTCACCAGCCGACTGGGATCTTCGAGTGCGGCGCAGATCAAGCCGGGGCGTCTCGTGGCCTGGCCGCCGGCACGAGCAGCGCGGCCGGAAGCGTGAGGATCGCCAGCGCCCACAGCGCCTCGAGCGTGCCGACGGTCTCAGCGAGCGCCCCGAAGGCGGGCGGACCGGCGAGGAACGCGGTGTAGCCCAATGTCGACACCACGCTGACGCGGGCGGCGGAGCGCACCGGGTCGTCCGCGGCCGCGCTCATCCCTACGGGGAAGCCCAGGGACGCGCCCAGTCCCCAGAGCAGGATGCCGAGCGCGATGAGCGGCCCATCCTGGGTGACCACCAGCGCGATCCCGGCCGCGGCGCACAACAAGGTCCCCCACAGCACCGCGGTGCGGCCACCGCGGTCCAGGACGGCCGGGCCGACGAGGCGACCCAGCGTCATCGCGGCGACGAAGCCGGCATACCCGGCCACCCCTGAGGCCTCGGCGAAGCCGTGCCCGTCGACCAGCGCGAGGGCCAGCCAATCGTTGGCCGTGCCCTCCATCAGCGCGAGCGCCATCACCATCGCGCCGATCAGGAGCGTCCGGGGCTCGGTCCAGGCGCGCCAGACCGACACCGACGAGCCTGGGGGGCCTTCACCACCGCGCGCCGCCCCGCCCACCGGGACGAATGCCCCCGTCGCCGGGAGGAGCACGCCGACGCTGAGGACGAGGACCAGCCCGACGTGCACCGGCGCCGGCACGCCGAGGGCGATGGCCGCGGCACCCAGTCCGGCTCCGGCCACGGTGCCGATGCTGAACCCGGCGTGGAAACGCGGCATGACCGTGCGGCCCAGCCCGCGCTCGACCTCGGCGGCCTCGACGTTCATGGCGACGTCCCACGCACCCGAGCCCGCGCCGTACACGAAGAGCCCGGCAGCCGCCAGCACGCGCGCAGCATCGACCGGCACACCGTCGCTGATGGCGACCGCAGCGCACGAGAGGCCGACGACGGCGGCGACGAGGCCCGCCCGCACTGCTATGCGTACGCCGACCCGCTCGATCAACGCGCCGGTGAGCGGGAGCGCGATCATCGAGCCCACGGCCAGTGCGAGCAGCAGCAGGCCGAGCTGGGCGTTGTCGAGCTCCAGGGCGCGTCTGGCCTGCGGCAGCCGCGAGACCCAGGTCGCGAAGCACAGGCCGTTGAGGACGAAGACCCAGCCGGTGCCGTTGCGGGCGGCACGGATCGTCGCTGCGGGGGCGCTCACCCGCGGCGCAGCTGGCCGGGCGGGGCCGCCTCGGTCCAGGCCTGGAACCCCGTGAGCGCCTCCCGGCTCATCGCAAGCTCCTGCACCCCGGTCGGCGTCTCACAGGTGACCACGACGTGGTCGGTGTAGAGCGAGTACGTCTCCGCGCCCTCGGGCGCACGGCGGCCGATGTAGTCCAGCTCCGTGCGGGCGAACACCCGACGCGGACGCGGCGAGATCGAGAAGATCCGGAACCACTGCAGGACGTCCCGGTCGTAGCGTCCCAGGCCGAGCACCCAACCGCGACCGGGCCGGTCGGTGCGGACTCGCACGCTGAGCTCGAAGGTCCCGCCGTTGCGCGACAGCACGCGACGGCGCACGATCAGCGTCAGCCCGTAGAGGACCAGGAGCACGAGCGCTGCACCGACGATGTCGAGGAGCAACTGCCACCACGGCATGCTGCTTCCTCCTGTCGGCCACGAAGCGGAACGGACGAGAAACCCCGCACGCCCGGCTACGAGAACCGGGCGTGCGGGGGATGCTATCGAATGGGACGGGTCCGGCGCACCGGCGCACCGGCGCACCGCCCAACGGTCAGGCGGTGGTCAGACCCCGCGCTCGGCGGCCCGCAGGCGGGCCTCGGCAACACGGACGGCCTGGATCGCCTCGTCGTCGAGCTCCCCGGCCGCCTGCGCGCGCTCGAGGTCGTGACGTGCCTTCTCGAGGTCGATCTCGTGCGACATCTCCGCACGCTCGGAGAGCAGGGAGATGCGGTTGTCGGCGACGGACAGGAACCCGCCGTCGACTGCTGCCACCCAGCTCTCGCCCTCGACCGTGGTCACCTCGATGACACCCGGCACGAGCACCGAGAGCAGCGGCGCGTGACCCGGGAGCACGCCGAGGTCGCCCTCGGTCGTACGGGCGATGACGCTGGTGGCCTGACCCGACCACACGAGGCGGTCGGCCGCCACCAGCTCCACCTGCAGAGCGCTCTCACTCACGGTTCTTCAGCTCCTTGGATCTCGGCAGATCGACGGGTCAGAGGGACTTCTGGATCTCGTCCCACTTGCGCTCGACGTCGTCGAGACCACCGCACATGAAGAACGCCTGCTCGGCGACGTGGTCGTACTCGCCCTCGGCGATCTTGTTGAACGCCTCGATGGTGTCCTCGATGGAGACCGTCGAGCCCTCGATGCCGGTGAACTGCTTGGCGACGTAGGTGTTCTGCGAGAGGAACCGCTGGATGCGGCGCGCCCGCGACACGATGACCTTGTCCTCCTCGGAGAGCTCGTCCACACCGAGGATCGCGATGATGTCCTGCAGCTCCTTGTTGCGCTGGAGGATCTGCTTGACCCGGATGGCGCAGTCGTAGTGCGCCTGGCCGATGTACTGCGGGTCGAGGATCCGCGACGTCGAGGTCAGCGGGTCCACGGCCGGGTAGATACCCAGCGACGCGATCTCGCGGGAGAGCTCGGTGGTCGCGTCGAGGTGGGCGAAGGTGGTCGCCGGAGCCGGGTCGGTGTAGTCGTCGGCCGGCACGTAGATCGCCTGCATCGAGGTGATCGAGTGACCACGCGTCGAGGTGATCCGCTCCTGGAGCACGCCCATCTCGTCCGCCAGGTTGGGCTGGTAGCCCACGGCCGAAGGCATGCGACCCAGCAGGGTCGAGACCTCGGACCCGGCCTGGGTGAACCGGAAGATGTTGTCGATGAACAGCAGCACGTCCTGCTTCTGGACGTCGCGGAAGTACTCCGCCATCGTCAGGGCGGACAGCGCGACGCGCAGCCGGGTGCCCGGCGGCTCGTCCATCTGGCCGAAGACCAGCGCGGTCTGGCTGAACACGCCCGCCTCGGTCATCTCCGCGATCAGGTCGTTGCCCTCACGCGTGCGCTCGCCGACCCCGGCGAACACCGACACACCACCGTGGTTGCGGGCCACACGCGCGATCATCTCCTGGATGAGCACGGTCTTGCCCACGCCGGCGCCGCCGAACAGGCCGATCTTGCCGCCGGTGACGTACGGCGTGAGCAGGTCGATGACCTTGATGCCGGTCTCGAACATCTGGGTCTTCGACTCCAGCTGGTCGAACGCGGGCGCCTTGCGGTGGATGCCCCAGCGCTCGTTGACCTCGAGCGTCTCGCCCTCCTCGAGGTTCATGCAGTCGCCCGTGGCGTTGAACACGCGGCCGAGCGTCACGTCGCCGACGGGCACGGTGATCGGGCCCCCGGAGTCGCGCACCTGCTGACCCCGGACCAGGCCGTCGGTCGGCTTCATCGAGATGGCGCGGACCATCCCGTCGCCGATGTGCTGGGCGACCTCGAGGATGATCGTCGTCGTCTCGCCGCCGAGGCTCAGGTCGACGTCGAGGGCGTTGTAGATGCCCGGCATCGCGTCCGCGGGGAACTCGATGTCGACGACGGGGCCGATCACCCGCGCGATGCGTCCGACGCTGCCCGCAGTGGTCTCAGCGGTCTCGTTGATGGTGGCAGTCATTGTTCTCACTCACTCCCGGCAGTCGCATCGGCGAGCGCGTTGACGCCACCGACGATCTCGCTGATTTCTTGGGTGATGCCGGCCTGGCGGGCCTGGTTGGCGATTCGGGTGTACTTCTTGATGAGCTCCTCGGCGTTGTCCGTCGCGGCCTTCATCGCCTTCTGGCGGGCGGCGAGCTCGGAGGCAGCCGCCTGCAGGAGGGCGAAGTAGATCCGGCTCTGGACGTACTTCGGGAGCAGGGCGTCGAGCACGTCGGAGGGCGAGGGCTCGAACTCGTACAACGGGAGCAGCTCGCTCTCGCTGGGCGCCTCGGTGCCCTCCACGACCTCGAGCGGCAGCAACCGCACGGCCGTGGGCTCCTGGACGAGCATCGACTTGAAGCGGGTGAACACGACGTGGACCTCGTCCACGCCGAGCAGCCCGTCGGCGTCATCACCGGGGGTGCCGGCGTCGCCCTCAGCGTCGCGTACGAAGCTGTCGATGAGCAGCTCGCCGATCTCCGCGGCGGTGTCGTACTGCGGCTGGTCGGACTGACCCGACCAGCTGTGCAGCACGTCGCGACCGCGGAACTTGTAGTACGCCTGCCCCTTGCGTCCGGAGACGTAGAGGTCGACGTCCTTGCCCTCCTCGCGGAGCTTCTCGACCAGTCGCTCCGCCTCCTTGAGCACGTTGGAGGAGTAGGCACCGGCCAGACCCCGGTCGCTGGTCACGACCAGCACCGCGGCCCGGGTCGGATTCTCGGGCTCGGTGGTCAGCGGGTGGTCGACGTCGGAGAACGTCGCCAGCGCCGAGACCGCTCGGGTCAGCTCACGGGCGTACGGCGCGGCCGCCTGCGCCCGCTGCTGCGCCTTGATGATGCGGGACGCAGCAATGAGCTCCATGGCGCGCGTGATCTTCTTCATCGACTCCGTCGACTTGATCCGCGCGCGGTACTCACGCAGCGATACGGCCATCTCAGCCCCGCTTCTGCTTGACGATCTGCTCCTGCTCGACGTCCTCGTCCTCGAGGGCGTCGTGCTCCTCGCGGCCGGCCTTGATCGACTGGCCGTCGGAGGTCTGGAACTGGTCGAGGAAGGAGTCGTACGCCGAAGCCAGCGCCGCCTCGGTGTCGTCCTCGAACTTGAGCGACTCCCGGATCGTGCTCAGCACGTTGTCGTGCGAGCGCCGCAGGTAGTCGAGGAACTCCTGCTCGAAGCGGTGCACGTCCTCGGTCGGGACGTCGTCGAGCCGGCCCGAGGTGCCGATCCAGAGCGCGACGGTCATCTCGTCGATCGGGTACGGCGAGTACTGCGCCTGACGCAGCAGCGCCATCAGCCGCTGGCCGCGGGCCAGCTGCTGGCGCGACGCGGCGTCG
Organism: Nocardioides massiliensis; assembly: GCF_030811215.1. Classification (NCBI taxonomy): domain Bacteria; kingdom Bacillati; phylum Actinomycetota; class Actinomycetes; order Propionibacteriales; family Nocardioidaceae; genus Nocardioides; species Nocardioides massiliensis. The sequence continues at coordinate 3,700,386 of NZ_JAUSQM010000001.1, forward strand.
AGGTCGGAGGCGAACATCGCGAACGCCTCCATCGCGCGGAACTGCGCGAGGTCGACCTTCAGCGAACCGGTCACGGCCTTCATCGCCTTGGTCATCGCCGCGCCACCGACGCGGGACACCGACACACCGACGTCGATGGCCGGGCGCTGGTTGGAGGCGAACAGGTCCGACTGGAGGAAGATCTGGCCGTCGGTGATCGAGATGACGTTGGTCGGGATGAACGCCGACACGTCGTTGGCCTTGGTCTCGATGATCGGCAGACCCGTCATCGAGCCCGCGCCCATCTCGTCGGACAGCTTGGCGCACCGCTCGAGCAGCCGGCTGTGCAGGTAGAAGACGTCACCGGGGTACGCCTCACGGCCCGGCGGGCGGCGCAGCAGCAGCGACACGGCGCGGTAGGCCTCGGCCTGCTTCGTCAGGTCGTCGAAGACGATGAGGACGTGCTTGCCGTCGTACATCCACTCCTGGCCGATGGCGGAGCCGGTGTAGGGCGCGAGGTACTTGAAGCCGGCGGAGTCCGAGGCCGGCGAGGCGACGATGGTGGTGTACTCCAGCGCGCCGGCCTCCTCGAGGGCGCCACGCACGGAGGCGATGGTCGAGCCCTTCTGACCGATGGCGACGTAGATGCAGCGCACCTGCTTCGCGGGATCGCCCGACTCCCAGTTCTGCTTCTGGTTGATGATCGTGTCGATCGCGATCGTGGTCTTGCCGGTCGCGCGGTCACCGATGATCAGCTGGCGCTGGCCGCGACCGATCGGCGTCATGGCGTCGATCGCCTTGATGCCGGTCGCGAGCGGCTCGTGGACCGACTTGCGCTGGACGACGGACGGAGCCTGCAGCTCCAGGGCGCGACGACCGGACGTCGCGATCTCGCCGAGACCGTCGATCGGGTTGCCCAGCGGGTCGACCACACGGCCGAGGTAGCCCTCGCCGACGGGGACCGACAGGATCTCGCCGGTGCGGCGGACCGTCTGGCCCTCGGAGATCTGGTCGAAGTCACCGAGGATGACGACACCGATCTCGCGGGTGTCGAGGTTCAGGGCGATGCCGAGCGTGCCGTCCTCGAACTCGAGCAGCTCGTTGGCCATGGCGGAGGGCAGGCCGGAGACCCGGGCGATGCCGTCACCGGCCTCGGCGACCGTGCCGACCTCCTCGCGGGTCGCGGCGTCCGGTTGGTAGTCGGCCACGAAACGCTGCAGGGCGTCGCGGATCTCGTCCGGACGGATCGAAAGCTCCGTCATCACTCTTCCTTTTCCTCAGGTGTGTTCAGGGGGTGGGCGGTCAGCCGGCCAGTTGGCGGCGGGCCTCGTCGAGACGGCCGGCCACGGTGCCGTCGATGACGTCGTGACCGATCTCGACACGCAGGCCGCCGATGACGGCCGGGTCGACGACCACGTCGAGATGGACGGGTCGGTCGTACTGACCGGACAGCGCCGACGTGAGTCGCTGCTGGTCGGCCTCGCTGAGCGACTTCGCGACGCGGACCGTGGCCACGAGGCGATCGTTGACCTCGGCGACCACCTGGCGATAGCTCTCCAGGGCGACGTTCAAGGTGCGGTAGTTCCCGGCCAGCGCCTGCTTGAGCAGGGTGCTGGTCGCCGGGGAGACCTTCGCGCCGAAGAGCTGGTCGACCAGCGCCGTCTTGTCGGCGGTGGAACGCGCGGGGTCGGAGAGCACGTCGCGCAGCTCCGGGTTGCTACGCACGACCTCCCCCGCGGCGAAGACCTCGTGGGCCAGGCGGTCGGCATCCTCGGTCGAGAGCACGACCGCGATCTCGCTGACCCGCTGGAGCGTGTTCGGGAGGTCGCGGGTGGCGGTCCACCGCTGGGCGACGGCGGTCTTGACGACCGCCAGCGCCCCGGCGCTGACCCGGCTGCCCAGGATCTCCTCCACGAGCCCCTGCTTGGCCTCGGGACGCAGCGACACGTCGGTCGCGACGCGCCGCAGCGCGGGCTCGTCACGCAGCATCACCGCGACCGTGAACAGGTCGTCGGCAACGCGCGCCAGGTCGCCCTGCGCCGCCACCGAGTCGAGCTCGGCACGCACGGCGGCGAAGGACGCGGCCGATGCCCCGCGGAAGTCCATCAGCGCACTCCGCCCTGTCCTGCCGACTCGCCGGCCTCGATCTCGCTGAGGAACCGGTCGACGATGCGGCTCTGCCGGGCCTCGTCGTCGAGGCTCTCCCCGACGATGCGACCGGCCAGACCGGTCGCCAGGGCGCCGACCTCGGCACGCAGCTGCGTCACGGCCTGCTGCCGCTCGGCATCGATCTGCGCCTTGCCGTGCTCGACGATGCGGCCAGCCTCGGCCTGGGCCTGCTCGCGCATCTCCGCGACGATGGCGGCCCCCTGCTCGCGGGCCTCCTCACGGATCCGTGCGGCTTCGTGCCGTGCCTCGCTCAGCTGCTGCTCGAGCTCGGCGAGCTTCGCGTCGGCCTCGGCCTGCTTGGACTCGGCCGCCTCGATCCCACCCTCGATCGCGGCAGTGCGCTCCGCGAAGGCCTGCTCGAAGCGAGGAGCCACGAACTTCGTGATGAGAAAGACCAGCAGCAGGAAGAACGCCGCACTGAGGATGAGCTCCGACAGGTGCGGGACGAGCGGGTTCAGCTCCTCCGCGGCCAGGACGGTCTCATTCATGGGTCACCTCGTTCGATGGACTCGACAGGACTGATTAGAGCGCGAAGGCGAGCGCGATACCGATGATCGCGAGCGCCTCGGCGAGCGCGAAGCCCAGGATGGCGATCGTCTGCAGACGGCCCTGCGCCTCGGGCTGGCGGGCGACACCGTTGATGTAGGCGGCGAAGATCAGGCCGACGGCGATGCCGGGACCGATGGTCGCGACGCCGTAGCCGAGCATGTTGAGGGTGCCTTCCACGGCATTTCCTTTCGTTGTGACGCGAGGGCCGCGTCGCTGTGCGGGACTTGCTGATGGAGCGGTTGTGCAGTTGTGGTGCGGGGGGCCGACCGATCAGTGCTCGTCGGCGAGCGCGCCGCCGACATACATCGCGGTCAGCAGGGTGAAGACGTAGGCCTGGAGGAACATGACCAGCAGCTCCAGGGTCGAGATGCCGAAGAACATCACGAACGACATGACGCCACCGAAGATGTTCATCACCGAGCTGGAGGCCTCGAAGAGGAGGTACTCACCGCCGAGGGCGAAGAGGATCAGCAGCAGGTGGCCGGCGAACATGTTGGCGAACAGACGCAGCGCCAGCGTGACGGGGCGGACCAGGATGTTGGAGAAGAACTCCAGCGGGACGATCAGCAGGAGCATGATGCCGCTGACCCCGGCCGGGATGCAGGTGTGCTTCAGGTAGCCGAGGAAGCCGTGCTTCCAGATGCCGACACCGTTGTAGAGCAGCCACGTCAGTGCCGCCAGGCCGTAGGCCATGCCCGCGCGGGAGAACGAGGGGAACTGCAGCAGCGGGATGAGGCCGAAGTAGTTGTTGACCAGGACGAAGGCGAACAACGAGAAGAGGTACGGCACGAACTTCACGAAGTGCTCGGACCCGATGTTGTCGCGCGCGATCGAGTTGCGTACGGCGCCGTAGGCGAACTCGCCCGCGAACTGGAGGCGGCCGGGGACCACGGCGGCCTTGCGGGCCATCGCGTAGGTCACCGCGAAGATCAGCACCGTCGAGAGGACGATGAGCACCATCGGCTTCGTGACGTCGCCGAAGATCGGCGGAAGCTCGAAGTCCCTCGGTCCGGGCGGCGTGAAGCCGTTGCCGGAAGCCATCGGCAGCACCGGGGCGAGCAAGGTGGCAGCGGTCAACGCCGTGTCTCCTTCTTCTGCATCTCTACTGCTTCGTCGAGGGGCCGTCCTGCGGCCGTGAGCCGGGAGGCGCGTCCTGCACACCGAACCGCTTCACGACCATGTAGACCCCGAATCCGGCGCCCACCACGATGCCGATCGCGACCAGGTAGGAGGTGCCCAGCCACCGGTCCGCCAACCAGCCGAGCAGGCCGTAGACCAGCACCCCGGAGACGAGGTAGCTGAAGGCTTGCCAGGGATCGGGGCTCGGAGGAGAGGCAGGTCCACCGGAATCGGGTCGCGACGTCATCGCGCACCGGACGATAGCAGCCGGCGCAGGTCATCACGCACCCGCCTTCTCGTCGGGGATCGTCGGCAGGTCGTAGAGCGGCTGGCGCGTGCGAACGGCGGCCACGACGTGGCCCACGGTCCAGGCGACGGTGCCCGCGATCACGGCCGCGGCGAACCACGAGCGGGCGGTGTCGGTCGCCGGCCAGCCGGCCTGCGTCGCGCCCACGAACAGCGCGAGGAGGGCAAGCACCTGGAAGGTGTAGGTGAGCATCGCCAGCGCGAGCGAGGCGCCGGGCATGACGCCCGCGGCGAAGTGCAGGAAGAACGCGCCGAGCACGAAGAACCCGAGCGCGACCCCTGCACCGACCATCGCGGCCTCAGCGGCGGCGTCCCCGGCCAGGACGGCGGCCAGCACCACGGTCACGATGCCGGTGACGGCTGTCGCCGCCATGGCCACCAGCAACGCCCCCATCGGCGGGACGACCGGCGCCGGGCGGGCCGGGACGGAGGCGTCCGGGCGCGGGGCGGTCGTCATCACGGCGGTGGCCATTCTGTGCGGGAACGGTCAAGGCAGCACCTCCGAGAGGCGCTTGTGAAAACTAGCACAAAGTCACCGTGCGCCCGCATTGGCACGTTACAACGACGTCCGCACCCGAGGCAGGGAGAAGGTCGCGACGACGGTCAGCACCGCCCACGCACCCAGTGCCGCCCAGGTGGCGGGGCCGGAGTAGAGGCTCGCCACCACGCTGCCGACGGCGAGCAGCGCCGCCCACAGCCACATGATCAGGACCGCGCGACGGTGGGAGTGCCCGATCTCCAGCAGCCGGTGGTGCAGGTGCTGCTTGTCCGGGGCGAACGGCGAGCGGCCGGCCGCCGTACGCCGAACCACGGCGAGGACCAAGTCGACGAACGGCACGATCAGGATCGCGACGGGAAGCAGGACCGGCATCAGGACGGGCAGGAAGCTCGTGTCGCCGCCCGTGCCGTCGACGAAGACGCGGGGGGTGAACTGACCGGTGAGCGTCAGCGCCGAGCCGGCGAGGACCAGGCCGAGCAGCATCGATCCGGAGTCGCCCATGAAGATCCGCGCCGGCCAGAAGTTGTGCGGCAGGAAGCCGGCGCACACGCCCGCGAGCCCGGCGCACAGCAGCGCCGCGGTGATCGCCAACGTCTCGTCGTTGGCATCGGCGAGCGTGTAGGAGAAGACGAAGAAGCCCACCGCGCCCAGCCCCACCACTCCCGCGGCGAGCCCGTCGAGTCCGTCGACGAAGTTGACCGCGTTCACGGTCGCCACGACCAACAGGATGCTGAACAGCTGGGCCTGCAGGGTGTCCAGCGTCATCTGGCCGCCGCCGGGCTGGATGATGAAGTAGAACTGCACGCCGTTGAGGACCAGGAAGCCGGCGGCCGCGACCTGTCCCCCGAGCTTCATCAGCGGGTTCAGCTCGATCAGGTCGTCGAGCACGCCGACCGCGCAGATCAGCGCTCCGGCCACGAGCACCGTCCCGGCGTCGTCGAAGACGGTCGCCTGCGCCGTGGACAGGAACGGCAGGGACTGCGCGACGACGTACGCCGCGACGAGGCCGCCGAGCATCGCCACTCCCCCGAAGTACGGGATCGGGACGGCGTGCACGTCGCGGTCCCGCACCTGCGCGACCGCCCCCGTCCGCACGGCCACCTCGCGCGCGACCACCCCCAGCAGGTAGGTGACGGCGGCCGCGACGAGGAAGACCAGGAGGTACTCGCGCACCGGACCTACCCGAGGTCCTCGACGTGGGTGCCGTGGTCGGCGACCAGGGCGTCGAGCTGCTCACGGGTCACGGCCCCCGCGCGCAGGATCCGGCCGACCGGACCGGTCACGTCGAGGATGGTGGACGGCACGGACGCCGGCGTGGGCCCGGCCTCGAGGTAGACCGCCACGCGGTCGCCGAGCATCTCGCGTGCGCCGTACGCGTCGGTGGCGGCGGGCAGACCGGTGCGGTTCGCGCTGCTCACCGCCAGCGGACCGGTCCGGCCGATCAGCTCGAGGGCGACGGGGTGGTCGGGCATGCGCACCGCGACCGTGCCGCGGGTGTCGCCCAGGTCCCACTGCAACGACGGCTGCTGGCGGCACACGAGCGTCAGCGGTCCCGGCCACAGCGCCTCCACCAGGGTGCGCGCATAGACCGGCACCCCGATCGCGAGGGCGTCGAGCGTCCCGGCGGCCGACACCAGCACCGGCGGAGGCATCTCGCGTCCGCGTCCCTTCGCGCGCAGCAGGCGCCGCACGGCGGTGGGGTCGAAGGCGTCGGCGCCCACGCCGTAGACGGTGTCGGTGGGCAGGACCACGAGCTCACCGCGCTGCACCGCGAGGGTGGCGGCACTGACGCCAGCCTCCCGCGCGTCGGAGTCGGCGGTGTCGAAGAGGGTCTCCGCGGGCTCGCGCTCTGGTCCGGGGGTCACGGGCTCGTCCACCGGGTCATCGTGCCAGTCGCGCGGTCGTGAAGCGGGGACGGCCCGCCAGGTCGCGGTGGTCGCGCACGTCCTGCCAGCGGCCGGTCGCGACGAAGACGGCCGGCGCGCTGTCGCCCTGGGCGTCGGCGTGCTCGGCCCCCAGCACCCCGCCGGGGCGCAGCAGCCGGGCGGCGGTGCGCTCGAGGACGCGGAACGCGTCGAGCCCGTCCTGCCCCGACCACAGGGCCAACGCCGGGTCGTGGTCGCGCGCCTCCGGCGCGACCGACTCCCACGCCTCCACCGGGATGTAGGGCGGGTTGCAGGCCACGACATCGACGCTCCCGTCGAGGTCGGAGAAGGCGTCGGCCATGTCGCCCTGGCGCAGGTCGACCCCGGTGTCGGCCAGGTTGCGCGCGGCCCAGGCCCACGCCGACTCATCGAGCTCCACGGCATGGACCCGGGCATCGGGCACCTCATCGGCAACCGCTCGTGCGATGGCGCCCGAGCCCGTGCACAGGTCCACCACCACCGGGCGTACGCCGTCCGCCGCACGCGCGAGGGCCTCCTCGATCGCCCATCCCGCCAGCAGCTCGGTCTCGGGTCGCGGCACGAACACCCCGGGGCCGACGGCGAGCTCGACATGCCGGAAGGCGGCGGTGCCGGTCAGGTGCTGCAGCGGCTCGCGCGCCACCCGGCGGCGGACGAGCGCGTCGTACGCCGCCTCCTGCTCGGCAGCGACCTCGTCGACCAGCACGAGATTGCCGCGCGAGACCCCCAGCACGTGCGCGAGCAGCAGCGCCGCATCGGTCTCCGGCGAGGCGACCCCGGCGGCGGTGAGCCGGCGGGCGGCCTCCGCCTGCACGGCGCGGGCGTGGCTCACCCGGTCTCCTCGAGCGCCGCCAGCCGGGCGGCCAGATCGGCCTCGATGCTGGCGGCGACCACCGGACCCAGCGCCCCGTCGAGCACCTGGTCGAGGTTGTAGGACTTGTAGCCGGTGCGGTGGTCGGAGATCCGGCTCTCCGGGAAGTTGTAGGTGCGGATCCGCTCGGACCGGTCCACGGTGCGCACCTGCTGGCGCCGCGCGTCCGAGGCCGCCGCGTCGGCGGCCGACTGGGCGAGGTCGAGCAGCCGCGCCCGCAGGATCCGCATGGCCTGCTCCCGGTTCTGCAGTTGCGACTTCTCGTTCTGACAGCTCGCCACGACGCCGGTCGGCAGGTGGGTGATCCGGACCGCGGAGTCGGTCGTGTTGACGCTCTGCCCGCCGGGCCCCGACGAGCGGTAGACGTCGATGCGCAGGTCGTTGTCGGAGATGTCGACGTCGACCTCCTCGGCCTCCGGCAGTACGAGGACGCCCGCGGCCGACGTGTGGACGCGCCCCTGGCTCTCGGTGACCGGCACCCGCTGCACGCGGTGCACGCCGCCCTCGAACTTCAGCTGGGCGTACGGCGCCTCCCCCGGTGCCGGCGTGCCGCTGGCCTGCACGGCCACGGTGACGGACTTGTAGCCGCCGAGGTCGGAGGGGGTGGCGTCGAGGATCTCCGTGCGCCAACCGCGCTGCTCGGCGTAGCGGGTGTACATCCGCAGCAGGTCGCCGGCGAACAACGCCGACTCCTCGCCACCCTCGCCGGACTTGATCTCCACGATCGCGTCCTTGTCGTCGGCCGGGTCGCGCGGCACGAGCAGGTGCCGCAACCGCTCCTCGGCGGCGGCCAACCGCTGCTCGAGGGCGGGGACCTCCTCGGCGAACGCCGAGTCCTCGGCCGCGAGCTCGCGGGCCGCCCCGAGGTCCTCGGTGGCGGCGCCCCACTCGTCGTGAGCGCGCAGGACGGCGCTCAGCCCGGCGTAGCGCCGATGCAGGCGGCGCAGCAACCCGGCGTCGGAGTGGACCGCCGGGTCGGCCAGGCGCTGCTCGAGCTCGGCGTGCTCATCGCGCAGTGCAGCGACGGCCTCGAACACCCCGCGCTCCCTTCTGTCACCCTCGCTGCCCGGTCCCCGACCGGCTTCCACAGACGACGACGCCGGTCCCCGGCTCGGCGAGAGCGCAGGGGACCGGCGTCGGAAGTGCTACTGCGCGGCGTCCTTCTTGGCGTCCTTCTTGGCGTAGCGCGCCTCGAAGCGGGCGACGCGACCACCGGTGTCGAGGATCTTCTGCTTGCCGGTGTAGAAGGGGTGGCACTGCGAGCAGACGTCGGCGTGGATCGAGCCGGTGCTCGAGGTGCTGCGCGTGGTGAACGAGGCGCCGCAGGTGCAGGTCACCTGGGTCTCGTTGTAAGCGGGGTGGATGTCCTTCTGCATGATTTCCTCTCGGGGGTTCGGGTCGCCGGGTCGCTCCGCCGAACGCGGACACGTGAACCGGAACCAGCCGACAAGTGTGCCGCACACACGGGCGTTCACACCAATCCGGCACCGACCACCGCCACAACGCCCGGCCCCGGTGCGGGTATTCCGCCGGGGCGGCTCGTTCTCAGCCGGACTTGCGGGCCAGCAGGGCGTCGACCCGCCCGGCGAGCTCGCGCGGGCTGAACGGCTTCACGACGTAGTCGTCGGCCCCCGCCGCGAAACCCTGCTCGATGTCGGTCTCCTGGGCGCGCGCGGTGAGCATGATGATCGGCAGGGCGCTCGTGGCGTCCTGCTCACGCAACGCACGCGCAGCGTCGAGGCCGCTCATCCCCGGCATCATCAGGTCGAGGATGACCAGGTCGGGGACCTCGGCCTGGCAGGCCTCGACCGCTGCCGCACCGTCCTCGACGGCAAGCACGTCGTGGCCGGTCTGGCGCAACTTGAAGACGACGAGGTCGCGGATGTCTCCGTCGTCGTCGGCCACCACGATCCGTGCCACAGCTATCGACCCCTTCCGAGCCTTGCGGCCGTCAGCATAACGACGCACGGCCCGTGGCACCGGCGCTTCTCGAACGCGTCCCGCGCCCGCGCCCTGTCAGTCCGTGTCGCGGGCGCCGGGTGTGGGCGTCGTCTTCTGCACCTGGGTGAGGAACTCGATGTTGCTGTGCGACTTGCGCAGTCGCTCCAACAACAGCTCCAGCGCCTGCTGTCCTTCGAGTGCCGACAGGACCCGGCGCAGCTTCCAGACGATGGCGAGCTCCTCCTCCCCCATCAGGAGCTCCTCGCGCCGAGTGCCGGAGGCGACCGCGTCGATCGCCGGGAAGATCCGCTTGTCGGCGAACTCCCGGCGCAGCCGCAGCTCCATGTTGCCGGTGCCCTTGAACTCCTCGAAGATCACCTCGTCCATCTTCGAGCCGGTCTCGACCAGCGCGGTGGCGAGGATCGTCAGCGAGCCGCCGTCCTCGATGTTGCGCGCGGCGCCGAAGAACTTCTTCGGCGGGTAGAGCGCGGAGGAGTCCACTCCCCCCGACAGGATCCGACCGCTCGCGGGCGCCGCCAGGTTGTAGGCACGCCCGAGGCGGGTGATGCTGTCGAGCAGGACGACCACGTCGTGGCCGAGCTCGACCAGCCGCTTGGCCCGCTCGATCGCCAGCTCGGCGACGGTCGTGTGGTCGGTGGCCGGCCGGTCGAACGTCGAGGCGATGACCTCGCCCTTGATCGTGCGCTGGAAGTCGGTGACCTCCTCGGGCCGCTCGTCGATCAGCACCACCATGAGGTGGACCTCGGGGTTGTTGGCACTGATGGAGTTCGCGATCGACTGCAGGACCATCGTCTTGCCGGCCTTGGGCGGCGACACGATCAGACCGCGCTGACCCTTGCCGACCGGGGCCGTGATGTCGATGACGCGACCGGTGAGGTTCTGCGCGTCGGTCTCCAGCCGCAACCGCTCCGAGGCGTGCAACGGCGTGAACGAGGAGAACTCCGGCCGGGTGCGGGCCGTCTCGGGCTCGACGCCGTTGACCGACTCGATGCGGACGAGCGGGTTGAACTTCTCCTTGCGCTCCCCCTCGCGCGGCTGGCGCACCTGACCCGTGATCGCGTCGCCGCGGCGCAGACCGTATTTGCGCACCATCGACAACGAGACGTAGACGTCGTCGGGGCCGGGCAGGTAGCCACTGGTCCGGACGAACGCATAGTTGTCGAGGACGTCGAGGATGCCCGCGCACGGGACGAGCACGTCGTCCTCGAGGATCTGGGTGTCGGGCTCGTTGCGCTGGGTCCCGCGGGTGCGCTCCCGATCCCGCCCGCGGCGGCGCCGGTTGCGCCGGCTGCCACCGTCGTCATCGCCGTCCTGGGCCTGGCCCTTGTCCTGCTGCTTGTCCTGCTGGCCCTTGTCCTGTTGCCTGTCCTGCTGCTTGTCCTGCTGCTTGTCCTGCGGCTGCTTCTCCGCGGACCGCTGCGGGCGCTCCTGCTGGTCCTGCCGGTCCTGCCGCGGACGCTGCTCCGACTGCTCGGCGGGCTTCTCGGCGGGATTCTCTGCCTGCGGCTTCTCGGCCTGCGGCTTCTCGGCCTGGGGCGTCTCGCCCCGGGGCTTCTCGGCTAGGGGCTTCTTCTCCGGCTGCGCGGGCTGACCTCCACCCTGCGCGGCCTGGATCGCCTCGATCAGCTGACCCTTGCGCATGCCGCCGGCACCCTTGATCCCCAGCCCACCGGCGAGCTGCTTGAGCTCGGGCAGCAGGAGAGAGCTGAGGCCGCCGCCACTGGAGCGACGGCGGCTCGACGCCGGCTTCTCGGTGACAGCCTGCTCGGCGGGGGTCTGGCTGGATTCGGTCACGTGAGGTCCTTCCCACGTTGAGTGCCGCCCACGTCTGGCACGGCGGGAACAGATGGCGGGCCTCACCGGTGCGTCGCGGCGTCGTGGCACCAGAGCGGGCCACCGGCGGCGCCGGGATCACGGGGAGGTGTGCGCGGCGATCACGACCATGGTCGGCGTCTCGACGGTGCCGCCACCGGGCCTGCTGCGCGGCGCCACCCTAACAGACCTGTGCGCCGTCGAGATCCACCGCGAGTGCGAGCGGCTCCCAGCCCACGGGCGCCAACGCGGCCACCTGCTCGACGTCTCGCTCGCCCACGAACGCCAGCACCGAGGGACCCGCGCCGGAGATCACCGCCGGCACCCCCTGGGCGCGCAGCCGGGTGACGAGGTCACACGTGCCGGGCATCGCCGGACGGCGGTAGTCCTGGTGCAGCGCGTCCTCGGTGGCATCCATGAGCAGCTCAGGACGACCGGTGAGCGCGGCGACCAGGAGCGCGGCGCGACCGGCGTTGCGCGCGGCGTCGCGATGCGGGACCTGCGCCGGCAGCAGCGCCCGGGCGGCGGTGGTCTTCACGGCCTCGGCCGGGACCAGGACGACGACCCGGATCCGTGGGTCCACCGCGAGCTGCGTGGCGTGGTAGCCGTCGGCGGTCTCGTAGGCGACGGTGAACCCGCCGAGCAAGGCTGGGGCGACGTTGTCGGCATGCCCCTCGAGCCGACCCGCGAGATCGAGCGCGGCCCGGTCGTCGAGGACGAGGGAGCCACCCGGCACGAGCGCCCGCGCGGCGACGATGCCCGCGACGATCGCGGCCGAGCTCGAGCCCAGACCGCGGCCGTGCGGGATGCGGTTGCGGCAGCTCAGCCGCACCGGCGGCACAGGGCGCCCGAGCTGCTCGAAGGTCGCCGCCAGGGCGCGGTGCACCAGGTGGGTCTCGTCGAGCGCGACGTCGCCCGAGCCGCTCCCCTCGACCGTGATCTCGAGCCGGTCGGCGACCTCGACCCGCACGACGTCGCGGAAGCCGAGCGCGAGACCGAGCGAGTCGAAGCCCGGACCGAGGTTCGCGCTGCTCGCCGGCACCGAGACCTCGATGACGCGCGGTGTGGGCATGGGCGGTCAGCGCAGGCCGGCCGCGGCGGCCGCGGCGTCGGTGTCGGCGTCCACCACGACGTCGACGAGGTCGGAGAAGGTCGACAGGGCGGTGTCGATGTCTTTGAGCCCATGACCGGTCACGGTGACGACCACCCGGGAGCCCCCGAGGTCGCGGCCCTCGGCGTGCTCCAGGAGCATCCCCGCGACACCGGCCGCCGACGCCGGCTCGACGAAGACACCGTCGCGTGCCGCGAGCTCGCGCTGTGCGGCGAGGATCTGCTCGTCGGTCACGGAGCGGAACGCGCCACCGGACTCGGTGGCCGCGGCGACGGCGGCGTCCCAGGAGGCCGGGTTGCCGATCCGGATGGCCGAGGCGACCGTCTCGGGCTCGGCCACCGGCGCCCCGGCGACCAGCGGTGCCGCACCGGCGGCCTGCCAGCCCAGCATGGTCGGGTGCTTCGTGCTCACGCCCGCCTCGGCGTACTCGCAGTAGCCCTTCCAGTACGCCGTGATGTTGCCGGCGTTGCCGACGGGCAGCACGTGGAAGTCGGGTGCGTCACCGAGCATGTCGACGATCTCGAACGCGGCGGTCTTCTGGCCCTCGATGCGCATCGGGTTGACCGAGTTCACCAGGGCGACCGGATAGTCCTCGGCGAGCGTGCGGCACATGCGCAGGCAGTCGTCGAAGTTGCCGCGCACCTGGATCACCTGCGCGCCGTGCAGGACGGCCTGCGCCATCTTGCCGGCGGCGATCTTGCCCTGCGGGACCAGCACGAGCGGCGTGATCCCGGCGGCCGCGGCGTAGGCGGCCATCGAGGCGGAGGTGTTGCCGGTGGAGGCGCAGACGACGGCCTTCGCGCCCTCGCCGACGGCGACCGACAGCGCGACGGTCATGCCGCGGTCCTTGAACGACCCCGTGGGGTTGTTGCCCTCGACCTTGAGCCACACCTCAGCGCCGGTCAGGCCGCTGAGCCAACGGCTCTCCACGAGCGGCGTACCGCCCTCGCGCAGGGTGACCGTCGGGGTCTGCTCCGGGATGTGCAGCAGGTCGCGGTACTCCTCGATCACGCCGCGCCACTGGTGGGCTGTCACTGGTCACTCTCTCCTTCGACACGCATCACCGACGACACGTCGTGGACGTACTCCTTGGCACGCAGCGCCTCGACGGTCGCAGCGAGCGCGGCGTCGGAGGCACGGTGGGAGACGACGACCAGCTGGGCGTCGACGCCTCGGCCCTCCTGCCGCACGGTCTGGATGGACACCTCGTGCTCGGCGAACACCTGGGCGACCGCGGCGAGCACGCCGGTGCGGTCGTCGACGTCGATCTGCACGTGGTAGCGGGTGGTGGTCTCCCCCATCGACAGCACCGGCAGCTGCGCGTAGGCGGACTCTCCCACGCCGCGCACCCGGCTGAGCCGGTTGCGGGCGGCCGTGACGAGGTCACCGAGCACCGCGCTGGCGGTGGGTGCACCACCGGCACCGGGGCCGTAGAACATCAGCTGACCGGCGGCCTCGCTCTCGACGAAGACCGCGTTGTAGGCCTCCCGGACACTCGCCAGGGGGTGGCTGCGCGGGATCATCGCCGGGTGGACGCGCGCCGAGACGGCCGTGCCGTGGTCTCCCTCGACGAGCTCGCAGATCGCCAGCAGCTTCACCACGCAGCCCATGTCGCGGGCACCGGCGATGTCGGAGGCGGAGATGTCGACGATCCCCTCGCGGTGCACGTCGGCGGCGGTGACCCGGGTGTGGAACGCCAGGCTCGCGAGGATCGCCGCCTTCGCCGCGGCGTCGAAGCCCTCGATGTCGGCGGTGGGGTCGGCCTCGGCGTAGCCGAGCGCCTGCGCCTCCTCCAGGGTCTCGGTGAAGCCCGCCCCGGTGGTGTCCATCTTGTCGAGGATGAAGTTGGTGGTGCCGTTGACGATGCCGAGCACGCGGGTGACCCGGTCGCCGGCCAACGACTCGCGCAGCGGACGGATGATCGGGATCGCACCGGCCACGGCCGCCTCGTAGTAGAGGTCACGGTCGGCCTTCTCCGCGGCGGCGAAGAGCGTGCTGCCGTCCTCGGCGAGCAGCGCCTTGTTGGCGGTGACGACGGAGGCGCCGTGCTCGAGCGCGGCCAGGATCAGCGACCGTGCCGGCTCGATGCCGCCGATGACCTCCACCACCAGGTCGACGTCGTCGCGGCGTACCAGCGCCTCGGCGTCGGTGGTCAGCAGCTCGGTGGGCAGGTCCACCTCGCGCGGCGCGTCCAGCCGGCGTACGGCGACACCGACGAGCTCCACGGGAGCGCCGACCCGTGCCTCGAGGTCACCGGCCTGCTCGTGCAGCAGCCTTGCCACCTGGCTGCCGACGGAGCCGCAGCCGAGGAGGGCCACGCGCAGTCGCTTGACGCCCGAGTCGTGGGCAGTGTCGCTCCCGGAATCCATGCCTGGCATTCTCACCTCACCCGGCCGCGACCGCAGGTCCGGCGGCGTCCGCGTCCGTCCCCTGAGATGGACCGGTCCAGCCGACGTCGGTGCGCAGGAGGTCGTCCTCGGTCTCGCGGCGTACGACGACCCGCGCCACCCCGTCGCGGACGGCGACGACCGGCGGCCGCAGCGCGTGGTTGTAGTTGCTGGCCATCGAGCGGCAGTAGGCGCCGGTCCCCGGCACGGCGACCAGGTCGCCGGGAGCGATGTCTCCGGGCAGGAACTCGTCCTTGACCACGATGTCGCCGGCCTCGCAGTGCTTGCCGACGACCCGCGACAGGATCGGGGTCGCGTGGGACGAACGGCTGGCCAGCGTGCAGCTGTAGTCGGCGTCGTAGAGCGCGGTGCGGATGTTGTCGCTCATGCCGCCGTCGACCGACACGTAGGTGCGGCGGGCGCCGCCGTCGAGCGCCACCGGCTTCACCGTGCCGACGGCGTAGACCGTGCACATCGCCGGCCCGACGATCGCCCGACCGGGCTCGATCGACAGCCGCGGGACCGGCAGGTCGAGTGCGCGGCACTCGTAGGCGACGATCGCCGACATCTCCTCGGCCAGCCGCTGCGGGGTGCTCGGGTCGTCCTGGGTGGTGTAGGCGATGCCGAAGCCACCCCCGAGGTCCATCTCGGGCATCTGTACGCCGAGCTCGCGCGCGACGGTCGCGTGCAGCGCGAGCACGCGTCGCGCAGCGACCTCGAACCCCGAGGAGTCGA
This sequence comes from Nocardioides massiliensis, assembly GCF_030811215.1. Taxonomy (NCBI): domain Bacteria; kingdom Bacillati; phylum Actinomycetota; class Actinomycetes; order Propionibacteriales; family Nocardioidaceae; genus Nocardioides; species Nocardioides massiliensis. Next base: position 3,715,789 of record NZ_JAUSQM010000001.1, read on the forward strand.
AGATCTGCGAGCCGATGTGCGAGTGCAGACCGAGCAGCAGTAGCCCGCCGCCGTCACCCTCGGGCGCGGCCGCCTGCACGCGGCGTACGGCCTCGAGGGCGTCACCGCTGGTGATGGAGAAGCCGAACTTCTGGTCCTCGTGCGCGGTCGCGATGTATTCGTGCGTGTGCGCCTCCACCCCGGCGGTCACGCGCACCATCACCCCCACCCGACGGCCGGTCCGGGCGGCGATCTCCGCCACCCGCTCGACCTCCAGGAAGGAGTCCACGACGATCCGCCCGACCCCGGCCTCCACGGCCCGGGCGAGCTCCGCGCCGGTCTTGTTGTTGCCGTGGTAGCCGATGAACGCTGGCTCGAAGCCCGCCGCCAGTGCCACCGTGAGCTCTCCGGCCGAGCAGACGTCGAGACGCAGCCCCTCCTCCGCCACCCAGCGCGCGACGGTGGTGCAGAGGAACGCCTTGCCGGCGTAGTAGACGTCGTAGTCGGCGAACGCGTCGCGGAAGGCGGCGGCGCGCTGGCGGAAGTCCACCTCGTCGAGGACGTACGCCGGCGACCCGTGCTCCGCGACCAGGTCGGTCATCGGGACGCCCCCGACCTCGAGGACCCCGTCGACCTTGCGGGCGGTGGACGACCACAGGTGCGCGACCAGGTCGTTGACGTCCGCCGGCACCTGCAGCCACGTCGGGCCACGAGCGCCCTCGGCGTGGGCCCAACCGGCCTCATGTGCACGCATGACAGCCCCTCACATCCGCTCGGGCGCCGAGACGCCGAGCAGGTGCAGTCCGTTGGCGAGGACGACGCGGGTCGCGGCGACCAGCAGCAGCCGCGCGCGGTGCAGGTCGCCCGCCTCCTCATCACCCATCGGCAGCACCCGGCAGTTGTCGTAGAAGCGGTGGTAGATCCCCGCGGTCTCCTCGAGGTAGCGCGCGACCCGGTGCGGCTCGCGTAGCTCGGCGGCCGCGGCCACCACCCGCGGGAACTCCGCGAGGGCACGTAGCAGCTCGCCCTCCTTCTCGTGGACGAGCGTGCTGGTGTCGACCTGGTCGTCAGCGGTCAGACCGAGGTCGGCGGCGTTGCGCAGCAGGGACGCGACCCGGGCGTGGGCGTACTGCACGTAGTAGACCGGGTTGTCGTTCGACGCCTTGGTCCACAGGTCGAGGTCGATGTCGATGTTGGAGTCGGAGCTGTAGCGCGCGAGCACGTAGCGCGCGGCGTCCACCCCGAGCGCTCCGACGATGTCGTCGATCGTCACGACGGTGCCGGCGCGCTTCGACATCCGCATGGGCTCGCCGTCGCGGACCAGGTTGACCATCTGGCCGATGAGGATCTCGAGGTTCGTGCCCGGCTGGTCGCCGAACGCCGCGCACATCGCCATCATCCGGCCGACGTACCCGTGGTGGTCGGCACCGAGCATGATCAGACAGCGGTCGAACCCGCGCTCGCGCTTGTCGAGGTAGTAGGCCAGGTCGCCCGAGAGGTAGGCGCCCTGCCCGTCGGACTTGATGATCACCCGGTCCTTGTCGTCGCCGAAGCGCTCGGTGGCGAGCCAGACCGCCCCGTCCTGCTCGTAGACGTTGCCGAGCTCGCGCAGCCGGTCGACGGCACGGCCGACGGCGCCGCTCCTGTGGAGGTCGTCCTCGTGGAAGTAGACGTCGAAGTCGACGCCGAAGTCGTGGAGGCTCTGCTTGATCTCGGCGAACATCATCTCGACGCCGAGCGCGCGGAAGACCTCCTGCGCCTCGGCGTCGGGCAGGCCCGGCGCGTCCGGGCGCTGCGCGACGATGGCCGCGGCGATGTCGTGGATGTACTGCCCGCCGTAGCCGTCCTCGGGCACGGCCTCGCCGCGGGCGCTGGCCAGGAGCGAGGAGCTGAACCGGTCGATCTGCGAGCCGTGGTCGTTGAAGTAGTACTCGCGAGTGACCTGCGCGCCCGAGGCCGTGAAGATCCGGCCCAGCGCGTCGCCCACGGCCGCCCATCGGACGCCGCCGAGATGGATCGGCCCGGTCGGGTTCGCGGAGACGAACTCGAGGTTGATCCGCTCGCCGGCGAACGCGTCGTTGGCGCCGTACCGCTCCCCTGCGCGGACGACCTGCGCGGCGACCTGGCCCTGCGCGCCGGCATCGACGGTGATGTTGAGGAAGCCCGGACCGGCGACCTCGACGCCACCGACCCCCGCCTGCTCCGCGAGCCGCTCGGCGAGCGTCGCAGCGAGCTCGCGCGGGTTGGTGCCGGCCTTCTTCGCCAGCTGCAGCGCGACGTTGGTCGCGTAGTCGCCGTGACCCTTCTGGCGGGGTCGCTCGATCGTGACGTCCTGGGGTACGTCGGCGGCGTCGAGGGCGATGGCACCGTCGGCGACGAGTCCGGTCAGGACGTCGCGGACAGCGGTGGCGAGCTGGTCAGGGGTCACCGGCCCAGCGTATCGACGCCGCCCCGATTCGCCGGGCCCCGCCCTCCGGCTGTAGAGTCCCGCCCAGCCCGGCCGGCAGTTCTGCTGCGCCGGGCTTCGCCTCCGTAGCTCAGGGGATAGAGCACTGGTTTCCGGTACCAGGAGTCGCAGGTTCGAATCCTGCCGGGGGCACTTTTTCGCCCGTCAGCCGCAGCCGCCCTCCAGGCGCGCGTCCCGACCCGCCTTCCGCGCGAAGCGCCGCGCCTGTCCCAGGTCCGGGAACACCACGCTCGCCGCTCCGGCCATGCCGGTGCCGCCGCGCAGCACGCAGGCGCGCACGCGGGCCGGCCGGACCTGACCGACGGCGTGCGCCAGCCGGAAGGCCTCGATCGGACCGAGGTTGGTCGACAGGTTGCGGATCGCCGCGAGGGTGCCGCGCTCCATGAAGCCGGGCCGGTCCACCTTGCTCCGGATCTCCCGCAGGATCCCGAACATCGCCCGCTGCTGGTTGGCCGAACGGTCGAAGTCCCCGCGGGGGAACGGCTTGCGGAGCCGGGCGAACACGTGGGCCTGCAGACCGTTGAGCCGGTTCTTCCCGACCCGGTAGCCGCGCGGCCGGACGACGTCGGAGAACGCGTACTGCGAGTTGACCGTGATGCCGCCGATGGCGTCGACCATGCGCTCGAAGCCGCCGAAGCTGGTCACCATCACGTAGTCGGGGCGCAACCCGGTCATGCCCGCCACGGTGCGAGCCATCAGCTCCGGCCCGCCGAACGTGAGGGCGGCGTTGACCCGGTTGCGGCCGTGGCCGGGGATGTCGACGTAGGAGTCGCGCGGGATGCCGAGCGCGGCCGCGTGCCCGGTCCGGGCGTTGAGGCCGACCAGCTGGATCGCGTCGGCACGGCTGCGCAGGACCGGCTGGCCCGGACGCGCGTCGGAGCCGATCGCGAGGATCCAGGTGACCGCCGGATCGCGGCCGATCCCCTGGGCCCGGCCGTCGTCGGACGCGACCCGCACCAGGGCGGCGGGCGGCTCGACGTACGCCGAGTCCGGCACGGTGGTGCCGACGAGCGCCAGCACCAGACCGAGCGGAAGCCAGCGCAGCAGGACCTTCCTCATGCGTCACCTCCAGGAGCAGCAGGAGCGCGCAGCGGACCCGAGGACCGCTCGAGGTCGTAGCCGAAGATCCGGAACGTCCGGTCGGGGGCGCGGGTCAGCAGCAGCCGGCCGGCGATCCGCACGCGCTGCACCGCACCGTCGACATCGGTCACCCGCAGGACCAGGCGCACCCGCGCGGTGCCGCCGATCATCTTGCGCCGGGGCGCGAGCGCTCGGACCCGGACCTCCTGGCGCACCGGGACCACCGACGCGATGCGTGCACCCCGGTCGGCGTGGGTGAGCAGCCCGAGGTCGCGCCGGGCCAGGCGCGTGGCCGCGGGTGTGAAGTGCGTCCAGGCGTCGGCGTACCGGGTGCGGGGGAAGTCGCCGAGGAAGGCGCCCTCGAGATAACCGCCGACGGTGCTCTCCACGCGCGCGGTGGCGATCTTCCGGGCCGCGCGCGGCAGCCGGCCCGCCGCGTCGGCGATCGTGACGTCGAGGGGCGCCGCCTGCGGCTGGGGCGTCGGCGTCGCGGTGGCCGACGGCGTCGGGGACGGCGAGGGGGGCGGCGGATCGTCCTCGGTGCACCCTGTCACGATGAGCGCGAGTGCAAGGGCGAGAACGGGTGCGACAACCGGGGTGGACGTGGTCGCTGGGACCTGCAGACGGGGTCTGCGTAGGGCCACGACGAGCATTCCTTCCTGGGGTGAGGACCAGCGTGCGGATCCTTGCGGTGACGGACTAGCCTTGGAGCCGCACCCACACACTCGCATGACGCACCGGAAGAGGCGAACGCAGCCGTGCCCGAGTCACCCCGTGACCGCTCCTCTGACACCTCCGTAGACACCGCGACCGCCCCGGGCACCGACTTCGGTGCCAACGAGTGGCTGGTCGAGGAGATGTACGAGGCCTACCAACGGGATCCGTCCAGTGTCGATCCCGCGTGGCACGAGTACTTCGCGAACCAGGGCGCGACCAACGGCGCGTCCACCGCCACCGCCGGCTCGAGCCGGTCCCCCGGCGCGAAGCCGGCGGCACGCGCCACGGCCCCCGAGCAGGGCGGCGACGCCGCCGAGGCCCCGGTCGCCTCCGGCGTCCCGGCCGCCGAGCGCAAGCCCTCGTCGTCCTCCTCCGACGCGGCCGCCCAGGGCGACTCGCGCACGAAGGTCGAGGCCAAGGCGCAGAAGCAGACCACCCAGCGCAACGAGAAGGCCGCGACGTCGGCCTCGCGACCCGCTACCCCGCCGGTCTCCAAGCAGCCCGAGAAGCACGAGGAGCCCGAGGCCGACAAGGAGCCCGAGGTCACCGTCCTTCGCGGTGCGCCGGCGCGCACCGCGAAGAACATGGACATCAGCCTGTCCGTGCCGACCGCGACCAGCGTGCGCAACATCCCGGTCAAGCTCCTCATCGACAACCGCACGGTGATCAACAACCACCTGGCGCGCGCACGCGGCGGCAAGGTGTCGTTCACCCACCTCATCGGCTTCGCGCTGGTGCGGGCGCTCGCCGGCATGCCGGAGATGAACGCGTCGTACGACGAGATCGACGGCAAGCCGCACCTGGTCACGCCTGCCCACGTCAACCTCGGCCTGGCCATCGACCAGCAGAAGTCCGACGGCACCCGCCAGCTGCTCGTGCCCTCCATCAAGGCAGCGGAGTCGATGGACTTCGCGCAGTTCTGGACCGCCTACGAGGACGTCGTCCGCAAGGCGCGCAACAACAAGCTCACCGTCGCCGACTTCCAGGGCACCTCCGTCAGCCTCACCAACCCCGGCACCATCGGCACCAGCCACTCGGTGCCGCGGTTGATGAAGGGCCAGGGCACGATCATCGGCGTCGGCTCGATGGACTACCCGCCGGAGTTCCAGGGCGCCTCCGAGGAGACCCTCACCCGCAACGCGGTCAGCAAGATCATGACGCTGACCTCGACCTACGACCACCGGGTCATCCAGGGCGCGCAGTCGGGCGAGTTCCTCCGTCGCATCCACCAGCTGCTCATCGGCGAGGAGGGTTTCTACGACGACATCTTCCGGTCGCTGCGGATCCCCTACGAGCCGATCCGCTGGGCTGCTGACATCTCGACCAACCACGACGACGAGATCAGCAAGCAGGCGCGCATCCTCGAGCTGATCCACGCCTACCGCGTGCGCGGCCACATCATGGCCGACACCGACCCCCTCGAGTACCGCCAGCGCAGCCACCCCGATCTCGAGGTGGAGACGCACGGGCTGACCCTGTGGGACCTCGACCGCGAGTTCGCGACCGGGTCCTTCGGCGGCAACAACCGCCCGTTCATGAAGCTGCGCGACATCCTGGGGACGCTGCGCGACTCCTACTGCCGCACGGTCGGCATCGAGTACATGCACATCCAGGACCCCGAGCAGCGCCGGTGGATCCAGGAGCGCGTGGAGCGGCCGCACCAGAAGCCGCCGCGCGAGGAGCAGCTGCGCATCCTGCTCAAGCTCAACCAGGCCGAAGCCTTCGAGACCTTCCTGCAGACGAAGTTCGTCGGGCAGAAGCGGTTCAGCCTCGAGGGCGGCGAGACCACGATCCCGCTGATCGACGAGATCTGCGAGGCGGCCGCGGAGGAGTCGCTCGACGAGGTGTGCATCGGCATGGCACACCGCGGTCGGCTCAACGTGCTAGCCAACATCGTCGGCAAGAGCTACGGCCAGATCTTCCGCGAGTTCGAGGGCAACATCGACCCCCGCACCGTGCAGGGCTCCGGCGACGTGAAGTACCACCTCGGCGCCGAGGGCGAGTTCGCCTCCGGCAAGGGCGACACCGTCAAGGTGTCCGTCGCCGCGAACCCGTCCCACCTGGAGGCTGTGGACCCCGTCCTGGAGGGCATCGCCCGCGCCAAGCAGGACGTGCTCAACCGCGGTGCCGAGTACCCGGTCCTCCCCCTGCTGATCCACGGCGACGCGGCGTTCGCCGGGCAGGGCGTCGTGGCCGAGACGCTCAACCTGTCGCAGCTGCGGGGTTACCGCACCGGCGGCACGATCCACGTCATCGTCAACAACCAGGTCGGCTTCACCACCTCGCCGGCCTCCTCGCGCTCGTCGTTGTATTCCACCGACGTCGCACGGATGGTCCAGGCGCCGATCTTCCACGTCAACGGCGACGACCCCGAGGCGTGCATCCGCGTCGCCCGGCTGGCCTTCGAGTACCGCCAGGCGTTCAACAAGGACGTCGTCATCGACCTGGTCTGCTACCGCCGCCGCGGTCACAACGAGGGTGACGACCCGAGCTACACCCAGCCGCTGATGTACGACCTCATCGAGCAGAAGCGCTCCGTGCGCAAGCTCTACACGGAGTCCCTCATCGGTCGTGGCGACATCACCATCGAGGAGGCCGAGCAGGTCCTGCGGGACTACCAGCAGCAGCTGGAGCGGGTCTTCACCGAGGTGCGCGAGGCGACCAGCGGGCCGGAAGAGTGGATGACGGTCCCGGACTACCCGGAGAAGTCCGGCGCGCTCGAGCCCCCCACGGCGATCACCCAGGAGACCCTCAAGCGGATCGCGGACGCCTACACCTCTCCGCCGGAGGGCTTCGTCGTCCACCCGAAGGTGCAGCCGCAGCTGCAGCGCCGGGCCGCGGCGATCGTCGACGGCCCGATCGACTGGGGCACCGGCGAGATCCTCGCGTTCGGCTCGCTGCTCATGGACGGTCGTCCGGTGCGCCTGGCCGGTCAGGACTCCCGCCGCGGCACCTTCGTGCAGCGCTTCGCGACGATCATCGACCGCACCAACGCCGACGAGTGGACCCCGCTGGCCAACCTCACCGAGGACCAGGCGCAGTTCTACGTCTACGACTCGCTGCTCTCGGAGTACGCCGCGCTCGGCTTCGAGTACGGCTACTCGGTGGCCCGCCCCGAGGCGCTGGTCCTGTGGGAGGCCCAGTTCGGCGACTTCGTCAACGGTGCGCAGACCATCATCGACGAGTTCATCACCTCGGGTGAGACCAAGTGGGGCCAGCAGTCGGGCGTCGTCCTGCTGCTCCCCCACGGCTACGAGGGCCAGGGACCGGACCACTCGTCCGCCCGCATCGAGCGCTTCTTGACGATGGCGGCCGAGGAGGCCTTCGTCGTCGCGCAGCCCTCGACCCCGGCCAGCTACTTCCACCTGCTGCGCAAGCACTCGCTCAGCGAGCAGCACCGCCCGCTGATCGTCTTCACGCCGAAGTCGATGCTCAAGCGCAAGGAGGCGGCCTCCCAGCCGTCGGACTTCACCGGCGACACGGTCTTCCGCCCGGTCATCGGCGACGGCATGGTCGACCCGGAGTCCGTGCGCAAGGTGCTGCTGTGCAGCGGTCGCGTGACGTGGGACCTGATGGTCGAGCGCGCCAAGCGCGAGGCCGACAAGCCGTCGACCGGCATCGTGCGGCTGGAGCAGCTCTACCCGCGTCCGCTGGAGGAGATCAAGGCGGAGCTCTCCCGCTTCCCCAACCTCCAGGAGGTCCGCTGGGTGCAGGACGAGCCGGCCAACATGGGCCCGTGGCCGCACATGGCCCTGCACCTCACCGGCGAGCTGGACGTGCCGTTCTACCGGGTCTCGCGTCCGGAGTCGACGTCTCCTGCGGTGGGCCAGCAGTCGCGCCACGTCGAGGAGCAGAAGGCGCTGCTCGCGCAGGCCTTCTCCTGAGCGGATCGCGCCGTGTACTTCACCGATCGCGGGATCGAGGAGCTCGAGCGACGCCGGGGTGACGAGGAGGTCACCCTGGCGTGGCTCGCCGAGCGGCTGGTCGAGTTCGTCGACCTGCACCCCGACTTCGAGGTGCCGGTCGAGCGGCTCGCGACCTGGCTCGCCCGGTTGGACGACCCCGAGGACTAGCGGCCCGGGCGCACCGTGATGTCGGTGAGCGCCGCGTCGGCGCCGATGTCGAGCGCGTGCACGATCGTCGCGGCCACCGACTCCGGCCGGGTCCAGGCACGCGCGTCGTACGGCGCTCCCTCGTGCGCGTGCACCTGCTCCTGCATCGGCGTCGCCGTGCGTCCGGGATAGACACTGATCACCTGGACGCCGTGGGCCTTCTCCTCCTGGCGCAGTGAGTCCGCGAAGGCCTTCAGGCCGTGCTTGGAGGCGGCGTACGACGCCCAGCCCGGCGCCGCGCCGAGGCCCTGGCCGGAGTTGACGAGCACCACCCGACCGGCCCCCGCACGCAGGGCGGGTAGCGCGACGCGGGTCAGGGCGACCGGGGCCAGGAGGTTGACCTCCAACGTGTGTCGCCACGCCCCGAGGTCCTGGCCCTCGACGTCCCCCAGCTCCACCACACCGGCGGAGTGGACCACGCCGTCGAGGCGCGCGGGCAGGTCGGCGGCGAGCCCGGCGACGGCGTCGGCCTCGGCGAGGTCGGCCACGAGTGCCCGGGCCCCGGGGTAGCGGGAGCTCAGCTCCTCGGCGCGCTCGCCGGAGCGGGCGAGAAGGACGAGCTCGTCGCCGCGCTCGTGGAGGACCGTGGCCAGTGCGGCGCCGATGCCCGAGCCGGCACCGGTGAGCAGGTAGATGGCCATCAGAGGGTGAAGACGATCTTGCCGAACACGTCACCCTGCGCCATCGCGGCGAAGCCGTCGCGCGCCTCGCTCAGCGGCAGCGTGCGGTCGATGAGGGGACGGCTGCCGGTGGCGTCGAGGAGGCTGACCAGCGATGCGAGCTCGCTGCGGGTGCCCATGGTGGAGCCCTGCACCCGCAGTTGGAGGAAGAAGATCCGCGTGAGCTCGGCGTCGTCGAGCTTCGGGCCCGACGTGGTCCCCGAGATCACCAGGGACCCGCCGGGACGCAGGGAGCGGATCGAGTGCGACCAGGTCGCGCGGCCGACGGTCTCCATCACGGCGTCGACCTTGACCGGGAGCCGGGCGCCGGACTCGAAGACCTCATGGGCGCCGATCTCCAGGGCGCGCGAGCGCTTCGCCTCGTCCCGGCTCGTCGCCAGGACTCGCAGGCCGGCAGCGCGTCCCAGGACGATCAGCGCGGTGGCCACTCCCCCGCCCGCACCCTGCACGAGCACGGTGTCGCCGGCCTTGAGCCCGCCCTGGGTGAACAGCATCCGGTAGGCGGTCAGCCACGCCGTCGGCAGGCAGGCGGCCTCCTCGAACGACAGCGACTGCGGCTTCGGGACCACGTTGCGGCGCGGCACCATCACGGTCTCGGCGAATGTGCCGGGGTGCTTCTCGCTGAGCAGCGAGCGCGACGGGTCCAGCGTCTCGTCGCCGGTCCAGTCCGGAGAGCTGATGACCGCGTGCACGACGACCTCGTTGCCGTCCTCGTCGATGCCCGCGGCGTCACAGCCGAGGATCATCGGCAGGGCCTCCTCGCGCAGTCCGACGCCCCGCAGCGACCACAGGTCGTGGTGGTTGAGCGAGGCCGCCTTCAGGCGGACCCGCACCCACCCGTCGGGCAGCTCGGGCTCGGGGAGGTCGCCCAGGACCAGCCCGGACAACGGGTCGTCGGAGGAGAACGTGGAGGCGTAGACGGCGAACATGGAACCGACCCTAGCGAGTTAACGGGTGGCGACCCCGTCGCGTCGCGCGGCCTCGGCGACGGCCGCGGCGACGGCGGGCCCCACCCGGTCGTCGAACGGCGAGGGGATGATCAGGTCCTCGCGCAGGTCGTCACCGACGAGGTCGGCGAGTGCGTTGGCCGCGGCGAGCTTCATGCCCTCGGTGATCGCCGTCGCACGCACGTCGAAGGCACCGCGGAAGATGCCCGGGAACGCGAGCACGTTGTTGATCTGGTTGGGGTAGTCCGAGCGACCGGTCGCCACGACGCGGGCGTACTTGTGGGCGATGTCGGGGTGCACCTCGGGCGTCGGGTTGGCCAGACCGAAGACGATCGCGTCGGGTGCCATCGAGGCGACGGCCTCCTCCGGCACGGTGCCGCCGGAGACGCCGATGTAGACGTCGGCGCCCGCCATCACCTCGGCCAGGGTGCCGGACCGGCCGGTGAGGTCGGCCGTCTCCTCGGCGAGCGCCATCTTGACCGGGGTGAGGTCGGAGCGCGTCGAGCTGACGACACCCTGCCGGTCGGTCACCGCGAGGTCGCCGATGCCGGCGGCCTTGAGGATCTTGGCGACCGCGACGCCCGCGGCGCCGGCACCGGAGACGACCACGCGCGTGGTGTTGGGCAGACGACCCGTGAGCCGCAGCGCGTTCTGCAGCGCGGCGAGCGCCACCACCGCCGTACCGTGCTGGTCGTCGTGGAAGACGGGGATGGAGAGCCGCTCCTTGAGCCGGTCCTCGATCTCGAAGCAGCGCGGGGCCGAGATGTCCTCGAGGTTGATCCCGCCGAAGCTGGGGGCCAGACGCACGACCGTCTCGATGATCTCGTCGGTGTCGGTCGTGTCGAGGCAGATCGGGATGGCGTCGACGCCGCCGAACTGCTTGAACAGCACCGCCTTGCCCTCCATGACCGGCATCGCGGCCGCGGGCCCGATGTCGCCGAGGCCGAGGACCGCGGTGCCGTCGGTGACGACGGCGACCGTGTTGGAGACCCAGGTGTAGTCCGCGACCAGCTCGGGCTCGGCAGCGATGGCCTCGCACACCCGGGCCACACCGGGGGTGTAGGCCAGCGACAGCTCGTCGGCACCCGTCAGCGCAACGGTGGAGCTGATCTCCATCTTGCCGCCGACGTGCAGCGCGAAGACCGGGTCCTGGTCGGACACGGCGGACTGGGTGGTCTTCTCGGACGACGTCATCGCAGGCTTCACGCACTTCCCTCAAGGCGGTCTACGGGCGCCGGTCAGTGTGGCACAAGGCGACTTCCGTGGCCCGAGTGGCCGAGGGTCGAAACGCGGGGGCCGGGTGCGGAGTCCGTCGGGTGTCAGCCCGCACTACCGACGCCGGCGCAGCCTTGCCGGACGCGGCCACAGTCGCACCGCCGCCACGCCCCACACATCGGGTTCGGTGACTGCGCCGACCGACCAGGAGTCCACGCCCTCGCGCGGGTTGTCGCGCTCGACCCACCAGGCACCGTCGGGCTCCTGGTGCGCGAGGCGCTTCACCGCGACGACCCCGTCGGGCAGACGCACCAGCGCGACCTGCCCCGGCCGCCGGCGGGCGGCGTACCGGACCAGCAGCCGGTCCCCGTCGCGCAGCGTCGGCTGCATGGAGCGGCCCCGGACCACGACGATCCCCCACCGTCCGGGCGGACGGCCGGCCGCGGGCGTAGAGCCCGTGGTGGGGGGTATGTCTCCCATCGTGCCTCCCGCAGTCCCAGCGGGGTGGCCGGACGCCGGTCCCCGCGCGGGAGTAGTGTCCCAACCACAGCCGATCTATTGACGAGAGAGGTACTCCGTATGCTCGCGCGACTCTTCGCCCCCACCCTCGAGGCCCAGGCCCACTGCGACCTGCCCTGCGGCGTCTACGACCCGGCCCAGGCGCGCATCGAGGCGGAGTCCATCAAGGCCATCATCGCCAAGGTCGCCGACAGTGACGACCCGGACTTCCGCACGCGCGCCGTGCTCATCAAGGAGCAGCGCGCCGAGCTGGTCAAGCACCACCTCTGGGTGCTCTGGACCGACTACTTCAAGCCGCCGCACTTCGAGAAGTACCCGCACCTGCACACCCTCGTGAACGAGGCCACCAAGCTCGCCGGTGCCGGTGGCGCGAAGGGCACCCTCGACGCCGACGTGGCCGACCAGCTCCTCGCGAAGATCGACGAGATCGCGGAGATCTTCTGGGAGACCAAGAAGGCCTGAGCGCGGACACCGGACGGAGGATCACATGAACGCACACGCAGGAACCCAGCAGAGCACGGGCGCGCTCGGTGGACGCACGACCGCCGAGGTGTCGCTGCGCCTTCCCGCGGACGGGGCGTTCGTGCTGATCCTCCGTACCGCCGCGGCGGGGCTCGCGGCCCGTCTCGACTTCCCGCTCGACGACATTGAGGACATCCGCACGGCCGTCGACGAGGCCAGCTCCATGCTGTTGCCCCAGGCCGTGCCGGGCTCGCAGCTCGCCTGCGACTTCCGCCTCGAGGCCGACGCGCTGACCGTGACGCTCCAGGCACAGAGCGCCGACCCCCACGAGCCCGACCGTGACAGCTTCTCCTGGCAGGTGCTGTCGGCCCTCACCGCCGAGGTCACCGCCTCGACCGACGCGGACTGCGTGCGACTGGTGCTGACCGCCCGCTCGTCCACCAGCGGTGGCGCCACCGGACCGGTCGGCCTGGTGACGGAGTCCTGAGCGCCGTGGACACGACGGCCGACCCCTCCGCGACGCCGGAGGTGCCCGACGCACGCGCGACGGCGCGCAGCGCGACGCGAGCGGCCACGCAGGCACTCTTCGAGCGGCTGCTGGCCGCCGAGGAGGGCAGCGCCGAGCGCTCGGACGCCCGCGACCAGCTCATCGAGCTGCACCTGCCGCTGGTGCACCACTGCGCGCGCCGCTTCCGCAACCGCGGCGAGCCGCTCGAGGACCTCGTGCAGGTCGGCACCATCGGGCTGCTGAAGGCGGTCGACCGGTTCGACCTCGAGCGCGGCGTGGAGTTCTCCACCTACGCCACCCCGACCATCGTCGGGGAGATCAAGCGGCACTTCCGCGACAAGGGCTGGGCGATCCGGGTGCCGCGGCGCCTGCAGGAGCTGCGCCAGCAGATCAGTGCCGTCACCTCGGAGATGTCGCAGGAGCTGGGGCGCTCCCCCACGCCCACCGAGCTCGCGCAACGTCTGGACTGCACGGTCGACGAGGTCATCGAGGGCATCGAGTCCGGCAACGCCTACCAGACCCTCTCGCTCGACCGGCCGGACGCGCCGGGCGACGAGGGCACGCTCACCCTCGCCGACTCCCTGGGAGCCGAGGACGATGCGCTGGCCAACGTCGAGATCCGGGCCTCGCTCGAGCCGCTGCTCGACCGGCTGGAGCCGCGTGAGCGCAGGATCGTGCTGCTGCGGTTCTTCGGCGGCATGACGCAGAGCCAGATCGCCAACGACGTCGGCGTCTCGCAGATGCACGTCTCGCGCCTGCTGAGCCGCTCGCTGGCGCAGATGCGCGAGGTCATGGAGGAGTCGACCGTCTAGGACGGCCTTGCTACTGCTCGTCCTCGGGGACGAGGTACGCCGTCGACGACGGCAGCAGCACCAGCACGAGGACCGCGACCGCGGTGACGGCGAGCACAGCAGCGACGGCCCCGGTGTCCCCTCCGCGGAAGCTCCAGGCCACCCCGAGCTGGATGAGCTGGGCGAGCACCACCGGGCTGCGGACGAGGTCCCAGGGTCGCAGCAGGCCCCAGGCGCCGACGAGGAGCGCCGCGCCGTACCCGAGGAAGAACACGGTGGTGGTCAGCCCCATGACCAGTCGCTCCCCCGAGACCGTGAGCGCCTCGAGCACGGCGAGCACGATCAGCGCGGCTCCCTCGAGGGCGACCAGGACGGCGGCGACGCGCAGGAAGGGCGTGGCGCGGGGGGTGGGAGTCACGGCGAGGGAGCCTACTCGCGTGACTGCTGTGACCAACGTGACCCCGCTGAGAGGGTTGTGCGCGACCGGTTCTCTTGCGATGCTCAAGGAGTCCGCGGATCGCCGGGTACCCCCGATTTGACCGCGGACAGTGTCGTGTCCGGCCTCGGGTCGGGCTGAGCACCCCGCGCGGCCTACCGGTCAGGCGGGAAGCAACCCGAGTAGAGGAGTCCCCCGCCATGGATTGGCGCCACCGCTCTGCATGCCTCGACGAGGACCCAGAGCTGTTCTTCCCGATCGGCAACACCGGTCCCGCCATCCTCCAGATCGAGGAGGCGAAGAAGGTGTGCCGACGCTGCGACGTCCGCGAGCAGTGTCTCGCGTGGGCGTTGGAGGCCGGGCAGGACCACGGTGTCTGGGGCGGGATGAGCGAGGACGAGCGCCGCGCGCTGAAGCGCCGCAACGCTCGCGCCCGCGTACGCACCGCCTGACGCTCCCGAGGAGCACGACGAGCCGGACCGTCAGCCGCGGGTGGGTACGTCGGCGAGCCGGATCACCCCGGCCACCTCGGTGCCGTGCGGCTCTGCCCGGCCGAACTCCAGCTCCCCTCCGAGCTCCGAGGACACCAGGGTCCGCACGATCGACAACCCCAGGCCCGCCGCGGCCCCCGGGTCGAAGTCCGGCGGAAGTCCGCGCCCGTCGTCGGTGACCCAGAAGCGCAGCACGTCGTCCTCGGACCCCTCCGGCGCCCGCTCGCGCGCGATGCGCAGGACGACGGTGCCGGTGCCGGTCTCGCCGTACCCGTGCTCGACGGCGTTCTGCAGGATCTCGGTCAGCACCATCGCCAGCGGCGTCGCGACCTCGGCGGGCAGCATCCCGAAGGAGCCCTCCCGCCGCGTGTGGACGACCGCCCCGCGGGTGCCGATGTCAGCCACCATCCGCCGGATCCGGTCCGCGACGTCGTCGAAGTCGACGCTCTCGTCGAAGGCCTGGCTGAGCGTCTCGTGCACGATCGCGATCGACCCCACGCGGCGCACAGCCTCCTCCAGAGCCTGGCGTCCCTCCGGGAACGGGATGCGCCGCGCCTGGAGCCGCAGCAGTGCGGCGACGGTCTGCAGGTTGTTCTTCACCCGGTGGTGGATCTCGCGGATCGTCGCGTCCTTGGTGAGCAGCTCGCGGTCACGGCGACGCAGGTCGCTGACGTCGCGCAGCAGGACGAGCGCCCCGCTGTGGGTGCCGGTCGGTGCCAGCGGGATGGACCTGGCGATGACCACCACCTCGCCGTTGCCGAGCTCGGTCTCGCGCGCCAGGCGTCCGCCCAGGACTGCCGAGACCGTCTCCTCGTCGACCCGGTAACGCACCGGGACCAGGGCCCGGGTCACCTCGGCGAGCGTCTGTCCCGTCAGGTCACCGGTCAGCCCGAGGCGCCGGTAGACCGACTGGGCGTTGGGGCTGGCGTAGCCGACGCGCCCCTCGGCGTCGATGCGCAGGAACCCGTCGCCCACCCGCGGCGAGTCGGCATGGTCGGAGCGCTGGCCGGGCAGCGGGAAGCGCCCGGCGCTGATCATCTGGGTGAGCTCGGTCGCCGTCTGCAGGTAGGACAGCTCCAGCCGGCTGGGGGTGCGGACCCCGAGCAGGTTCGTGTTGCGCCCGATCACCGCCAGCACGCGCCTGCCGCGGCGCACGGGGATCGCCTCCACCCGCACCGGCACGTCGTCGCGCCACTCCGGGTCGCCCTCGCGTGCGATCCGGGCGTGGTCGTAGGCGGTGTCCAGCAGTGGCCGTGTGCCGCGTGCGAGGTAGCCGCCGACCAGGTCGTCGACGTACGCCGTCGGGCCCGTCGTGGGCCGGATCTGCGCGCCTGCCCAGAAGCCGGCGCCGTCGCGGTCGGGCAGCCAGAGGACCAGGTCGGCGAAGGAGAGGTCGGCGATGATCTGCCAGTCGGCGAGCAGCTGGTGCAGCCACGCGACGTCCTCGGCATCGAGATCGGTGTGCGCGCGGACGAGCTCGGACAGGGACGACACGGGATGCAGCCTAGGCCGCGAACCGTGTCAGGATGTTGTCCATGGTCTCGGGATTCTGGGCAGAGGTGGTCGCGAGGGACTTCGCGGTCCCGACGGACCGTCCCCTGACCGACCTCACGGCGGAGCTCACCCGGCTGCTCGGGGCCCCCGACCCCCGCGAGCGGCACGAGGTCGCCCTCGCCGTGCTGCTGACCTGGATCGACCGCGGGGTGTACGACGACCTGCTGCCGGGGCTGGGTGACGGGATCGCGCGCGGCCTGGACGTGGGGCTCGGTGAGCAGGACACCGCGTCGGTGTTCCGCCGGTCCCTGTGCGCGGTCGTCCTGGCTGCCTGCATCGACCGCGACAGCGAGCGCCCGGGCGGGCGCGACCTGCTCACCGCCGACCAGGTGCTCAGCTGGGGTGACCGGGTGATGACCTGGCTGCTGCGCGAGCGCGACCTGCGTGCCTTCGTGCCGGGCCAGGGGCTCGCCCACGCTGTCGCGCACGGCGCCGACGCCCTCGCGGCGTTGGCGCGCTCGCCGCGGTGCGGTGAGCTGGAGCTCACCGTGGTGCTCGACGTGGTCGCCGACCGGGTGCTGACCGAGGCGCCGCAGAGGTTCCTGGGCGGTGAGGTCGACCGGTTGGCCGAGGCGGTGCTGCACGTCCTGCGCCGCGACCTGCTCGGCCTCGACGTCCTGGAGCCGTGGGTCAACCGGATCGCTGCGGAGGCGGTGCCGGTGCAGCGCTCCCTCGACGAGGATCCCTACCTCCGACCAGCGGACGCGCAGGCGTTTTTGCGCGCGCTGCACCTGCAACTGGCGCTGGCGCCGCAACCGCCGGCGGTGCGCAGCGACCTGCTGCTCGTGCTGATCGACGCTCTGCGCCGCACCAACGGCGCGGTCCTCGTCGACCCGGGTCCGGAGGGAGCCGCTGCGTCCTCCGGACGCCACACGTGACGCGCCGGTAACCTCCGTCACATGACGGAGCCGACCCACCAGCAGACCACCGAGAAGATCGACGGCAAGATCGATGGCCACGGGGGCGACCACGCCCTGGCCGTCGCCGCGGCCCACGGTGTCGACGTGATGTACACCCTCTCGGGCGCGCACGTCTTCCCGATGTACGACGCCGCCGTGCGCGCCGACCCGCCGGTGCGGCTCCTCGACGTCCGGCACGAGCAGACCGCTGCGTTCGCCGCCGAGGCGACCGGCAAGCTGACCCGGCGCCCCGGCCTCGCCGTGCTCACCGCGGGACCCGGGGTCACCAACGGCGTCAGCGCCGTCGCCCAGGCGCAGTTCGCCGGCTCCCCCATGGTCGTCGTCGGGGGCCGCGCACCCGCTGCGCGGTGGGGCACGGGCAGCCTCCAGGAGCTCGACCAGCCGCCGATCCTCGCGCCGGTCTCCAAGCTCGCGCGGACGATCCCGACGGCCCCCGAGATCGCCGCCGGCATGCAGGAGGCGTTCGTTGCGGCCGGGAGCTCCCACCGCGGGCCCGTCTTCGTCGACGTCCCCATGGACGAGCTGTTCAACACCGCCGTCGTGGACACCCCCGACCTGTCGATGCCGGCCCGCCTGCAGCCCGACACCGACGCGCTGGAGCGGATCGCCGCGCTCCTCGCCGGGGCAGAGCGTCCGGTGCTGGTCCTCGGCACCGACGTCTGGGCAGACGGCGCCGAGGAGGCCGCGCTGCGGCTGGTGGAGGAGCTCCAGCTCCCGGCCATCACCAACGGCATGGGACGCGGCGTCGTCCCCGGCGGCCACCGGCTGCTGATGACGAAGGCCCGCAGCGTCGCGCTCGGCACCAGCGACCTGGTGATCGTCGTCGGCACCCCGCTCGACTTCCGGCTCAGCTATGGCGTGTTCGGCGGCAAGGAGGGCGCGCCGGTCGCGAAGACCGTGCACCTCGCCGACTCCCCCGGCCAGGTCTCGCGGCACGCCGAGCTCGCCGGCTCGGCCAGCGGTGACCTCACGCTCGTCCTCGACGGGCTGCTCACCGCGGTGCAGGGCCAGAGCCGGCGTACGGACTGGAGCGGGTGGGTGGGCACGCTGCAGGAGACGGTCGCGGCCGCCACGGCGCGCGATGACGAGCTGCTGCGGGCCGAGGCCGACCCCATCCACCCGGCGCGCATCTACGGCGAGCTGGTCCCCCGGCTCGCCGAGGACGCCGTCGTCGTCGGTGATGGTGGTGACTTCGTGTCCTTCGCCGGCAAGTACGTCGAGCCCAAGCGCCCCGGCGGCTGGCTCGACCCGGGGCCGTACGGCTGCCTCGGTGCGGGCCTGGGTGGCGCGATCGCCGCGCGCCTGGCGCGCCCGTCGTCGCAGGTGGTCCTGCTCTACGGCGACGGTGCTGCCGGGATGTCGCTGATGGACGTCGACACGCTGGTGCGCCACGACCTGCCGGTCGTCATGGTCGTGGGCAACAACGGCGCCTGGGGGCTGGAGAAGGGCCCGATGCAGATGCTCTACGGCTACGACGTCGCCGCCGACCTCACGCCGCGCACGGGCTACCACGAGGTCGTCAAGGCACTCGGCGGAGCGGGCGAGGAGGTCACCGACCCGCGCGAGATCGGACCTACCCTCGACCGGGCGTTCGCCTCCGGCGTGCCCTACCTGGTCAACGTCATCACCGACGTCGAGGCCGCCTACCCGCGCAACACGTTCGGGATCTGAGCGGCGCCTCGCGCGACTCAGCCGAGTCGCGCGAGGAACCGCTCGGCGTCGACGACCACCCGGGTGACCTCGCCGGTCCCGACCAGGACCGGTGGGCCGTCCCCGACCCGGTGCTCGGCGGCGACCGAGAAGCGCGCCAGGCGTCCGTCGACGTGGACCAGCGTGGCGTGCACGTCGACGACCGCACCGACGGGGCTGGCCGCGCGGTGCTCGAGCGCGACCCGGGTGCCGACCGACGTGCTCGCAGCGTCCAGGTGGTCGGCGATCGCGGCGCAGGTGGCTGCCTCGCACCACGCCAGTAGCCGTGGGGTGCCGAGCACGGCCAGGTCGCCGGAGCCCACGGCGGCGGCGGTGTCGTCGTCGGAGACGGTGAAGGTGAGCCGGGCCTCGGCACCGGCGGGCAGCTGCGGCGTACTCATGAGAGTCATCCAAGCAGCAACGAACCCCCGGGCCGGCGCGGCGCGGGGGTTCGGATGCTCAGGTCAGCGCAGGTTCACGCGTTGGGGCGCTTGCCGTGGTTCGCGCCCTTCTTGCGACGCGCACGACGCTTGCGGCCGGTCTTGCCCATGGTTCCTCCTCGGCTCTTCGAGGGCCCGGGGGCACCGAGCCGTCGGCCATCATCCCAGGTCGGGCAGCACTGCGCCAAACCGGGACGCGATGCTCAGTCCTGGAGCTCGATGCGCACCTGCACCTGGCGGATGCTCATCAAGACCCGCTCGCGCAACGGCTCGGGTGCGCGCTCGGAGCACGAGCGCGAGACCAACGCCTTGACGAGGCGCTCGAGGTCGTAGGCGCTCAGGCAGGCCGAGCACGAGTCGACGTGGGCCTGGATCTCCTCGCAGGTGGCGTTGTCGATCTCGGAGTCGAGGAAGAGATAGAGCTGCTCGAGTGCCTGCGTGCAGTCGCACCCGCACTCCTCGCCCAGTGGTCCACTCATGACCGACCTCCCGTCCCGGCGTCGTGGGGAACCTTCATGCCGCGCTCGCGCGCGTAGTCGGCGAGCATGTCGCGCAGCTGTCGCCGACCCCGGTGCAACCGGGACATGACCGTCCCGATCGGGGTCTCCATGATCTCGGCGATCTCCTTGTAGGGGAATCCCTCGACATCGGCGAGATAGACCGCGAGGCGGAAATCCTCGGGCAGCCGCTGCAGCGCGTCCTTGACGTCGGAGTCGGGCAGGCGCTCGAGCGCCTCGACCTCCGCCGACTTCAGGCCGGTGGAGGTGTGGGACTCCGCGCGGGCCAGCTGCCAGTCCTCGACGTCCTCGGTCATCGACTGCTGCGGCTGACGCTGCTTCTTGCGGTAGTTGTTGATGAAGGTGTTGGTCAGGATGCGGTAGAGCCAGGCTTTGAGGTTGGTGCCGGGCTTGAACTGGTGGAACGACGCGTAGGCCTTCGCGAACGCCTCCTGCACCAGATCCTCGGCGTCGGCGGGGTTGCGCGTCATCCGCATCGCCGCGCCGTACAGCTGGTCCAGGAACGGCAGGGCGTCGCGCTCGAACCGCGCCGCGCGCGCCTCGGCGGACTCGCTCGCCAGGTCGACGACCTCCTCCTCGGGGGTGGGGTCGTCGCTCGTCTCGTCGCTCATCGCCGACCAGCCTATGCGGTCGGCCTCCAGGGTGGTCACCACCGTCAGCACGCGTCCTTCCCTCGTCGGGCGCTACATCGGCACAACGACACCGAGCCGATGGGTATTCCGACGCGTCAGCCGGTCCCGACGACCTCGCGCTCGAGCCACTCCTCCGTCGCCTCGACGATCAGCGCGGCGACCTCCTCGGGCGTCAGCGCCGCCCGCGCCCTCACTGTCAGCTCGTGACCGGCCTCCGGCACGACGACCAGCCGGCGGCGCGCGGAGTCGGCCGGGAACTCCTCAGGGCGGCCGAACGGGTCCCGCTCCCCCTGGACCACGAGCGTGGGTACGCCGGCGCCGAGCAGCTCCTCGAGGCGGGACCGCTCGGGCTTGCCGGGCGGGTGCAGCGGGAAGGCCAGCGCCAGGACGCCCGAGGCTCCCAGTGTCCGGGCGCACCGTGCCGCGCTGCGGGCGCCGGCGCTCCGACCGCCCAGCACCAGCGGCGTTCGGGTGCGCAGCTGGGAGGCGACCGCGACCAACGCAGCGTCCAGCGACGCCGGAGGGCCGGCGATCTTGCGACCGGCGACGCGCCACGGCTGCTCGAGGCGGATGACCGTGACGTCGAGACGCGGCAGTCCGGCGTCCAGCGCCACGAGGTCGGGCGCGTCGACCCCGCCGCCCGCGCCGTGCGAGAGCAACACCGTGGCCCGGGGTCGGCGTGCGCGGGAGATGTGCAGGCGAGCCGTCCCCTGAGGGGTCTCGAGCTCGCGCACCTGGCGTCCGGCGAGTGCCATCAGGCCTCCACCAACGCCTCGCTGATCGGGATGGGCGCGGTGAGCTCGGGCCCGTTGTTGGCGACGTTGCCGACCGCCGGGGACACCGGGTGCGCGACCAGCCGACCGGGAGCGGCCGGCACGAGCAGGCCGAGCAGGTCGTTGCCGCTGACCCGGGGGTCGAGCCACTGGTCGCGGTGCTCGCGCTCGACCAGCATCGGCATCCGGTCGTGGATCCGCCCCAGCGAGTCCTCGGCCTCGGTCGTGATGACCGTGCACGTCCAGCGGAAGCGGTCCTCGGCGTCGTCGGGCTTGGTCGGGTCGCGCCAGATCTCGTAGAGCCCCGCCATGCCCAGCACCTCTGAGTCGTCGGCGGGGTGGATGAAGAACGGCTGCTTGCGCGGCTTCCCGCGCTCGTCGGGCTGCCCGGCGTACCACTCGTAGTAGCCGTCGGCGGGGAGCACGCAGCGCCGGGCCGCGAACGCCTTGCGGAAGGACGGCTTCTCGGCGACGGTCTCGGCGCGGGCGTTGATCATCCGGTTCCCGATCTTCGGGTCCTTGGCCCACGAGGGCACGAGGCCCCAGGTGAGCACGCGCAGCTGGCGCTCGGGCGCCGGGCGACCGCGGTCCGGAGCCGGTGGACGCTCCAGGACGGCGTAGACCTCCTTGGTCGGCGCGACGTTGTAGTCGGCGGGGATCCCGGCACCCACCATGCTCACGGCGACGTCGAACTCGTCGACGAGGTCGTCCGGCTCCCGGCTCGACGCGTAGCGACCGCACATGCCCTCACCGTAGCGCCCGCGCGGCGCCGGCCCCCGGGCGTAAACAGGTCCGCATGGGGTAGGAAGGGGCCCATGACTGTCACCCGGTTGGTCGCTCGTCCGCTGCTTGCCTCGATGTTCGTCGTCGGGGGCATCAACTCGCTGCGCAACGCCTCCGCGATGGCCCCGCAGGTCCAGCCGGTCGCCGACAAGCTGGCGTCCGGCGCGCAGAAGGCCCAGGTGCCGCTGCCGAAGGACGCGCAGACGCAGGTGAAGATCAACGGAGCGATCCACGTCGTCGCCGGGCTCGCGCTGGCCACCGGCCGCGCTCCGCGACTCTCGAGTGCCGTGCTGGCCGCGACGCTGGTGCCCACTACGGCCGCCGGTCACCGCTTCTGGGAGGAGACCGACCCGGGCGCGAAGGCCAACCAGCAGGTGCACTTCTTCAAGAACCTGTCCATGCTCGGCGGGCTGCTCCTCGGCGCCGTCGACACCGACGGCAAGCCGGGCGTCGCCTGGCGGGCCAAGCGCGCTGCCGGCGACGTACGCCGCGAGACCACGCGCGCTGCGAAGTCGGCACGTCGCGAGGCCAAGCTGGCCCGCGCCCAGGTCGGCTGACCCCTGGGCGCTCACCACAGCCACCGGCGGGGGTCCGAGGATCCTGACCACGGTGGCCGGATCGACCTGCCGCGCCGGGTGGTCCTCGGCCTCGCCGCCGTGGTCCTCCCGCTCGTCGCGATCACCGCCGTCGCGCTCGTGGTCCTCTGGCCCAGCGGCGACGTCGAACGACCGGAGGGCTACGAGCGACCCGAACGGGTGACCGGCACGGTCGAGGCCCTCCAGCCCTGCTCCCCCGAGCTGGCCGACGTGGTCGGCCAGGGCGCGTCGGGCACGTGCACCTCGACCCGGGTGCGACTCGACGCGAACGCCGAGCACACCGGCGCCTCGGCCGGAGACGTCGTCGAGGCGCCGCTGCCGATGGGCACCGGCGCACCCCGCGTCGAGGCGGGTGACGACGTCGTCCTGTTCCACTCCCCCGGTGGTCTCGAGGCGGTGCAGTGGTCGATCGCCGACTTCGACCGCTCCACGCCCATGTATCTGCTCATCGCGCTCTTCGCGGTCGCGGTGGTGGCGTTGTCGCGGTGGCGCGGGGTCGCCTCGCTGCTGAGCCTCACGGCGTCGCTAGCGCTGGTGATCTGGTTCGTCCTGCCCAACCTGCTCGAGGGGCGTTCGCCGCTGCTCGTGGCGATCGTGGCGGCCTCCGGCGTCATGGTCGTGACGCTCTACCTCGGGCACGGCATCCGGGCGGTCACGTCCGTGGCGTTCATCGGCACGCTGCTCTCGCTCGTGCTGGCCGGGGTGCTCGGCGCGTACTTCTCGGCGGCTGCGCAGTTCACCGGCTTCAGCAACGAGTCGGTCACCTTCCTCAGCGCGTTGCGGGAGGACCTCGACTACGAGGGCCTGATCCTGGCCGGTCTGATCATCGGTGCGCTCGGCGTGCTCGACGACGTGACCGTGACCCAGGCGGCGGCGGTGTGGGAGCTGCGCGCTGCGGACCCGACGGCCTCGCGACGACGCGTCTTCCGGGCCGCCATGCGCATCGGCCGCTCACACGTGACGGCGGCGGTCAACACGCTGTGTCTCGCCTACGCCTCCTCGATGCTCCCGCTGCTGCTCCTGCTGAGCCTGACGTCCTCGGACTTCGGCAGTGCGTTGTTGTCGGACGGGATCGGCCAGGAGGTGCTGCGCGGCCTCGTCGGGAGTCTCGGCATCGTCGCCGCCGTGCCGATCACGACCGCCATCGCCGTCCTCATCGCCGGACGCCCGGGCCTAGACTCCGAGCGATGACTCCTGCCGATCACCGCGACACGTGGCCGGCGCCGTACGCCGCGGCGCCGGTGGTCGCCGACGTCCGCCTGCCGGGCTCGAAGTCGCTCACCAACCGTGCCCTCGTGCTCGCCGCGCTCGCCGATCGCCCGTCCGTGCTGCGCGCCGCCCTGCACTCCCGCGACACCCAACTGATGGCCGCGGCTCTGACCGCGCTCGGTGCCGAGGTGGACAGCGCGGGCGCCGACTGGACCGTGACGCCGGGTGCGTGGCGCGGTGACGTCGACGTCGACTGCGGGCTCGCCGGCACCGTGATGCGGTTCGTGCCGGCCCTCGCCGCACTGTCCTCCGGCCCGGTCCGCTTCGACGGCGACCCGCACGCCCGGACGCGGCCGATGGGCGCGGTGCTCGGCGGTCTGCGCGACCTCGGGGTCGACGTCGACGACGACCGACGCGGGACGCTGCCGTTCGTCGTCCACGGCACAGGTGCGGTCAAGGGCGGCTCGGTCACGATCGACGCGTCGTCCTCGAGCCAGTTCGTGTCCGCCCTCCTGCTGGCCGCTCCGGCGTACGACGAGGGCGTGGACGTGCGCCACGAGGGCGGACCGCTGCCGTCGCTGCCCCACATCGACATGACGGTCGCGTGCCTGCGCGAGCGTGGCGTCGAGGTCGACGACAGCGAGCCTGCCCGGTGGCGCGTCGCGCCCGGTCCGGTGACCGCGCTCGACACCGTCATCGAGCCCGACCTGTCGAACGCCGGACCGTTCCTGGCGCTCGCGGCCGCGACCCGCGGGTCGGTGCTGGTGCGCGACTGGCCGGCCACGACGACCCAGGCCGGCGACGCCTGGCGCGACCTCCTCGTGCAGCTCGGTGCCGAGGTGAGCGTCGAGGCCGACGGCCTGCGCGTGACGGGTCGCGAGCTGCACGGCATCGATGTGAACCTGCACGACGTCGGTGAGCTGACCCCGGTGGTCGCCGCGCTCTGCGCATTGGCGGACTCCCCCTCGGTGCTGCGCGGGGTGGCCCACATCCGCGGTCACGAGACCGATCGGCTCAAGGCGCTGGCCACCGAGATCAACCGCCTCGGGGGCGAGGTCACCGAGACCGACGACGGCCTGCGGATCCGGCCTGCTCGGCTGCACGGGGGCACGTTCCGCACGTACGCCGACCACCGCATGGCGCATGCCGCGGTCGTGCTCGGCGCCGCCGTCCCCGACGTACGGGTCGAGGACATCGCGACCACCAGCAAGACCTTCCCGGACTTCGCCGGGACGTGGGCGGGCATGTTCGCGTGAGCCCGCGGTTCGACGCCCACGACCCGGAGAGCTACGAGCGCCCGCGTCGCCGTACGCGCCCCCGCACCAAGGACCGGCCCAGCTACGACGACGCCGTGCCGGCGCGGGTGACCACCGTCGACCGCGGCCGCTACACGTGCCTGCTCGACGACGGCACGGTTGTCACCGCGATGAAGGCCCGCCCGTTGGGCCGCAAGGCCGTCGTCGTCGGTGACCGCGTTCGCCTGGTCGCGGACACCACCGGGGCCGAGGGCACACTGGCGCGCATCGCGTTGGTCGACGAGCGCACCACCGTCCTGCGCCGCAGCGCGGACGACGACGACCCCGTTGAGCGGGTGATCGTCTCCAACGTCGACCAGCTGGTGGTCGTCGCGGCCCTCGCCGACCCCGAGCCGCGCCCCCGGCTCATCGACCGCGCGATCGTGGCGGCGTACGACGCAGGGATGGATCCGCTGCTCTGCCTCACCAAGCCGGACCTCGCCGACCCCGAGACGCTGCTGGAGATCTACCGCCCGCTCGACGTGCCGTGGGTGGTGACCCGCGCCGGCACCGAGCTCAGCGACCTGCGCGAGCGCCTGGCCGGCCGCACGAGCGTGCTCATCGGCCACAGCGGCGTCGGCAAGTCGACCCTGGTCAACGGTCTGGTGCCTGGCGCGGCCCGCTCGACGGGGCACGTCAACGCCGTCACCGGCCGCGGCCGGCACACCTCGACGTCGGCGATCATGCTGGAGCTGCCCGGCGGTGACGGGTGGATCGTCGACACCCCCGGCATCCGGTCGTTCGGCCTCGCCCACGTCGACGCCGAGCGGCTCATCGACTTCTTCCCGGACCTCGAGGTCCACACGGATGCCTGCTCCCGCGGTTGTGGGCACGGGTACGACGCCCCGGAGTGCGGCCTCGACGAGGCGCTGGCCGCGGGTGACACCACGCCAGGGCGGGTCGACTCGTTCCGGCGGCTGCTCGCGAGCCGCGAACGCGCCGAGGGGGACTGAGCATCCGGGCGTGTCGGCCGCTACGGTGACCCGCATGGCCTCTGGTGACCGTGCTCCGGACTACACCGACGACCTGCGCCTCGCGCACGTCCTGGCCGACGACGCGGACTCCCTGACCGGTCACCGGTTCAAGGCACTCGACCTGCACGTCGCCCGCAAGCCCGACCTCACACCGGTCACCGACGCCGACCGCGCCGTCGAGGAGGGGATCCGCCGTACTCTCTCCCGCGCCCGGCCGCGGGACGCCGTCACCGGCGAGGAGCACGGCACGACCGGCAGCGGCTCGCGCCGCTGGATCGTGGACCCGATCGACGGGACCAAGAACTTCGTGCGGGGCGTGCCCGTCTGGGCGACGCTGATCGCGCTGGCCGTCGACGACGAGGTCGTCGTCGGTGTCGTCTCGGCTCCGCAGCTCAACCGGCGCTGGTGGGCGTCGAAGGGTGGGGGGGCGTGGACCGGCCGCTCGTTGCTGCGCGCCACGGCCTGCCGCGTCTCCGACGTCGACGACCTCGCCGACGCGTCGTTCTCCTACTCCTCCCTCACCGGGTGGGAGCAGGCCGGACAGCTGCAGGACTTCCTCGCGCTGAGCCGGCGCTGCTGGCGGACCCGGGCGTACGGCGACTTCTGGTCCTACATGCTCGTGGCCGAGGGTGCGGTCGACATCGCCGCGGAGCCCGAGCTGGAGACCTACGACATGGCGGCGCTCGACGTGATCGTGCGCGAGGCCGGGGGGACGTTCACCTCCCTGGCGGGCACGCCGGGGCCGTGGGGCGGCAACGCAGTGGCGACCAACGGCCGGTTGCACGACCAGGCGCTCTCCTACCTCGGCGCGGTGCCGGACGGAGACGACCCCGACGTCGTACGCCCCGAGCAGGGTGTGTTGCACGACCTCTCGGCACGTCGGCGCAGGTCCGAGGACCAGTAGGCGGCCAGCCCCTTCTCAGTTCCGGTTTGCGTGGGTACCGTCGGAATCTGCCGACCAGCGAGGTGTCCCATGCGCATCCACGACGTGCTCCAAGCCAAGGCGATCTCCGAGGTCATCACGGTCGGCCCCGACGCCGGCGTACGGGACCTGCTCGCGCTCCTCGCCGAGCACAACGTCGGTGCGCTGATCGTCAGCGCCGACGGCACCTCGCTCGACGGCATCGTCAGCGAGCGTGACATCGTCCGACACCTGCACCACGACGGCACGGTGGTCAACAACACCGTCGGCGCGATCATGACGGCCGTCGTGCAGACCTGCACTCCCGACACGACCGTCGACGAGCTGATGGCGACGATGACCTCGATGCGCATCCGCCACGTGCCCGTCGTCGAGGACGGCGCGCTCGTCGGCATCGTCAGCATCGGGGACGTGGTCAAGCACAAGATCGACCGGCTCGAGTTCGAACGCGACCAGCTCGACTCCTACGTCAACCAGGGCGCCTGACGGGCTTCGGGCATGCCGGCGCGCCCGCGCGGGTCCTGGTCGGTCGAGCTGCTCATTGCTGGTCGAGACCCGCGCGGGCGTCGGGGCGGGATCGCTAGGTCGGTGGGTCGGTGCCGCCGGGTCCGGCGACGTACTCGATGAGGAAGTCGTGGAGGTAGATCTCCATGGTCGATCGAGCGAAGCGATGTCCTGAGCTTGTCGAAGGGTCGAGATCACGAGCATCTGATTGGACGAGGTCGTGGCTGTCTCGGACGGGTCGTCCCCACCGGTCCCACCACGCATAGGTGCCGTTTGACCTGCGTTGGTAGGTCCAGCCCATGTGGGTCTTGAGCCGGTGATGTGAACGGCATAGCGGAGCCAGATTTCCCAGATGGGTCTGGCCGGGTGGGCCGCCGTCCTCGAGCGGGACGTAGGGGTCGATGTGGTCGGCGTCGCAGGCTCTGGCGGTGGTGGTGCAGCCGGGGAACACGCAGACCTCATCGCGCAGGATCATCGCTTCGCGCATCCACGCCGGCGGATCGTGCTGATCCACGGCTTGGTCGGTGTTGGTGTCGATCACCGGACGCAGGACGATGCGTCCGGATCCGACACCACCCGGACGGGTCAACCACTCGCCCATCCGGGCCAGCGTGATGGGTCCGAGCTTCTCGATGCTCGCCCCGTGGTCGACCCCGGCACTGGTCATGGTGGCGAGATCACTCAGTGAGCAGTGGACGTAGATGTTCGCGACCCGGCTCGTCGTGCCTGGTGTCTTGGTCTTCGTTGTGCCGTGCGAGCCGGTGTCGGGGAGGGTGCCGTTGAGGAAGTCCATCGCGAGCTGGGGGTCGAGCAGCGTCCCGACGGCCTTGGCGCGGCGGGCCTGGTGGTCGTCGGTGTCTCCTGCGGCCTTCAGTCCTGCGGCGATGGTGTCGAGGGTCTGGTCCAACAGCTCGGCATCGGGTGCGTCGAGGGTCATGTGCACCCCACGCAACAGGCCTTGGCAGGTGTCGGGGTCGAGCCAGACCCCGCGGCCGTCCTGGCGGCGTTGCTCGCGTTGGGCGAAGAGTTCGGTGTCGAACTTCTTGATTGCCTCATCGACGAGCTGCGGGGCGGCGTTGTTGGGCTTGCGCTTCTGCAGGCGGTGCGTCAGCTGCGCATCGACCCAGGTTGCGCCCTCGAAGCTCAGCGTGCGGGTCTCCTTGGCCACGGCCCGGACCCGCCACGCTTCGGTCTTGCCCTCGACCATCTGCGCCCACAGGCGCGGAAGGCGGTGGGCGATCTCGATCGCGTCTCCGAGCAGCTGGCGGGCGGACTGCAACGGCATGCGCAGGTGTCCGGAGAGCTCGCTGGCGGCGTACTCGCTCAGGATCGGTGCGCCCTCACCCGCGAGCGCCACCATCCGCTCGGGGTCGTGGCGGAACGCTTTCGTGGCCTCGGCCAGGGTGCCGGCTTCGTAGAGGCCGGCGAGGTGGTTGGCGATGAGCAGGTCGTCGACGTCGAGGCGGTCGCGCGTGGCGCGGTTGGAGCGCAGCGTTTCCCAGGCTTCGGCTTTGCCGAAGTTCTCCAGGTCGCCTCGATCGAGCATGGTCTTAGTGAAACAGGCGGCGCCGACAGTCACCCTGGCCTCGATACACCGGTCACCGGGTTGGTCGAGTGCCGCGAACGAAGTGAGTGGTGTATCGAGACCCCCATGGTTGAGCGGGAACGCCACCCCCACGAGTCTCGATACACCGGTCTCGGCCAGCGCCTCGACCGGCACTCGACCACCTCACTACGGCCGCGAACCGCTCCTAGTCGGACTCGTACGGGTACCCGTGCGCGGTGAAGGCCTCGCGGACGGCGTCCTTGCTGGCCTCGACCTTCTTGGCGAACAGCACGCGGCCCTCGCGCCCGTCGATGTGGACCTTGCCGCCGTCGCGGTGGACCCCGGTGATCTCGCTGCGGGCGAGGGTGCGGCGGTCGGAGCCGTGGGTGATGACCACGGCGTCAGGACCGATCTCGAGGCGGTACTCGTCCTCCACGACGACGACGGCGAGGACCAGGCCGAGGAGGAGACCGACGGCCGGACGCGCGACGTGCATCCACGGGTCGTCGAGGCCACCCATCCAGCTCAACGCGTCGCCGAACGGCACGAACGGGAGGTCGGCCAGCCACTGCGCGACCCATGGCGTCACGCCGAGCAGGATCGCGCCACCGAGGCTGAAGAGCACGAAGATCCAGATACGGTCCTCGCGGGTGTAGCCGAGGGTCGTGGTCACCCCGGCAGGCTAGACCCCGCGACGGCGCGCCGCATCCGGGAGCCCGTAGGGTCGAGATATGAGCGAGAAGCCTGAGATCGACTTCCCCGGCGAGGTCCCCTCCGACCTGGTCATCACCGACATCACCGAGGGCGACGGACCCGTCGCCGCGGCCGGCCAGACGGTGCGCGTGCACTACGTCGGCGTCGCGCACTCCACCGGCGAGGAGTTCGACGCCAGCTACAACCGCGGCGAGCCGCTGACCTTCCGCCTCGGCATCGGCCAGGTCATCAGCGGCTGGGACACCGGCGTGCAGGGCATGAAGGTCGGCGGGCGGCGCCAGCTCGTCATCCCGCCGCACCTCGGGTACGGCGATCGCGGCGCGGGCGGCGTGATCAAGCCCGGCGAGACGCTGATCTTCGTCGTCGACCTGCTCGCGGTCAGCTGACCTGACCTACCAGGGGAGGTCGTCTGCGACCGGTCCGGCCGTGACCCGCACGACCTCCCCGCCCAACTGGACCTCGTCACCGGGCCGCAGCTGCCGCCCGCGACGGGTCTCCACCTCGCCGTTGACCTGGACCTGGCCGTCCGCGATGACCTGCTTGGCGTCCGCGCCGGCGTCCACGAGGTCGGCGAGCTTGAGGAACTGCCCCAGGCGGATCGACTCGTCACGCAACCCCACGTCTCGCATGTCTCGACTCTAGCGACGCGAAATCCGGTTGCCGCAGCCCGCCGCCCGCGCCAGTCTCGTCCGGTGTTCATCCGACGAGAGATCCGGCCTACTACACGCGGTTCGGCTTCGTCCCCGCGAGCTCGTTGAGCATCACGGCTCCGGATCCCGCGTGGGGCGACTACTTCCAAGCCCGGCCGCTGACGGCGTACGACGGTCGCGGCGGCGCGTTCCGCTACGCCGCTCCGTTCGACCGGCTGTAGCCGCCGGCGTCACGACGCCGTCACAGCACCTCGCTGATGGCATGGATCAGCAGACCCACGAGCCCGCCGACGACGGTGCCGTTGATCCGGATGAACTGCAGGTCGCGCCCGACATGCAGCTCGATCTTGCGCGCCGCCTCGTCGCCGTCCCACTTCTCGATCGTGGTCGTGATGACAGTCGTCAGCTCGCTGCCGTAGCGCTCGATGGCGAACACCGCCGCGTCCGCGACACGGCGGTCGAACCGCTCGCGCAGCGCTGCGTCGGTCACGAGCAGCTCGCCGAACCGCTGCACCTCCGTCAGCGCCCTTCGGCGTACGGCGCCCTCGGGGTCCTCGAGTGCGTCGCGCAGGGCCGTGCGCAAGCCGGTCCACAACGACAGGCCGCTGTCGACCAGCGCAGGCTGCGCCAGGATCCGCTCCTTGAGTCGCTCCGCACGCTCCTGGGTCTCCGCGTCCTCGAGCAGGTCGGTTGCGAGCTGGGCGAGCAGGCTGTCGAGGGCGAGCCGTGCCGAGTGCCGCGGGTCGTCGCGGATGTCGGCCATCCACCGCACCGCCTCGGTGTGCAACCGACGGGTCACCGCGTCGTTGAGCCGTTCGGGGGCCCACCAGGGCGCCCGCTCGGCGATCACGTCGGTGAACGTGTCGCCGTGCAGCGTCAACCAGCGGTAGCCCTCCTCGACGACCAGGTCGACGAGGCCGTGGTGGGCACCGTCGCGCACCACCTCGGCGAGCAGGCTGCCGGCGACGGGACTGATGGGTTCGCTGCGCAGCCGCGGAAGGATCGCCTCCTCCACGAGCGCTCGGACGTCGTCGTCGCGGACCTTCGTCAGCCCCAGGTGCACGAGAGTGGCCGCCTCGTCGACCACGCGGCGCGCGTGCCGCTCCTCGCGCAGCCACCGACCGACGCGCACCGTCACCTCAGCGGACTCGACGCGCTCGCGCACGATGCCGGCGTGCAGGAAGTTCTCTCCCACGAACTCCTCCAGCCCGCGGCCCAGCATCTCCTTCTTGCGCGGGATGAGGGCGGTGTGCGGGATGGGGATGCCCAGGGGATGGCGGAACAACGCGGTGACCGCGAACCAGTCGGCGATCGCGCCGACCATCGACGCCTCCGCGGCCGCGTTGACGTAGCCCCACGCGCCGCCGTCACCGTGGGTGAGCACGTAGACGATCGCCGCGATCACGAGCAGCGAGCTCGCGACCGCGCGCATCCGGCGCAGGGCGCGCCTGCGCTCCTGCTCCGCTGCGGGGTCCCCCGCGACCAGTGGTATCGACATCGGCGCGAACCTACCGCGCACCTCGCAGCGCCATGCGTGGAAGGATGCGCGCCATGACCGATCGCCCCACCACCGTCGTCACGTTCGGGACCTTCGACGTCTTCCACGTCGGGCACCTGCGCGTGATCCAGCGCGCGGCGTCCCTCGGCGACCGGCTCATCGTCGGCGTCTCCTCCGACGCGCTCAACGCCAAGAAGAAGGGCCGCGCTCCCGTCTTCTCCCAGGGTGAGCGGATGGAGATCGTGGCCTCCCTCAAGCCCGTCTCCTCGGTCTTCCTCGAGGAGAGCCTCGAGCAGAAGCGCGAATACCTCCTCACCCACCAGGCCGACGTGCTGGTCATGGGTGACGACTGGGCCGGCCGGTTCGACGACCTGGGCGACATCTGCGAGATCGTCTATCTGCCGCGCACACCGGCCATCTCGACCACCGCGCTGATCGAGAAGATCGCCGACCTCAGCGGCTGACACCGAATCTTCACCGCACGCGCCCCCGCGCGTTACAGAGCGTTACGGGGGTGAAATCTCGCTCGCGCACCATCCTCTCAACGGGTCACCACCCACCCCGCACGAGAGGAGCCCACCATGGCCGAGCACGACGACATCACCGCCCGCCACCGCACCTCCGCACGTCCCCAGCACGGACGCGCCGGACTCCCGAGCACGCTGTCGCGACGTGAGGAGATGCGCGAGATCCTGCCGCTGGCCGATCACCTGGCCCAGGCGGTCACCTGGGGGGTGTGAACCGGTCGCTCGGTCACAGACCGAGCGCCACCGGCCCGAACTCCACCCCCATGGCGACGCCGGCACCGACGAGGAGCGCCCCTGCCACCACCAGGGCTCGTCGGTAGCCGGCGTCGCGCATGCGGCGGCGCCCCATCCCCACGAGCAGGGCCAGCACCGCCTTCGCTCCCACGATGCCGACGTAGAACGCGACCACGAAGATCGCACCCACGCTGAGGGAGTCGCGTCCATAGGAGATCGCGAGCGGACCGAGCACGGTCAGCCACGACACCCACGGGTGCGGGCTCACGATGTTGACCAGGAAGGCGCGGCGCAGCGTCACCCACGCCGGCTCCCGCACCAGCTCCCCTGCGGCCAGCGTCGCGGCACGGGCGTCCAGGACCGTGCGTACGCCGATCGCCACGACCAGCACGGCGCCCACGAGTCCCAGCACCGCCAGTGGCCGCTCGGGCACCTGTCGCAGCAACGTCAGCGCCAGCACCACCACGAGCGCGTCGGACAGCACCGGCACCCCGGCCGTCAGCAGACCGGCGCGTACGCCGGAGCGCAGCGTGACCGTGACGACCAGCACGAGCAGCGGGCCCGGCCCCACGCCGGCGGCGGCACCCAGGGCCAGGCCGGCCAGGAGTCCATCCACCTGCGGCAGCGTAGTGCCCTGTGCCAGGCTGCGGCCCGTGATCCACGACGCACCCGCCGCCGGGTTCCCGCACCTGCTCGCACCCGGTCGGATCGGCTCGATGGAGATCCGCAACCGCGTCGTGATGTCGCCGATGGAGACGCTCTACGGCACCCCGGAGGGTCTGCCGTCGGAGCGCACCCGCGCCTACTTCGCCGCCCGCGCACGCGGCGGGGTCGGCCTGATCACCGTCGGCGCTACCGGGATCGACCATCGCCACCCCGAGACACCCGGCGGGCTCCACATCGCCACCGACGACGCCGTCGCCGCGCACCGGGCGCTCGTCGAGGAGGTCCACGCCCACGGCGCACGGATCCAGCCGCAGATCGTGCACGCCGGACCCGACGGGCTCGGGCCGGAGATGTTCGGCGTCGACTCCCTGGGCCCGTCGGTCGTGGCGTCGTACCTCACCGGTCGACCCTCGCGGCCGCTCGAGGAGGCGGAGATCGCGGGTCTGCTCGACCAGTACCGCGCCGCCGCCCGCCGGGTGCGCGAGGCCGGGTACGACGGACTCGAGCTGCACGCCGCCCACGGCTACATGATGCTCGGCTCGTTCCTCGCCCCCCAGCGCAACCGGCGCACCGACGGCTATCGCGGCGACCGCCCCGAGGGGCGGCTGCGCCTGCTGCTCGAGGCCCTCGCGGCGATCCGCTCGGAGGTCGGCACCGACTTCCCGGTGACGCTGCGCATCTCCGGCTACGAGCGCGTCGCGGGCGGGCGCCCGATGTGGGAGACCGCCCGCTCCGCCCCGACCCTGGTGGCCGCCGGTGTCGACGCCTTCCACGTCAGCGGTGGCGTGATCGACCGCTATGTGACCCGGATGGTCAACGGCGCCGACGACGGCGACGGCCTCAACGTCGGCGCCGCCGCGGCCGTCCGCGAGGTCGTCGACGTCCCGGTTATCGCGGTCGGACGCATCCACGACCCGGCCCTGGCGGAGCGGGTCCTGGCCGAGGGACGCGCCGACTTCGTCGCCATGGCCCGTCCGCTGCTGGCCGACCCCGAGCTGCCCGCCAAGCTGGCATCGGGCAGCGCCGCCCGCGTCCGGCAGTGCATCAGCTGCGAGAACTGCATCGACGCGATGGAGCTGCGCTTCAGCGTCGACTGTGCGGTCAACCCGCGCACGGGCCGCGAGCTCGAGCTCACGCCGCTCCCCTCCGCCGTACGCCGACACGTGGTCGTCGTCGGCGGTGGGCCGGCCGGCCTGGAGGCCGCACGGGTCGCGGCCCTGCGCGGGCATCGCGTGTCGCTGCTCGAGCGCAGCGACCACCTCGGCGGCGCGCTGGCCCTGTCGGCCGTCGTGCACCCCGAGAACGCGCCCTTCCTCGCTTGGCTGCGGGCCGAGGTCGAGGCCGCGCCCGGCATCGACCTGCACCTGGGGACCGAGGCCGACGCCGCCTCGATCGCCGACCTCGCTCCCGACGCTGTCGTCGTCGCCACCGGTGGCCGGGTCGTCGCCCCCGCGTTCGAAGGCGCGGGACTGGCGCACGTGCGCGACCCCGCCGCAATCCGAGCCTGGCTCGCCGGCACCGGCCCCGAGCCGTCGCCGGGCGCCCGCATCGCCGTCGTCGTCGGCGGCACGCTGGCGGGCAGCCAGGTCGCCGAGCACCTCGCCGGGCGCGGGCACCGCGTCGCCATCCTGGAGGAGGGGACCACACTCGCGCCCGAGGTCGGCTGGAAGCGCAGGAGCGAGCACATGGACCGCCTCGACCGGCTCGGTGTCACCGTCCACACCGAGGTCACCCTCGACCGCGTCACCGCAGAGGGTGTCGCGTTCACCCCCGCGGGCGGGAGTCCGCGGATCCTGCCGGCCGACGAGGTCTGGTTGGCCGGCACCCCCGAGGCCGCGACCGACCTGGCCGACGACCTCGGCGCCCGCCTGGGCGTGCCCGTCCACGCGATCGGCGACTGCACCGGCCCGCGGCTGATCCAGGGCGCGGTCGAGGACGCCGCCCGGGTCGCCACCGGCCTGTGAGCGGGCGCTGCTACCAGCTGTCGGCGAGCACCCCGGGGGCCACCCCTACCCAGGACATCGCCGTGTCGCCGGTCGCCAACCGGGTGAAGGAGTGCTCGCGGAAGTCCCACGCCACCAGGTGCCAGCTCTCCTCCCCCAGCTCCATCGTGCGGAAGTCCATCGGTCCCACGAGCAGCAGCACGGTGTCCTCGTCGAGGAAGCCCTGGGGCCGTAGATGACCGTTGTCGGTGTAGACCGCGCTCCTGTCCCGGATCGGCGCGTAGGCGAGGACCTCGCCGGTGGCGGCGTCGACGACCATCGGTCCGCCGTTCCCGGGCAGTCCCCCACCCCCGCCGCTCATCGCCATCAGCCCGTGGGCCGTCACGATCCGGTCTCCCCAGTGCAGGAAGCGCGTCTCGCTCACGACCGTCTCGCCGTCCCACACCCGCAGGTCCTGGTCCTCCCAGCGCCGGTGCACGATCGGTCCTTCCGGGTCGATCGCCAGGCCGGTCCCGTACTCGCCGCCGTACGGCGCTCGGCGCGACGAGCCGTCGAGACCCACCAGCCAGGTGCCGCGCCAGTGCAGCACGGCGACCTGCTGCTCCCCGGGCATCCAGCGCAGCTCGGGTGGCCAGTCCGACGGACCGGCGAGGGGGTCGGGCCAGGCGATCGTGCGTTGCTCGCCCGCGGCGAGGTCGACGACGAGGATGCCCGCGTCGGTGGGATGGGCCAGCAGTCGCCCGTCGTGGCTGAGCGCGGGCGTCACGAGGCGGTTGGTCCCACTGACCGCCTCGACGGTGCCCGGCACCGACCGCCAGGTGCCGTCGACCGCGAGCAGGCGCACGTCGCGCCCCTCCTCCGGCCAGGCGAGCACTGCCGCCCCGATCGGCTGCTCGAGCACGCTCGGCGCCGTGGCCGGTGGCTCCACGTCCATCGGGAGGACCGTCTCCCGCACCGGCGCGTCCACGACCGTGAAGGGGTCCCAGCGCGCCAGCACCGGGTCGTGCGTCTCAGCCGGGGCCGACGCCGTCGGTGCCGGGTCGGGCACGTCGGCCGGCATCAGTCGGTCGGAGCCGTCCATCCGGGTCACGCCGACGACCACGCCCACGACGACGGCGGCCGCCGCAAGGCTCGCCAGCGTGGCACGACGCCTGGACCGTCGCTGTCGTGCGAGGTCCAGCACCGTCCCGGCGTACGACGGCTCGATCCGGTCGGTCGCTCGCTCGAGGACCTGCCGCAGACCCGGCTCGGTCGCGCCCTGGTCGCCAGGGTCGTGCTCGGTCATGACGTCCTCCCAATCAGGTCCAGCAGCTCCGGGGCACCGGCACGCAGCCGGGCCAGCGCGGCCGCGTTCTGGCTCTTCACCGCGCCGACGGAGACACCGAGCACCTCGGCGGTCCGACGTTCCGACAGGTCGTCGAAATGCCGGAGCACCAGCACCGCCCGCTGCGCCGCGGTGAGCCGCGCGAGCGCCCGGCGTACGACGAGCTCGGTCTCCGGCTCCGACGAGACCAGGGCCGTCGACACCACCTCGGCGACTGGCCGCTCCTGGTTGCGCCTCAGGCGGGCGGCCGAGATGTGGTCACGCACGAGGATGGTGCGCGCGTACGCCGTCGGGTTGCCGTCGCGCAGCCGCCGCCACCGCAGCGCCACCTTGACCAGGGCCTCCTGGACCAGGTCCTCGGCGCGGTGCAGGTCGCCGGTGAGCAGGTACGCCGAGCGCAGCAGCGGCCGCTGGGCACCCGTGACCCAGTCGCTGAACCCCTGGTCGTCCATCCCGCCTCCTCGCCCCGTCACCCGATCCAACGCGACGACGGACCCTCTTGGTTGGCGCCACCGGCGAGAACAATCGCGTGACCCAGATCACCCGAAGTGATTGACGCGTGTCAACAACGCTCCCTACGCTCCGGCCATGTCCTCACGCCCCGGCCCCACCGTCGCCGTCATCGGCGCCGGCATCAGCGGCCTGACCTCGACCAAGATGCTCGGCGACTACGGCATCGCGCACACGACCTTCGAGGTCTCCGACCGGGTGGGCGGCAACTGGGCGTTCCGCAACCCCAACAACATGAGCAGCGCCTACCGGTCGCTGCACATCGACACCTCGAAGCACCAGCTGTCGTTCC
This sequence comes from Nocardioides massiliensis, assembly GCF_030811215.1. NCBI lineage: Bacteria > Bacillati > Actinomycetota > Actinomycetes > Propionibacteriales > Nocardioidaceae > Nocardioides > Nocardioides massiliensis. The sequence goes on from NZ_JAUSQM010000001.1 coordinate 3,752,906, forward strand.
GCGACTTCCCGATGCCCGAGGACTACCCCGACTTCCCCCACCACACCCAGATCAAGGACTACCTCGACTCCTACGCCGACGCCTTCGGCCTGCGCGAGCGCATCGAGTTCTCCAACGGCGTCGAGCGCGCCGAGCGCCGCCCCGACGGCGGGTGGGACATCCACGACCAGGCGGGCACGACGCGGCGGTTCGACCTGCTGGTGGTCGGCAACGGCCACCACTGGGACCCGCGCTACCCCGACTTCCCGGGCGAGTTCAGCGGCGAGGTGATCCACTCCCACTACTACGTCGACCCGCGCGAGCCGCTGGACCTGCACGGCAAGCGCATCCTGGTCGTCGGTCTCGGCAACAGCGCCGCCGACATCGTCGTCGAGCTGTCGTCGAAGGCCTACGAGAACGAGGTCGTGCTCTCGACCCGCTCAGGCGCCTGGATCGTGCCGAAGTACTTCGCCGGCACCCCGGCCGACAAGTACTACAAGACCACGCCCTACCTGCCCCTGTCCTGGCAGCGGAAGTTCGTGCAGGTCATGCAGCCGCTCACCGCCGGCCGGCCCGAGGACTACGGCCTGCCCACCCCCAACCACAAGTTCTTCGAGGCCCACCCGACCCAGTCGGTGGAGCTCCCGCTGCGACTCGGCTCCGGCGACGTCACCGCCAAGGGCGACATCACCCGCCTCGACGGCAGCCGCGTCCACTTCGTCGATGGCACCAGCGCCGAGTTCGACGTGATCATCTACGCCACCGGCTACAACATCACCTTCCCGTTCTTCGACCCTGCGTTCCTGTCCGCGCCCGACAACCGGATCCGGCTCTACAAGCGGATGTTCAAGCCCGGTCTCGACGACCTGGTCTTCGTCGGCTTCGCGCAGTCCACGCCCACGCTCTTCCCGTTCGTGGAGGCCCAGTCCCGGCTCGTGGCGGCGTACGCCGCGGGGCTCTACCGGCTGCCCGGCGTCGAGGAGATGGAGCGCGTCATCGAGGCCGACGAGCAGCTCTACATCGGCCACATGCACGACTCCGCCCGGCACACCCAGCAGGTCGACTTCTTCCGCTACGAGCACCAGCTGCGCACCCAGGAGCTCCCCGAGGGCCGCCGGCGTGCGGCCACGCTGGGTCCGGCCTTCGCGTGAGCGGTCCCGACCGCGCAGACCGGGCCGACCGGCGGCGTACGGCGTTGCTCGAGGCCCTCGACGAGCTGTTGCAGGAGCACCCGCTCGCTCAGATCAAGATCGCCGACATCTCCCACCGCGCGGGGGTGACCCGCTCGGCGTTCTACTTCTACTTCGACTCCAAGGCGATCGCCGTCGCCGCGCTGATGAGCGAGGTGTACGACGAGCGGTTCGTCGCCACCACCCTGCTGCGCGCCGAGGACGAGACGCCGCAGGCCCGCATCGATGCCGGGCTGCGGGCGATGTTCGACGTCGTCACCGAGCGCGCACACCTGCACCGCGCCCTGGGCGACGCCCGCAACACCGATGCGACGGTCCGCGCGCTCTGGGACGCCGACCGCAGCAGCTTCGTCGGCCCGGTCGTGGAGCTGATCGAGGCCGAGCGGGCGGCCGGCAACGCCCCTGCGGGTCCTGATGCCGCAGCCCTCGCGACCCTGCTGCTGGAGCTCAACGACCGCGTCCTCGAACGCGTCGCGCGGGGCAGCGAGCTCGACGTACGCCCTCAGTTGGACGCGGTGATCGCGATCTGGCTGCGCTCGATCTACGGTTCAGGAGGAACCGCATGACCCCCACCGCCACCCCCGCCACGATCCGCGTCCCCCTCGGCGGCGACGAGCTCGACGTGTGGCACTTCGCCGCCGCCCACGACGAGCTCGGCTCCCCCGCCGGCCGGCCCGCCGTGGTGATGGCCCACGGCCTCGCCGGCACGAAGGACTCCGGGCTCGCGCCGTTCGCGGAGGCACTCGCCGGCGTCGGCTTCGAGGTCTTCGCGTTGGACTACCGCGGCTTCGGGGCCAGCTCCGGGGCCCCGCGCCAGCAGGTGAGGGTCGCCCGCCAGCTGGACGACTTCCGCGCCGTGGTCGCCCACGCCCGCGCGCTCGACGCGGTCGATGCCGCCCGGATCGCGGTGTGGGGGGTCTCCCTCGCCGGTGGACACGTTCTCACCCTCGCCGCGACCGACCCGCGGATCGCGGCCGTCGTCTCCCTCACGCCGCTCGTCGACGGGCTGGCCGCCGGACGGCACGCGATGGCCCACCACCGACCGACGGCGATGCTGCGCAGCAGCGCGCTCGGGGTGGCGAGCAAGGTCGCCGCCGCACGCGGCCGGCCCGCGCGCACGATGCCCGTGGTCGCGCGGCCCGGCGAGCTCGGTGCGCTCACGCTCGACGGCTGCCTCGAGGACTACACCGCACTCGCCGGACCGACCTGGCGCAACGAGGTCGACGCCGCCGTCGGCCTCGAGCTCGGCAGCGTCCGCGCCGGTCGGGACGCCAAGGCGGTGACCTGCCCGACGCTGGTCCAGATCGGCGACCTCGACCGCAGCGCCCCGCCCCACGCCGCCGGCAAGGCGGCCTTCGCCGCCCGGGCCATCGTCCACCACTACCCGTGCGACCACTTCGACGTGTGGCCGGGGAAGGCCTGGCACGACGCGGCGGTCCGGCACCAGGTCGCGTTCCTGACCCGGGTCCTCGCCCCGGCGGTGGTCAGCCGATGACCGAGCTGACGGACGGGGACTCCATCGGCGGGTTCACCTACCGCGAGATCCCGACCGTCGAGGTCGACGCCGTCGAGGCCCGCTTCCTGCCGCTGGCGGAGGCCGTACGCCGACTCAACGATGCGGTCATCCGGTCGACCGCCGACGACACCCTGCTCACCGACGCCGTCGCCCGGATCGACGAGCTCACCCGCCAGCTCGGCGAGGGCGCACCACCCGGCCCGGTCGGCACCTGCTTCAACCACGAGGGCCGCTCCTGGAGCTGGGGCAACGCGGCCGTGGGCGAGCGCAACGCCGTCGCCCCACCCCTGTATCTGCGCTTCGTCGACGACACCCACGTCGTCGGCGAGGCGGACCTCGGTCCGGCGTACGAAGGGCCGCCCGGCATGGTCCACGGCGGCGTCTCCGCCCTCCTGCTCGACCACCTGATGGGCGTGACGGCCAGCCACCGGCACACGCAGACCGCGTTCACCGGCACGCTCACGATGCGCTACGAGGCGACGCTCCCGCTGGGCAAGGTCACCTTGCACGCCGAGCTCGTGAAGCAGGAGCGCCGCAAGATCGACGTCGAGGCGACCATCGTCGCTACCGACGGCACCGTCGCCATCCGCGCCCACGGTGTCTTCATCACGCCGCGGTGGGCGGCCGAGCTGTCGGAGGATCGATGACCAGTCGTGCTGTCGTGCTCGGAGGCGCTTCGGGCATCGGGGCGGCCACTGCCCGGGCGCTGGCGGCAGCAGGTCACGCCGTGACGGTCGCCGATCTCACCGAGGAGGGTGCCGGCGCGGTCGTCGACGACCTGCCCGGCACCGGCCACGCCGCCCGGCGCTGCGACGTCACGGTCGAGACCGATGTCGACGCCCTGCTGAGCGAGGCCGGGGCCGATGGCAACCTCACGGCCGTGGTCAACAGCGCAGGGTCCAGCACCCTCGGGCTGCTCACCGAGCTCGACGAGGCGGAGTTCCGCCGGGTGGTCGACATCTGCCTGCACGGCGCCTTCCTGGTGCTCAAGCACGCCGGTCGCCACGTCGCCGACGGCGGTGCGATCTGTTCGCTGACCTCGCTCAACGCCCGCCAGCCCGCGGCTGGCTTCGGCCCCTACTGCGCCGCGAAGGCCGGCCTGGTGATGCTGACCGAGGTCGCCGCGCTCGAGCTGGCGCCGCGCGGCGTGCGCGTCAACGCCGTCTCCCCCGGGCTCGTGGACACACCGCTCACCGCACCCGCGATGGACATCCCCGGCGTGCGCGAGGACTACCTCGCCAACACCCCGCTCGGCCGGGCCGGCACCGCCGCGGAGGTCGCCGACGCCGTGCTCTTCGCGCTCACGACCCCGTGGCTGACCGGGGAGGCGATCGACCTCAACGGGGGCGCCCACCTGCGCGCCTACCCCGACGTGCACGGGCACGTGGTGCGCGCGTTCGGCTGAGCGCGCGCACCACGGCCCCGCGTCAGACGCCCGCGGGCTCCTGGACCTCCGTGTAGGACCGTCCGCGCTCCTCGCGGGCCCACAGCACCCCGTTGTCGGCCACGGGGCCCTGCTTGATGAGCTCGCGCTTGAGCACCTTGTTGGTCGCCGTCGACGGCAGCTCCGGCGCGATGCGGACGTAGCGCGGCCATGCCTTCGGCGAGAGGTCCGGCTGCGCTGCCAGGAACTCCTCGAGCTCGGCCGGCGTCAGCGTCGCCTCGTCGCGGAGCACGATCGCGGCCATCACCTGGTCGCCGACCCGCTCGTCGGGGACGGCGTACACCGCCACCCGGCTCAGCGGCTCCAGCCGCATGAGGATGCGCTCGATCGGGGCGGCCGCGAGGTTCTCCCCGTCGACCCGCATCCAGTCCGCCGTACGCCCGGCCAGGTAGACCCAACCGTCCTTGTCCCGGTAAGCCAGGTCACCGGACCAGTACATCCCGTGCCGCATCCGCTCGGCGTTGGCCTGCTCGTTGTTGTAGTAGCCGACGAAGTAGCCCGCGCCCTGGGTGTTGACCAGCTCCCCGATCGCCTCCTCGGGATTGAGCAGCACCCCGTTGTCGTCGAACTCCGCGGGCGCGCACTCGGTGACGGTGCGCGAGTTGTAGATCGCCACGCCCTCGGCGCCCTTGCCGATCGAGCCCTGCGGGGTGCCCTCCTCCCGGGTGACCATCACGGCGGTCTCGGTCGAGCCGTAGCCGTCCCAGACGATGCAGTCGAAGCGCCGGCTGAACTCGTCGATGTCGCGGTCGGAGGCCTCGTTGCCGAACGCCACGCGCAGCGGCAGGTCGGCGTCACCGGGTTGCTCGGGGGTCGCCAGGATGTAGGCGAGCGGCTTGCCGACGTAGTTCATGTAGGTCACGCCGTAGCGGCGTACGTCGTCGACGAACCGGCTGGCGGAGAACTTGGCCGGCACCATCGCCGCGCCGCTGTTGATCGCCACCGACCAGCCGGCCAGGATGCCGTTGGAGTGGAACATCGGCATCGACAGGTAGCAGACGTCGTCGGGCCCGATGGAGTATTTGTCGGCCAGCATCAGCCCGGCGAAGACGGCCATCAGGTTGCCGACCTGCACCGCCTTCGGGTCACCGCTCGTGCCGGAGGTGAAGATCAGCATGAACGGGTCCATGGCCTCGGTCTCGCGCAGGACTCGGAACGGTCCCGCCGCAGCCACCTCGTCGGCCCACGCCGCTCCCTCCACCTCGACGACCTGGACATCGCCGAGGTCGAGGCCGTCGAGCAGCTCGCGGTGCTCATTGTCGACCAGCAGCACCTGGACGTGCGCACGCTGGATGTCGCCGACCAGGCCGTCCCCGCGACGGGTGCTGTTGATCCCGGCGAGGACGTAGCCGGCCAAGCCGGCGCCGGCCAGCGCCTGCAGCATCTGCGGGGTGTTGGCCAGCAGCGTGCCGACGTGCGCCGGACGGTCCGGGTCGAGACGCGCCATGATGGCCGAGGCCTCCTGCTGGGCCCGGGCCAGGTGCTCGCGCCACGACAGCACCATGTCCCCCGACAGGACGCCGGGCTGGTCGTCCTGGAGCCGCTCCCTCAGCTGCTGCTGCACCGTCTCCGCCACGTCGTTCCTCCACCTCGACCGGTCGGCGCCGCCGGACGCCGTTGACGCGTGTCAACCTAAGATGTGGCGTGGCTCACGTCCAGCGGAAGTCCCGGTTTGGTCCACACTGGACCCCATGTCGTCGCCGACCCGTGCCGCCATCGCACACGCGGCGCGACGGCGCTTCGCCCGCGACGGCTACACCGCGACGTCGGTGCGCTCGGTCGCCGCCGACGCCGGGATCGACCCCGCGCTGGTGATCCGGCACTTCGGCTCCAAGGAGCAGCTGTTCCTCGAGACGGTCGCGTTCCAGGGCCTGTTCACCGACGTCCTCGCCGGACCGCTCGATGGACTCGGCGCCCGGCTGGTCGCTGCGGTGGCCAGCGGTCGCGACGGCGAGCTGTTCGCGCCGTACCGCGTGCTCATGCGGGCCACCGACTCCGAGCGCGTGCGGCTGCGCCTGCTCGAGGCGATGGAGGCGATGTTCGTCGCACCTCTGGCTCCGCGCCTGCCGGGACCCCAGCCGGACCTGCGGGCGCGGCTCGTCGCCGCCCAGGTCTCCGGCCTGCTCGACCTGCTGGTGATCCTCGAGGAGCCGCAGGTGCTCGCGACCCCGCCCGCCGACCTCGCGGCGGCCTACGGCCGGGCGATCCAGGCGCTGCTCGACGCGCCGGCCTGACGCTCAGGGGACGACGAGCACCTTCGCGTCGCCCGACCCCGCCGCCAGGTCGACGACCACGGCGTCGAGCTCGTCGAGACGCACCCGGCGCGAGATCATCCGCATCGCCTCGGGCAACCGTCCGGCGGCCAGCAGCCGAGCGGCTGCGAAGAACTCCGCGCGGCGGTAGTACGACACGAAGTGCAGCTCGACGTCCTTGACCACACCGGCCACCGGCGACACCGGGTCGGGATCGACGCACACGCCTGCGACCACGCCGCGACCGCGCGGCGCGAGCGCCTCGATGACCGTCGCCAGCATCCCTGGCACGCCGACGCACTCCACCACCACGTCGTACGCCGCCCCCACCGGCTCCGTGGTCGGGTCGAGCACCGCGGTGGCCCCCACCGCGAGCGCGAGGTCGCGGCGCGCGGCCGAGACCTCGGAGACGACGACCTCGAGGGCGCCGGCGCGCGCGGCCCACAGCGCGACGGTCAGGCCGACGGGGCCGGCGCCGACGACCAGCACCCGCTCCCCCGGCGCGACCCGCGCCCGGTTGACGGCGTGCAGGCCCACGGCGAGCGGCTCGACCAGGGCGCCGAGCTCGAGGTCGAGGTCCGCCGGCAGGGCGACCGCCTCCGCGGCGTCGACGACCACCAGCTCGGCGAACCCACCGGGCGCCCCGCCGACACCGATCGCCGCCACGCGCTCGCAGCGCGCCGGATCGCCCAGGCCGCAGTCCGCGCAGGCACCACACCCCAGCACCGGAAGAGCGGTCGCAGGCGTGCCCACCGGCCACGCCTCGGCGACGTCCGTGCCGGCGGCGACGACGGTGCCGGCGTACTCATGCCCCATCACGGTGCCCTCGGGCATCCACCCGTGTGCCTTGAGGTCGGAGCCACAGACCCCGCACGCCGCGACGCGCAGCAGCAGCTGACCGGGGCCCGGGACCGGGTCCGGGAGCTCGCGGACGACGAAGGTTCCCCCGGCACAGACCGCAGCGCGCATGGCGCGACGGTAGGGGTGACTGCGCATCTCGTCAACAGCGTTGACAACGCCCCACGGCCCCGCGAGAGGATGTAATCTAGAACACGTTCTCGTCAGCGAAAGGCCCGACGTGCCCAGTCGTTTCCGCGCGCTCACCCGCGACCAGCTCGCCACGCTCGTGCCCGAGCTGCTGCTGATCGGGCAGCTCATCGACCGCTCCGGCATGGCGTGGTGCATCTCCGCCTTCGGTCGCGACGCGATGGGCGACATCGCCATCGAGGAGTGGGCCGGGGCGTCCCCCATCTATGCCCCGCGGATGCAGCGCGCGCTCGGCTTCGAGGGCGACGACGTCACCACGCTCGTCAAGGGCCTGCAGCTCGACATCGGTGCGCCGCCTCAGTTCATGGACTTCCGCTACACCATCCACAGCCCGACGCACGCGGAGTTCCACCTCGACCACTGCGGCGCACTGCTCGACGTGGAGCCGATGGGTGACGACTACGTCACGGTGATGTGCCACGACATCGAGGACCCCACCTTCGACGCCACGGCCGCCGCGACGAATCCCAAGGCGCGGTTCCGGCCGATCCACCGGCCGCCGCGGGTGCCGGCCGACCGCGCACCGCACTGCGCCTGGACGATCGTCATCGACGAGGCCAACGAGCCGCTCGACCACCTGCCGCCCTACCACCACGTGATCACCAAGCACGCGGCGAGCATCGAGCTCGACCCGATCGACCCGCACGACGACGGCCTGGCCGACTACAGCGGACCGGTGCTCGACGACCTCGACTTCGGCGCGTTCTCCCACTCGGCGCTCGTGCGGATGGCCGACGAGGTCTGCGTGCAGATGCACCTGCTCGCACTGTCCTACACCCACGCCGTGCGTCAGCGTGCCGCCGACGAGCACCAGACCCGCCAGATCGCCCGCTCCTGCCTGGTCGGCCTGGCCGGCATCGCGGCCGAGCGGATCCACCGCGCCCTGGACCTGCCGGCCGACGAGAAGGGTGCCCTGCGCACCCTCGAGCTGCACCCGCTGCTCAACCCGGCGGCCTACGTCGAGGCCGACGTCGACGCCGACACGGTCAGCGTGCGGCCGTCGCTCGCCCACGAGGACGAGGACGCCTGGATCGTCCTGGTCGACGCGGAGAACCCCGCCGCCCTGCAGGCGATCGTGCGTGCGATCGACCCGCACCTCGACGTGGAGATGTCGGGGCCTGCCGACGGCTGGACCGCCCGGGTCGTCCGTCGCGACGAGCCCGCGCCCGAAGCCCGCGAGGTGCAGGTGACCCGGTTCAGCGCCGGCGCCAGCTTCACCTTCGAGCCGCGTCGCTCCCTGCCGATCACCCCCGTCTGAGCACCCGATGACCCCGGTCCTCGCGCTCGCCGGCGCCGGCGACATGGCCACCGCCGTGGCCGTCCGGTTCGCCGCCACCCACACCGTCGTCGTCGGCGATCCCCGGGCGGCCAACCGCGCCGTCACGGTCGAGGCCGTGCGGGCGGCCGGCGGCACGGCGACCGAGGTCCCGCTCGACGTCACCGACCCCGATCAGCTCGCCGCCTTCCGCGCCACCTGTGCCGAGGCTGGGACCGTCACGGCGCTCCTCGTGGCTGCCGGGCTCGGTCCCGTCCAGGCGACACCGGCCCGCATCGTCGAGGTCGACCTGCTCGGCGTGGTCCGCGTCGTCGAGGTGTTCGCCGACGTGCTCGCGCCCGGTGGCGCGGCGCTGGTCATCTCCAGCATCGCCGGGCACTACCTCGGCCCCGTCGCGCCCGAGGTCGAGGGCGCGTGGGCGCACCTGCCGTTCGAGGAGCTGGGCGCCCATCCGGAGCTCTCCGCCGAGGCGCTCGCCGACAACCCGTCCCTGGCCTACATGCGGGCCAAGCGCGCCGTCCAGCTGCGGGTGCGTGCGGCGGCGGGCCCGTGGGGCGCCCGCGGCGTACGCATCAACACGATCAGCCCCGGGGTGATCGACACCGCGATGGGTCGCGAGGAGCTCGCCAGCCCCCACGGCGCCGGCATGCGGATGCTGCTCGACGCCGCTCCCCTCCCGCGGGTCGGCACCGTCGAGGAGGTCGCGTCCGCCGCGGCCTTCCTGCTCGGCCCCGAGGCTGCTTACATCACCGGCACCGACCTGATCGTCGACGGCGGCTCCGTGGCCACCGCCCTCCTCCCACCCGCACCGGCCACCTGACGAGCAGAGGAGCTCCCATGAAGACCCGTCTCAACTGCCCCTGCGGTGAATACATCACCGGCACCGACGAGGACGAGCTGGTCGCCAACGCCCAGGCGCATCTGTCCGCCGAGCACCCCGGTCGGGAGTACGACCGGGACGCGATCTTGTTCATGGCGAGCTGACGTGCGGACCACCGCTGCGGTCGTCCCCGCGCCGGGAGCGCCGTTCGAGATCCGCGAGCTCGAGGTCGACGACCTGCGCGACGACGAGGTGCTCGTGCGCATCGTGGCCTCGGGGTTGTGCCACACCGACCTCACCATCGCCGCGAGCTACCCGCCCGAGATGCTGCCGGCCGTCCTCGGCCACGAGGGCGCCGGGGTCGTCGAGGCCGTCGGGCCGGCCGTGGAGGGCATCACCGTGGGCGACCACGTCGTCCTCAGCTTCCGCTCGTGCCGCAGCTGCGCGCCGTGCAAGGCCGGCGACGTCGGCTACTGCGAGCAGAGCGTCGCCCTCAACTACATGGGCATGCGCCTCGACGGCAGCGTCACCTACCGCGACGGCGACACCCCGGTGATCGGCTCGTTCTTCGGCCAGTCGAGCTTCGCCCAGCACGCCATCGCGTACGCCGACAACTGCGTCGTGGTCGACAAGGGCGTCGACCTCGTCCACGCCGCACCGTTCGGCTGCGGCTACCAGACCGGCGCCGGCACCGTCATCAACGTCTTCGACGCCGGCCCGGACGACAGCCTGGCGGTGTTCGGCGTCGGCGCCGTCGGGCTGGCGGCGCTCGCCGCCGGCGCGGCCCGCGGCCTCGCCACGATGGTGGCGGTCGACCTGCTCCCGAGCCGGCTCGAGGCGGCCGAGCGCTACGGTGCGGTCGGCCTCAACCCCGCGGACTTCGGCGACGAGCCGGGCACGACGCTCCTCGACCGGCTCAAGGAGGTCACCGGCGGCGGAGCGCGTTACGGCATCGACACGACCGCGATCCCGGCGGTGGTGTCCCAGGCGATGGCGGCCCTGCGTCCCCAGGGCAAGCTCGCGGCGCTGGGCCTGACCTTCGAGGACTACCAGATCAGCGCGACCGACCTGCTCCACGGCGGCAAGACGCTCCTGTCGACCATCGAGGGCGAGTCGGACCCGCAGACGATGGTCCCCGCGCTGCTGCAGATGCGTGCCGAGGGCCGCTTCGACGTCGACCCGCTGGTCACGACGTACCCCTTCAGCGCCATCAACGAGGCCGTCGCCGACGTGTCGTCGGGGGCGACGGTCAAGGCGGTCCTCACGTGGTGATGCCCCGCGAGGGGCAGGCGTTCCCCGAGCTGGGCTGCTACGGGCTGGCGGGACACTCCGAGACCCCGGCCGACCTGATCGACGAGGTGCGGCTGGCCGAGGAGCTGGGCGTCGGATCGGTCTTCCTCTCCGAGCGGTTCAACCTCAAGGACGCCGCCGTGCTGGTGGGCGCGGCCGTCGCGGCCTCGACCCGCATCGGCATCGGCACCGCGGCGACCAACCACACGACTCGGCACCCGATCGTCACCGCCACCATGGCGACCACGGCACACCGGATGTCGGGCGGTCGCTACGCGTTCGGCCTCGGGCGCGGGTTCGACCGGCTCTTCGAGGTGATGGGGATGCCCCCGATCACCTCGGCCCAGATCGCCGACGCCGTCGGGCTCTACCGGCGGCTCTGGCACGGCGAGATGGTGCTCGGCCACGAAGGTCCGGCAGGCAGCTTCCCGTTCCTGCACCAGGACGCGGCCTTCGACGAGGACATCCCGGTGCTGCTCACTGCCATCGGCCCGCGGACGCTGCGCTTCGCCGGCGCCCACGCCGACGGCGTCGTGCTCCACACCTTCCTCACCGACGAGACGCTGGCGCGCGCGGTCGCCACGATCCGTGCCGGTGCCGCCGACGCCGGTCGCGACCCGGCCGGTGTGCGCATCTGGTCGGTGCTCGCGACGGTCGAGGACTCGATCGACGAGGAGCTGCGCCTGCGCAAGCTCGTCGGACGGCTGGCCACCTACCTGCAGGGGTACGGCGAGGTGATCGTCCGCGCCAACGGGTGGGACCTCGCGGTCCTGGAGCGGTTCCGCCAGGACCCGCTCGTGCAGGGCTACTCCGGCGCCTTCGACCAGGTCGGGACCACCGAGGAGCTGACCTACCTGCGCGACGAGGTCCTCCCCGCACAGTGGCTCGCGGCGTCCGCCACGGGCAGCGCCGAGCAGTGCGCGCGCCGGATCGCCGACCAGCTCGCCGCGGGTGCCGACAGCGTCGTGCTGCACGGGGCGACGCCGACCGAGCTCGCGCCGGTGCTCGAGGCCTGGCGTGCGATCCGCCCGCACGACGACCTGGCCGGGCTGCCGACCAACCCGGGCTGGGCACGCGGGAGGCCGGCATGAGCACGCCCCCGGCGGGCGTCGACGACCTCACCCCACAGTGGCTCTCGGCCGCGCTCGACACCCGGGTCGACACGGTGGACGCCACCAGGATCGGCACCGGCCAGATGGGCTCGTGCTTCCGCCTCCATCTCGACGGTCCCGAGATCGGCGGGCGCGTCCCCGCGACCGTCCTGGCCAAGCTTCCCGCCGAGGACCCCGCCTCCCGCGCGATGGTCGCGGGCACCTACCGCGGCGAGGTGCGCTTCTACGCCGAGGTCGCGCCGACCCTCGACATCCGGGTGCCGGGCTGCCATCACGCCACGGAGGTCGACGACGAGGGGCGGTTCGCGCTGCTGCTCGAGGACGTCGCCGGCGGTCGGGTCGGCGACCAGCTCGCCGGCTGCACGCCCGCGGAGGCGATCGCCGCCGCCGAGAACCTCGCCGGTCTGCACGGCCCGCGCTGGTGCGACCCGACGCTGGCGGAGATCGACGGGTACGCCGTGTCCGGCCCGGACGACGCGGCACTGATGGGCGAGTTCCTGCCGCCCGCCGTCGACACCTTCCTGCACCCGGAGACCGGCATCGGCGCACTCGTCAGCGACGAGGACGCGGCGACGCTGCGGGAGGCCTCCTCGCTGCTGCCCGGGTTCCTCCTCGCCCGCCCGGAGCGGTTCGCCGTGACCCACGGTGACTACCGCCTCGACAACCTGCTCTTCCTCCCCGACGGCACGTCGGTCGCGCTCGACTGGCAGACCGTCAACCTCGGCCTGCCCGCCCGCGACCTCGCGTTTCTCGTGACCACCGGTCTGCCGATCGAGGATCGTCGGGCCTGCGAGCGGGACGTGGTCGCGGCCTACCACGCGCGGCTGACGTCGTACGGCGTGGCGCAGGGTCTCGAGGAGTGCTGGGACGACTACCGCTTCGCGGTCCTCACGGGGTTGCTCGTGGAGGTGTTCGGGTGCGCGTTCGGAGCCCGCACGGACCGCGGCGACCGGATGTTCGCCACCATGCTCGCGCGGACCTGCGCCGCGATCCGCGACCTGGACACGCTGGCGCTGGCGCAGGGCTAGAGCCGGCTGAGCACGCGGATGGCGAGGATGACGAGGACCGTCATCAGCACCAGGCCGATCGGTGGCCCGGCCACGTCGACTGCCCCGCGGGCCCGCGTGAGCCGACGCGCGAGCCACCGCCCGACCGCGATCCCGACCATGGCGAGCGGCCCGAAGACGAGCAGCCAGAGCCACAGCTCGTCGCCGAGGGCGCGGAAGACAGTGTCGCGAGCCGTGCCCTCGTCGCGGGTCGACTCGATCGTGGCGAGCAGCATCGCGACGAGGAAGGCGCCGGCACACACGGCAGCCCACGTCACCGCGGCCAACCTGCGCACCGTCTCCATCCCGCCTCCCCTGTCGGGGGAAGTCTGTCAGGCCGCGGGTGGGGAGGCTAAGGACCAAGGTCCCGCCGCGCACTCACCTCCTGCCCTGGCGCGTCACGACCACCCCGGCGACGATGGAGCTCCCCGACGAGAGGAGCGCGCTCATGTCCCCCGCCCGCCACCTGGTCGACCTCGACACCGCGACCGCCGTGGAGCTGCTGGCCTCCGTGCCGGTCGGTCGGCTCGTCTGGAACGGCTCCGCCGGGCTGACCGCGATCCCCGTCAACCACGTCTGGCGCGACGGACGCGTCCTGGTCCGGACGACGGCCTACTCCACCATCGCGCGCGAGTGTGACGACCAGCCCGTGGCGTTCGAGGTGGACGCACTCGACGAGGATCACCGGATCGGCTGGAGCGTGCTGGTCCGCGGTCGCGCCAGCATCGACTGGGACGCCGGTCCCGCCAGTGCGCCCACGGACCCGTGGCCGGACGGGCTGCGCCCGCTGGTGCTGGCGATCGACGTCGCCTCGCTCGACGGTCGTCGCCTGGTCGAGGCTGGTTGACACAGTCGGCGGCTCCGGCGTCGGCGGGCGTAACATGCTCTGCCATGTCCGCCGAGCAGCCAGTCGAGGCCTCCCGGGGCGCCTTCGCACACCGCCGGGTCTTCATCTTCGCCGCCATCGGCTCAGCCGTCGGGCTGGGCAACATCTGGCGCTTCCCGTACGTCGCCTACGACAACGGCGGCGGCGCGTTCCTCATCCCCTACCTGGTCGCACTGCTTGCGGCCGGGCTGCCGTTCCTCATGCTCGACTACGCGATCGGGCACAAGTACCGGGGCTCCGCACCGCTGTCGTTCCGGCGGATGTCCGGCCGGGGCGCGGAGACGCTCGGATGGTGGCAGGTCGGCATCTGCGCGGTCATCGCGATCTACTACGCCGCGATCATCGCCTACGCCATCCGCTACGCGTTCTTCTCGCTGGACAACGCCTGGGGCGACGACCCGAACGCGTTCTTCTTCCAGGACTTCCTCGAGTCGACGACCGGCTTCGGCTTCGACTTCGTGCCCGGCGTGCTGTGGCCGGTCGTCCTCGTCTGGCTGGTCGTCGTCGCGATCATGGTCGCCGGGGTCCAGAAGGGCATCGGGCGCACGGCGCTCGTGTTCATCCCGGTGCTCGCGCTCGCGTTCGTCGCGCTCGTCGTCCAGGCGCTCTTCCTGCCCGGTGCGGCCGCCGGGCTCGACGCGTTCTTCACGCCGGACTGGAGCGCGCTCACCGACGCAGCCGTGTGGGGGGCGGCCATCGGCCAGATCTTCTTCTCGCTCTCGGTCGGCTTCGGCATCATGATCACCTACGCGTCGTACGTCGGCCGCAAGACCGACATGACCGGGTCCGGGCTCGTCGTCGGCACCGCCAACTCCTCCTTCGAGCTGCTCGCCGGCATCGGTGTCTTCGCGGCGCTCGGGTTCATGGCCCAGGCCAACGGCGTCGCGATCGACGAGGTGGCCAGCAACGGCATCGGACTGGCGTTCATCGCCTTCCCGGCGATCATCTCCGAGGCGCCGGCCGGCGCTCTGATCGGCGTGCTCTTCTTCGGCTCGCTGGTCCTCGCCGGGCTCACCTCGCTGGTGAGCGTGATCGAGGTCGTGATCTCCGCGGTGCGCGACAAGCTCGACCTCAGCCGCACCAGCGCCGCGCTGGCCGTCGGCATCCCCGTCGCGGTCATCAGTGCCCTGCTCTTCGGCACCACGACCGGCCTGCCGATCCTCGACGCGATGGACCACTTCATCAACCGGTTCGGCATCTTGCTGGTCGCGGTCATCAGCATGCTCGTCGTCGCCTGGAAGATGCGCGCGCTGACCGACCTGCGCGGCCACCTCAACGCCACCGGATCGGTGCCCCTGGGCAGCTGGTGGTCGGCGTTGATCGCGGTGGTCATCCCGTTGGCGCTTGTCTATGTGCTCGTCGACGAGCTCTTGCTCGTGCTCGACAAGCCCTACGGCGACCTCCCGACCTGGCTGATCAACACCTTCGGGTGGGGCACCGCCGGCCTCGTCGTCGTCGTCGCCATCGTCCTGGCACAGCTCCCCTGGAGCTCCCGCGTGCCTCTCGACGGCCCACCTACCGACACACCCGAGGAAGAGGTCTCCCGATGAGCACCACCGCGATCGTGATGATGGTCGTCTCCATGCTCGTCCTGTGGGGCGGGCTCGGCCTGGCGATCCTCAACATCGTCCGCAGCGACCGCCAGCAGTGAGCGTCTCGCCCTCGGCCGAGGTGCGAGCGGAGGCCGAGTCACGGCTCGCCGCCCTCGCCACTCCGCCCAGAGCGCTCGGGCGCCTCGGTGAGCTCGGCGTGCGGATGGCGACGCTCCAGGGCGTCGTCCCGCCGCGGCCCCTCGCCGACCCCCGGCTGGTGATCTTCGCCGGCGACCACGGCGTGGCCGCCCATGGGGTCTCGGCGTACCCGCCGGCGATCACCGGCGCGATGGTGCGCACCTTCCTCGCCGGTCGCGCCGGGGTCTCGGCGCTCGCCCGGGCCCACGACGTCGCCGTACGCGTCCTCGACATCGGGGTCGACGACGACTTCGCCGACCTGGACGACGAGGTGCGCGCCGCGCTCCAGGCTCACAAGGTCCGCCGTTCCTGTGCCCCGTCGCACCTCGAGGATGCGCTCACCCTCGACGAGCTCGAGCAGTCGCTGGCCGCCGGGCGCGCGGTCGCCCGCGAGGAGATCGCCGCGGGCGCCGACCTGCTGATCAGTGGCGACATGGGGATCGGCAACACGACGCCCGCCGCGGCCCTGGTCGCGGTGTTGTGCGGTCTGCCCGTCGAGACGGTCGTGGGGCGCGGCACCGGTGTCGATGAGGCGGGCCTCGCCCACAAGCAGTCGGTCATCGAGACCGCGATCGCCCGGCTCGGCGACCGGGCGGACTCCCCGCGCGACGTCCTCGCCGCCCTGGGCAGTGCCGACCTCGCCGCGACCGTCGGCTTCGTGCAGGAGGCGGCGGCACATCGGGTGCCGGTGCTGCTCGACGGCGTGATCAGCACGGCGTGCGCCCTCGCCGCCGAGCACCTGTCGCCGGGGTGCGCCCCATGGTTCCTCGCCGGCCACCTGTCCCCCGAGCCCGCGCACCTGCCGGCGCTGAAGTCGCTCGGGCTCGAGCCCCTGCTCGACCTTGGGATGCGCCTGGGCGAGGGCAGCGGCGCGGTGGCCGCGGTGCCGTTGGTGCGCAGCGCGATCGCGTTGTTGCGTGAGGTGGCGCTGCTCAGCGACCTGCTGCCGCCGGACGCCTGATCGGCGTGGACGCCCTGCGCCTGGCCGTCGGGACGCTGACCGTGCTGCGGGTCCCGGCGCCGCGGGCGGTCGACGCTCGCACCTTCCGCGTCACCGCACTGCTCGCGCCGCTCGCGGTGGTCCCGCTGGGGCTGGCGGTCCTGGGGGTGGGTCTGCTGGGAGCCTGGCTGGGCGCGCCGGCGTACGTCGTCGCCGTGGTCGCGGTGGGCGTCCTCGCGCTGGGGACGCGCATCCTGCACCTGGACGGTCTCAGCGACACCGTCGACGGGCTGAGCGCCTCCTACGACCCGGAGTGCTCGCTCGCGGTGATGCGGGGAGGGACGGCGGGCCCGGCCGGCGTGGTCGCGCTGGTGCTGGTGCTCGGGCTCCAGATCGCTGCGCTCGCTCCCCTGCTGGTGACGACCGAGGGGGCGGTGGTGGCGGGGATCGCGGTGTGCGTCTCCCGCGGTGCACTGGCACTGTGCTGCCTGCCGGTGCTGCCGGCGGCGCGTCCCGACGGGCTGGGCGTCGGCTTCGCCGGGAGCGTCTCGGCGCTCCGGGCGGCGGTGCTGTGGCTCGCGCTGCTGGGGGTGTTGACCGGGGCTCTCGGCGCTCTCGGTCTCCCCTGGTGGCACGGGGTGGTCGCGGTGGCGATGTCACTGGTGGCGGCCGGGCTGCTGCTCGCGCGTGTGCGCCGGCGGTTCGGCGGCGTGACCGGGGACGTCTTCGGCGCCGCCATCGAGATCGTGCTCACGGTGCTGCTGGTCGTGCTGGTGGTGCTGGCCGGACTGCCCTGAACTGGGCTGAACTGCGCCGAACGTGCCGTCTGGTCCGCCCCGACTCAGGTCGGGGCGGACCCCCGGCGGCAGGTGGTGCTCAGGGCGTCAGTCGCCCAGGTTCGGCAGGCCGACGGTGGCGCCGAAGGGCAGGGCCACGCCGGGGTTCTGGGTGGAGATCCAGGTGTAGCTGGCGGTGGCGGCCTTCTTCTCGTTCACGTTGCCGGCGTCGGCGGCGAAGGTGACCTTCCAGGTCACGGTGGTCGAGCCGGCCACGTCGACCGCGCCCAGGGGCAGGACCGCGGTGTCGGCCAGGTCGCCGAAGTTGCCGGAGTACAGCGGGGTGGCGTTGCCGGCCTGGGTGAGCTCGAGGGTGAGCGCGTCCTTGGTGAAGGTGTTGGTCGAGGCGCTCTCGCGCAGGGTCACGGTGGCGGGCAGGGTGCCGGTGTTGGTGAGCTTGACCGAGCCGGTGATGACGTCGCCGGGCTTGATGTTGGTGAGGTCGAGCGTGGTGTTGTCCAGCGTGTGCTCGACGTGGCCGGAGGCGACCGAGGTGGTCGAGGCGGTGGTGGAGGTGAAGGTCGCACCCGAGCCGATGGCCACGGCGCCGGCGGCGAGCAGGGTGGCGAGGGGGACGAGGACCTTGCGGCGGGTGTTCGACATCGGGTGCTCCTGAGGGGTTTTCGTGGGCCGCCGGGTGCGGCTTGTTGATGAGGACAACTCTGCTCGCCTCGACACCACGAGATCCCCACGTCAGGTCCACATCGAGTCCACAGCTCCTCCACAACTCGGCAACATCTGCCGACGAACGACTCAGAGCACCAACACGCGCCCCGCGACGACCAGGTGCACCTCGTCGCAGACGGCGGCGACGACCCGGTTCACGGTGCCGAGCGCGTCGCGGAACACCCGCCCCGAGCGGTGGGACGGGACCACGCCCCACCCGACCTCGTTGGTGACGACGACGACGTCGTCACGCTCGCGCAGCGCCCTGACGAGCCGATCGAGCGCGGTGTGGACGTGCACCTCGACCTTCTCGGTCGGCGCCTCCCACAAGTCCGCGTCGTCGACGAGCGCGGTCACCCAGGTGCCGAGGCAGTCGATGAGCACGGGGCCGGGCGCGGCATCCAGGACGCCGGCCAGGTCGGCGGTCTCGTGGGTGGTCCAGGACGCCGGGCGTCGCGCCCGGTGTGCCGCCACCCGGGCGGTCCAGTCGGCGTCGTCGGCCGTCGGGGCCGGACCGGGGGCGACATAGGCGACCGCGACCCGGTCCGCCACCAGTCCCTCGGCGTGGTGCGACTTCCCGGACCTGACCCCACCGGTGACCAGAACCCTCATCGGCGTACCCCCTCCAGCTGCCACCGGTGCAGGACCCGGCAGTCGTCGTTGGCCCACCATTGCAGGTCGAGGTGGGTGACCGGGTGGCGCAGGGGGAGCACGTCGCCCAGGTCCGCGCCGACGGACTCCGGGGTGATCCCGGGCGCACGCCGGTCCAGCGTCAGGTGCGGCGTGAGGTCGTCACCGAACTGTCCGCCGTAGGGCGGGTGGTCGGGGAACGCACGGTGCAGTGCCGCGGTCAGCTCGCGCAGGAGCGGCGCCGGCTCCGCACGCAGATGGATGACACCGTCGGGGAACTCCGCGACCACACCCAGCTCGAGCTCGAACGGCTCGATCTCGCCGAGCACCTCCGCGACCCGGGAGAGGTCGGCGGCCGTCGGTCGCGGGACCCAGGGTCCGAGCACGGTCACGTGCGCCTGCGCGAAGTCGGGGTCGGCCGACACGAAGCTGGCGTCGTAGTACGCGGTGCGGGCACGCACGAACTCCTCCACGGGCGCGAGCGGGACGGGGACGACGATGACCGAGTGGCCCGCGCTCCATGAGGCAGCGCTCCGGCTCACGGCACGGAGCGGATGCGCCACACCGCGGTCGAACCGATGAGCCCGATGACGGCGGCGACGGTGTAGAGCGTCGGATAGCCGGCCTGCGTCACCAGCGGCGCGGCGATGACCGGCGCCAGCACCTGCGGCAACGCGTTGGCGATGTTGACGACCCCGAGGTCCTTGCCGCGGGCGTCGGGGTCGGGCAGCACCTCGGTGACGATCGCCAGGTCCACCGCGACGAACGCCCCGAAGCCGACGCCGAGCAGCGAGGCGGCGACGAGGGTGCCGGTCCAGGTCGGCCACGCGGCCAGCGTGAGGGACGCCGCGGCGATCACGAAGCCGGCACCGACCGCGAAGACCCGGCGGCGCTGCACCCGGTCGGACCAACGGCCGGCGACGATCGCGGAGATCGCGACGATGACCGAGTAGAGCCCGATGGCGACGAACAGCCGTGACTCCGCGTCCTCCAGCCCGACCTCGTCGGAGAGGTAGTAGAGGAGATAGAGGGTGACGATCGCGTTGCCGAGGTGAACGAGGAACTTCGTCGCCCACGCGAGCGCGAAGTCGGGGTGCGCACGGGGCGACACCCAGAACCCCCGCAGGAACCGCGCCCAACCCACCCAGTCGGGGGCGACGGCGTACGGCGTGTCCCGGCTGTTGCGCAGGTAGGGCACCACCGCGATCAGCAGGAACACCGCGCAGGCGACGAACCCGCCACGGATCCCGCCGACGGCCAGCGCGAGCCCGACACCGATGAGGACGCCGAGCGTCTGGCCGAGGTTCACGAACCCGCCCACGACCGCGCGCTGCTCGACCGGGACGACGTCCGGGATCGCCGCCATGATCCCGGCGAGTGCCGCGTTGACCGACGCCTGCACCACGCACCACGACAGCACCAACCCAGCCGTACCCGGCACGAGTGCCAGGAGGGTCAGACCGAACGCTCCGCCGAGCGCGCCACCGGCGACCCACGGCACGCGTCGCCCGAAGCGGCTGCGCGTGCGGTCCGACAGCGCTCCGAACAACGGGTTCGCGACCATCGAGACCGCCGCGCCCACCCCGGTCACCAGCGCGAGGGTGGCCTCCTTGCCGGTCGGCGAGAGCTCCTCGGCCCGTAGCGGGAGCAACACCTGCAGCGGGCCGAAGAACGCCACGAAGGTCGCGATGTTGGCGAGGGTGAGGACGGCGACCCAGCCGGCCGGCACCCGCGTCGCCGGACTGGTCGTGCCGGTCGTCGGGGTGGTCATCGGTGGGTCCCGATCAGCTCGCGATACCAGTGGTAGGAGTCCTTGGGCGTACGTCGTTGCGTGGCGTAGTCGACGTGGACCAGACCGAAACGCTGGCGGTAGCCCTCGGCCCACTCGAAGTTGTCGAGCAGCGACCAGTGGAAGTAGCCGCGCACGTCCACCCCCGCGTCCTGCGCGGCACGCAGCGCGACGAGGTGGGTGGCGAGCTGGTCGATGCGTCGCTGGTCGGGGACCCGCCCCGACGCGTCGGGCTCCTCGCCGAACGAGCCGCCGTTCTCGGTGATCATGATCGGTGGCAGCGCGTCGCCGTACCGCTCCTGCATGCCGACCAACAGCTCGGTGAGCCCCGCGGGCACCAGCGGCCAGCCGAAGTCGTTGCGTGCGTAGCCCTCGATGTCGAGCAGGGAGAAGGGCAGGTCGTCAGCCGGCGGACCGATCAGCGTCGGGTTGTAGTAGTTGACGCCGTACCAGTCGAGCGGCTGCGCGATGACGGCGAGGTCGTCGTCGGGGATCACGCCGAGCGGACAGGTCCCGAGCAGCAGCGGGTCGGCGAAGAGCCGGTTGTGCACGGCGTCGTAGATCTCCGCGGCTTCGCGCACCGCCTCGGAGTCGTCGGCGCGCCAGACGGGCGTGTGGTTGTTGGCGACGCCGATGCTGCCGACGCCGGCGGCCCGCAGCGCCTGCACGGCGCGGCCGTGGGCGAGCAGCTGGACGTGGGCCGTGGTGAGGGCGTCGAAGCCGCGGGCCTCCCCCGGCGCGTGGGTGCCCAGCCCGTGGCCGAGCATGGTCACCATCGCCGGCTCGTTGAGGGTGATCCACCGCGAGATCCGGTCGGCGAACCGGTCGGCGACGACGGCGACGTAGTCGGCGAAGCGGTCGGCGGTCGACCGCTCCCACCAGCCGCCGAGGTCGTCGACCCACTGCGGGGTGTCCCAGTGGAAGAGCGTCGGCACCGGCTCGATGCCGGCGGCCAGCAGGGCGTCGACCAGGCGGTCGTAGAAGTCCAGGCCACGGGGCTCGACGCGACCGCCGTGCGGGACGATCCGCGGCCACGCGAAGGAGAACCGGTAGGCGTCGACCCCGAGCCCGGCCATCAGCGCGACGTCCTCGGCGTAGCGGTGGTAGTGGTCGCACGCGACCTCACCGGTGTCGCCGCCGAGCACCGCACCGGGTCGCTGGCAGAAGGTGTCCCACACCGACGGGGTCCGTCCGTCCTCGGCCACCGCGCCCTCGATCTGGTACGACGCGGTGGACACGCCCCAGGTGAAGTCCGGTCCGAAGGCCCCGGCCAGCCGCGCGAGCGAGTCCGTCACGGCCGTCACCCTAGTGCCGCACACGCCGGTCGGGGACTGTTACCGAGTTGTGGAGGTGCTGTGGAGCTGCCGTGGGGATCGCGTGGTGTCGCTCCGAGCAGAGTTGTCCTCACCGAGCCGCCCCGGCCCCCACCTCGCTCAGGAGCACCGATGAGGAACAGCACCCACCGCCGCAGCACCAGTGACGCCTCGCGCGTCGCCGGGTTCGCGGTCAACACCGCGATGTTCCTGGTCGTCGCCCTCGCCGTCGGCTTCCTCGCCCCCGCCCTCATGGGCTACCAGCGCTACGTCATCACCTCCGGCTCCATGACCGGCACCTACGACACCGGCTCGGTCGTCTTCGCCGAGGTCGTCCCCACCGACGAACTCGAAGTCGGCGACGTCATCACCTACGTCCCCCCGGCCGAGACCGGCATCACCCACCTCGTCACCCACCGCATCGTCTCCATCGACAACGGCGAGATCCGCACCCAGGGCGACGCCAACCCCCAGGTCGACCCCTGGACCTTCCAGCTCGCCGACCTCGAGCAGCCCCGCGTCGTCGCCGGCGTCCCCTACGTCGGCTACCTCTTCCTCGCCCTGGCCGACCGCACCACCCGCATGGTCCTCATCGGCATCCCCGCCGCCATCATCGCGCTGATGGCGCTCGCCGAGCTCGTCCGCAACGTCCGCCGGACCCCGGCTCCCGCCGTCCCGGTCGTCGCCACCACCCGCGGCGACCAGACGCTCGCCGCCTAATCTGCCCCTATCGCCGACTTCCGGAAGGTCCCTCTCGTGTCCAGCCGCCGCCGCACCGTCCTCCTGCCCCGCGTGGGCGGGGGCCGTCCGCCGCGGCGGCTGCTCGTCGTGCTGGCCCTGGTGTTGAGCGTCACCGCCGTCACGGCGTACTTCTCGGGCGCGACCTACGTCTCCGGGACCCAGTCGCAGGTCACCATCAATGCGGCCCCCGACCTGACCCCGCCGACAGTGAGCCTCAGCGTCCCGGCGACCGTCAGCGGTACGGCGACCATCGCGGTCACCGCTGCCGACGTGAGTGGCGTGGTCACCCGCGTCGTCGTGCAGCGCCAGCGCGACGGCGGCGCCTGGACCGACGTGTGCGTGCGTACCGCCGCTCCCTGGGGGTGCTCCTGGGACACCACCACGGTGGCCGACGGCGACGCGCAGCTGCGCGCCATCGCGACCGACTCCGCCCTGCTGAGCACCACCTCGGCAACGGTGACGACCCGCGTCGCCAACGCCGGCACCGTGGTGATCACCCCCCTGCCCGACGCGGTCCGGGGCGCGGTCGACCTCGCCGCGACCGTCAGCGGCGCGGCAGGTCGCACCATGACCAGCGCCTTCGCCGTCCGCAACGAGGGCGGCACCTGGACCAACGTCTGCACCGGCAGGACCGGCGCCACCCCGACCTGCAGCTGGAGCGCCGGCACCACCACCCGGTTCGCCGACGTCCGTGTGCAGACCGTCTTCGGCAGCGGCACCTCGGCGACCACCGCCCAGGACCAGACCCGCGTGCTCGTCGACGGCACCAACCCGACGGTCTCCCTCTCCCTCCCCGGCACCCTGACGGCCGCGGTCACGGTTGCGCCGAACGTCGCCGACGCCCACTCCGGCGTCGCCTCGGTGCGTATCGACTACCGCCGGCTCGGCCTGTTCGGTATCCCCGCGAGCGGCTGGCAGGAGGTGTGCACCACCACGAGCGCCCCGTGGAGCTGCGTGCTGGACACGACCGCGCTCAACGGCGGCGCCAACTACGAGGTCCGGGTCACCGCGACCGACCGGGCCGGCAACACCAACTCCGACTCGGCCACCGCACGCGTCTCCATCTTGGCCGCGTTGGCGATCACCTCACCCCGCGACAGTGACACCGTCAGCGGTGTCCTCGAGCCCACCGTCTCGGCCAATGCCGGCCTCCTCGGCAGCGTCAGCTGGGTCCGGCTCAACTACCGGCGCGCCGGGACGGGCACGTGGATCGAGATCTGCACCGACTCCTCCGCGCCGTACTCCTGCTCCTGGGACACCCGCGACCTGCCGAACGGCAGCTACGAGCTGCGCGCCGAGACTCCTCCTGCCGTCGGCACGACCTCCGACGTCATCACCGTCGACGTCGACAACCCGCCGATCGCCGCGCTCGACGTCCAAGCCACGATCGGCGGGACCCGCGGTGTGCTCGACGCCGGCGACACCTACGACTTCACGCTCTCGGCCCGAGCTGACCTCACCTCGGTCCGGGCGGCGTGGGGCGGTGCTGCGGTGCAGGTCACCGGCACCCTGCGCAGCGGACGGTCCCCGGGTGGCCCTGTCCCGGGCAGCGACTGGCTCACGATCCCCGGGATCGGCCAGCTCGCCTTCGAGCAGCAGATCATCAACCCCAACTCCAGCATCGGTGCCGTCCCCATGACGCTGCGCGCCCTCCCCGGGACGGTGGGCGGGGTGCCCGTGACGGTCCTCCGCGTGACGATCGGCGCCTTCTCCGACAACCAGCTGCGCACCGCCACCGAGCCCGGCACCCTGCGATGGGCCCCCGCCTCGACGCTGCGCGACACCGCCGGCCGGCCGATCGCTCCTGGCATCGCCGTCGAGAGCGGACCCGCCGATGGCGACCTGTGAAGCCGCCCCAGACGGCGCGCGCCACCTAGGGTGGGGCAGGTGGTTACGGTGCTGATGATCGAGGACAACGAGGACGTCGCCCAGGCCCTGCAGCGCGTGCTGCAACGCGAGGGCTACGACGTCTCGCACTACGCGACCGGGCGCGAGGGTGCCGACGCGATCCTGCGCGACCGCCCCGACGTCGTGGTGCTCGACCTCACGCTGCCCGACATCGACGGTCTCGACGTCTGCCAGGAGGTGCGCGAGGCCGGCTACGACGGCGGAATCCTCATGGTCACCGCCCGCTCCGACGAGCTCGACCGGGTCCTCGGCCTCGACTACGGAGCCGACGACTACCTCGCCAAGCCCTACGGCCTGGCAGAGATGCAGGCCCGGGTGCGTGCCCTCGCCCGTCGAGCCACCCGCGCGGTGGGCTCGACCGCCGCGAGCGTCCCTGCGGCCGGCCCGACCGCGTCCGCCGCCCCGGCGGAGGGGTCCACCCATCCCCCGGGGACCCCCGACCTGCAGCTCGACACCCACACCCGCCGCGTCACCGTGGCCGGCGCCGACCTGGCACTCACGGCCAAGGAGTTCGACCTGCTCGCCATCCTGCACGGTGCCGGAGGTGGCGTGGTGACCCGCGAGGACCTCATGGCCCAGGTGTGGGACGAGCACTGGTTCGGGTCCACCAAGACCCTCGACGTGACGATCGGTCGGCTACGCCAGAAGCTGCAGGGCGCCGGGTCGCGCGCCGAGATCGTCACCGTCCGCGGTGTCGGCTTTCGCCTGGACACCGGATGACCAGACGGCTCACGGCGGCCGCGATCGCCATCCTCGCGACGGTCCTCGCCGTCTTCGCGGTCGTCCGCGGCATCACCAACGAGCAGGTCATGCGCGGTCTGCTCGAGGCCGACCTCGACCGCGAGGCCCAGACGATCGCCGTCGCCCTGAACCAGGGTGCGGGCACCACGACCCCCATCGACCCCACGCCGTACGCCGACGCCGACTACCGCGTCCGCGTCACGCTCCCCGACGGGAGGGCGGTCACGGCGGGCGGTGAGCGGGTCGATGAGGCGGAGGGACAGCTGGTCGGGTCGGGCACCTGGGACGGACTGACGGTCGAGCTGACGGCCACCGACGACGCCCTCGACGCGGCCACGCGTTCGGCGTGGATCGCGCTCGTCCTCCTCGCGCTCGCGCTCGCCACGCTCGGCGCGGTCGCGTTCGCGTTGGTGGTGCGTCCGATCACCTCCGCCCTCGTCGTGCTGGCCGAGGCCGCGAACGCCCTGCGGCGCGGTCGTCTGCAGCTGCAGCTCCCGTCCTCCTCGGTCCCCGAGATCACGGCGCTCACCGACGCGCTCGCTGCCAGCTCCCGCCGGCTGCAGGAGACCCTGCACCGCGACCGGGACCTCGCGCTCCGCGCCGCTCACGAGGTGCGGACACCGCTCACCACGCTCGGTCTCGAGCTCGACGAGCTCGCCACCCGCGACGACCTGCCGGACGACGCCATCGCCACAGCCGCGCGCGGTCGCGACCGCGTCACGGCGGCGACGCAGGCGCTCGAGCTCGTGTTGAAGGAGGTGCGCTCGCACCAGGTGGCGCCCGAGTCCGAGGTGTCGCTGTCCGAGCTGGCCGCGGCGGCCGCAGTCGCCTGGGGTGCCACGTTGGAGGCCGACGACACCGAGGTGGAGGTGGTCCTCACGGGCGACCCCTCGGCCGGGATCACCGCCGGACCGTTCGAGCAGCTCCTCGACGACCTCCTGCTCGCCGTGCGGGCTGCGCGGGTCTCGCCGGTCCAGCTCGCACTGCGGGGCGGACCGGAGCACGTCCGCATCGCGGTCTCCGGCGATGCCTCGGCGACCCCCACCGGTGCGGCCGCCGCATCCGTGGACCAGCACCTCGACCGCGTCCGTCAGCTCACCGACACCCTCGGCGGCCGGGTCAGCGGCACGTGGGGCGCACGCGACGGGGTGGTCGTGCTGGTCCCCCGCCGCTGAGGCGCTCTTCCGCGACGACGGCGCCGCTCAACGACCCTGCCAGCGCGGTGTGCGCCCCTCGGCGAACGCCGCAATGCCCTCCTGCGCGTCGGCCGACGTCACCGCGGCGGCGGCGAGCTCGGTCTGTCGCGCGAAGGCCTCCTCCGGCGACCAGCCCGGGGACTCCAGGACGATCCGCCGGCTCGCGGCCACCGACAGCGGCGCGTTGGCCACGATCTCCGCGGCCAGGGCGAGCGCGGCGTCGAGCACCGTCCCGGGTGCGGCCAGGCGGTTGACCAGGCCGAGCTCGGCCAGCCGCGTCGCGGGCATCGGGTTGCCCGTCAACGCGAGCTCCATCGCGACGTTGCGCGGAAGTCGCTCGGTCAACCGCAGCACGCCACCCGCCGCCGCGACCAGACCACGCTTGGGCTCGGGGATCCCGAAGACCGAGTCGCTCGCGGCGACAACGAGGTCAGCGGCCAGCGCCAGCTCGCACCCCCCTGCGAGTGCCGGACCCTCGACCGCCGCGATCACCGGCTTGGCGATCTGCAGGGCCGAGATCCCCAGCGGACCGCGCTTGTCGGTGAGGGCGAACTGTCCGGCAGCGGCGGCCTTGAGGTCCATGCCGGCGCTGAACGTGCCGCCGGCGCCGGCCAGCACCATCACCCGCGCCTCGGCGTCGGCCTCGAAGGCGTCGACGATCCGCTCCAGGAGCTGGGCGGTCGGCAGGTCGATCGCGTTGCGCCGCTGTGGACGGTTCAGCGTCACGAGCAGGACACCGTCCCGGCGCTCGGTGAGGACCGTCGGCTCGGGTGCGGGCGGCATCGGGTGTGGACCGGCATCGATGATGCGCAGCGTGGTCGCGTCGTCGACCTCGACCTGTGCACCGAGCGGGTCGCCCTCGGCGACCGCGGCCAGGACCTCGGGCTGCGCGGAGCGCACCAGCATCCGCGCGCCCGCGGGGGTCAGGACCGAGACGATCGCCGCCTCGGGCTTCCCGCTGCGGTCGTAGGCCGCGGTCGCGGCCTCCACGACCCCCGGACCGGCGTACGCAGTGAGGGCCGGGCGCGTCGGGCCGGGCAGCAGCACCGGGTTGATCGCGCGGTAGGGCCGCTGGGGCGGGCGGGCGGAGTAGATGCCCAACGCGTGCTTGGTGACGAACCAGCCCAACGAGGTCGACAGACCGTAGGCCTCAGGGTCCCTGCGCAACCGCTCCACGAGCGTCGCGACGGCGTGGGTGCCGTAGTTGTTGCCGGGCCCGCCGGCGAAGGTGAGCCCACCGGTGACACTCAGCGGTCGCTGCGGATCGTCGAGGTCGAGCCCGAGCTCCGCCGCCCCGATCTGGACCGCCGCGGGGAAGCAGGAGTAGAGGTCGACGTGCGCGACCTCGTCGGGACCGACCCCGGCGTGCTCGAACGCCGCCTGTCCGATCGCCCGGATCGCCGGGGAGGCGCCGAGGTCCTCGCGCTCGGAGACGAACCACTCGTCGTACGCCGCGGCGCCCGCGTGGAGGAACACCCACCGGTCCTGCGGGATCCCGAGCGCGCTCGCG
Source organism: Nocardioides massiliensis (assembly GCF_030811215.1). Lineage (NCBI taxonomy): Bacteria > Bacillati > Actinomycetota > Actinomycetes > Propionibacteriales > Nocardioidaceae > Nocardioides > Nocardioides massiliensis. The sequence continues at coordinate 3,780,764 of NZ_JAUSQM010000001.1, forward strand.
GCGGCGACGCTGGTGACCACCAGGCCGGCGGACAGGTTGACCTGCAGGTTGGCGCACAACAGCTTGGGGTACGGCGAGCTGATCATCCGGTTGCCGGCGTCGACCGTCGCGAGCTCCTCGGCGCTCATGGGCTGCGGACGCCAGGCGTAGGGGTTCTGCGCCGCGACCTCCGACAGCCGCGACCACAGGCCGGTCACGAGGTCCCGCTGCTCCTGCGGGGTCCGGCCGGCCTTGCGGCGCAGCGCGGAGTCCATCAGGGCGTAGGCGTAGACGGGCACGGTGAGGCCGGCGGCGGACTCGGCGCTGTTGTTGGCCTCACGGTCGCTGCCGATCACCTGCGTGGGGGCGACGTCGGCGTCCTGCGTCGGCCAGCCCAGGTCGACGCCCCGCTTGCGGGCGGCGGCGAGCGTGTTGCCCGACTCCGCCCCACACACCAGCACGACCTCGGCCCGCCCGTCGGCCACGGCCTGCCCCGCGGTGTTGACGAGCACCTGCCCCGCGTCCCCGCCGTACGGCGCCGACATCGCGGTCTCCGCGGGCTCGGCCCCGAGCGCGTCGGCCACCAGCGCAGCGGCGTCGCGGTAGGTCCACGACGCACTGGCCACGGCGTACACCGCGTCGGCAGCGCGAAGCACCTCGGCGCCCGCGCCGCTGTCCTCACCCGCTCGCCGCAGCGCCTCGACGGCGAGGGCGACGGGGTCGCGTGGTGCGTCGAGGTCCGGCTCGCGCTGCACGACCTGGCCGACCCCGACGATGACCGGGGTGCGCGGGTCCAGGCGGACGCCGGTGCGCTCGTGGACGAGCGTGCGCTGCGGGAAGCGGGAGCCACCACTCGTGGCGACACCGTCACGCGCAGCGAGCTCCGCGGCCAGTGCGACGACCGAGCTGCTCAGCGCCTCCTCGACGCTCGCCGCCACCGTCGCGCCGAGCGGACCCTCGACCGGGTCTCCCCCGATCCCGGCGTCGACGCGCACGACCACGCCTCCCCCGCCGGCCTCAGACTCGGCGGACGCGGCCGAGACCCGCAGGGCGAGCACGAGCTCCATCGGCCCGACTCCGTGCAGCGCCACCGCGACCCGGTCGGCCTCCTCCTCGACCGCCTCGACGGTCCAGGTGATGTCGGCCGGGATGCCCATGATGGTGACCTGCTCGCCGTAGCTGTCCCCGACGCTCGCCACGCCCGGCACGGACCCGCGGAAGTCCACGTGGATGCTGAGCCACTGCGCGTACGACGCCAGGTCCAGCACCGCGGGCCCGGCCACGGACAGCGGGACGGGGGCCTCAGCCGAGGTCCGGACCACCTGGGGGTAGTCGGTGAGCGGGTCGACCTCGGACACGGGACCTCCACACAAAAAGGCAGGACTGACTGTTTGTGTGGATGCTAGCGGTCAGCCGAGTGCCGCGTCGAGCGCGTCCACCATCCGCTGCCGGAAGCGCTGCATCGAGCCCACCCCCAGGTCGGCCATGACGTCCGCCCCGTGGTGCATCCGCGGCTCGACGTGCAGCTCCACCGCGACCCCGGCCGCGGCCAGTCGCTCGGCGTAGTCGGTCGACTCGTCACGGAAGAGGTCGAGGTCTCCCACCCCGATCCACGCGGGCGGCAGTCCGGCAAGGTCGGCGCGGCGGGCCGGGACGGCGTACGCCGGCGGGATGGCGCTGCCGGGCTCGTGACCGAGGTAGGAGCGCCACGCGAACCGGTTCGACCGCGGCGTCCACCCGACCCGTCCGCGCGCCGGGTGGTCGGGCCGGCGCACGGTGCGGTCATCGAGCATCGGGTACTGCAGGAGCTGGAAGCACACGCCGGCGACGCCCTCATCGAGCGCCCGTTGCGCCGTCGCGGCCGCGAGCAGACCACCGGCGCTGGCGCCACCGAGCGCGACCCGCACGGGGGCGTTCCGCTCGTTGAGCCGCTCGCGCAGCCAGTGCAGCGCGGCGAGGCAGTCGTCGAGCGCCGCGGGGAACGGGTGCTCGGGTGCCAGCCGGTAGTCCACCGCCGCGACGAGCACGCCCAGCTCCCGGGCGAGTCGCCCGCACCACGCGTGGTCGACCTCCGGGCGGCCCATGAGGGTGCCGCCGCCGTGCAGCCACAGCACCGCTCCCCGCAGGCGGCCCTCCCCCGTCGGCTCGTGCAGCGTCACCAGGGTCCGGGTGCCGTCGGGGACGGGCACGGCGTACCTCGTCACCCGGACGCCGTCGACCGGGCGCTCCACCGCGACGAGCTGACGGCGCACGTGGGCCAGCAGCACGCGGTTGCTGATCGGCACCGGCACGAGGTCGAACCCCGTGCGCAGCTCCGGGGCGACCGCACCGAGCGTGCGGACGCGCCGCGCCACGGCTGCAGCGAGGACCGCCGCACCCGTGGCCGCGAGGACCGCGGCGCGCCGAGCCTTCAGAGCCGCACCAGCGGCCGGGACCGGACCTCGGCGACGTCGTGGTAGCCGTTGAGCCCCATCGTCAGGTCGGCCTCCGCGAGCAGGCTGCGCAGCGCGTGCACGACGCCGGCGGTGCCGCCGACCGCAGCGGCGTAGCCGTAGGGCCGGCCGATCCCGACCGCGCGCGCCCCGAGCGCGAGCGCCTTGACCACGTCGACGCCACTGCGGACGCCGGAGTCGAAGAGCACGGGCAGGTCTCCTGCCGCATCGACCACGCCGGGCAGGAAGTGCAGGGCCGGCGCGCTGCCGGCCTGGCGACCGCCGTGGTTGGAGCAGTAGATCCCGTCGACGCCCGCGTCGACGGCGCGGCGCACGTCGTCGGGGGCACAGATGCCCTTGAGCACGAGCGGCAGGTCGGTCAGCCCGCGCAGCCACGCGAGGTCGTCCCAGGTGAGTGTCGGGTTGCCGAACATCAGTGCCCAGTGCTGCACGACCGTCGCGACGTCGCTCGTGTCGCCGTTCGGCAGCCGGCTGGCGAAGACCGGGTCGGAGACGTAGTTGGCCAGGCACGCGCCGCGCAGCTGCGGGAAGGTGCCGTGCTGCAGGTCGCGGGGGCGATAGCCCAGCGTCCACGTGTCGAGGGTGACGACGAGCGCGCGATAGCCGGCCGCCTCTGCCCGCCGCACCAGGCTCTCGGCGACCTCGCGGTCGTTGGGGGTGTAGAGCTGGAAGAAGCCCGGGGTGTCGCCGAGCGCGGCTGCCACGTCCTCGAGCGGGTCCTGCATCAGCGTGGACCCGACCAGGGGTACGCCGGTCTCAGCCGCGGCCCGCGCCGCCGCCAGGTCGCCGTGCTCGTCCTCGGTCATCACGCCGAGGACACCGATCGGGGCCATGAAGACCGGGCTCGGCAGGCGCATCCCGAACAGCTCGACCGACAGGTCGCGCTCCGCCGCGCCCGACAGCATGTGCGGGACCAGGCCGTAGCGCGTGAACGCGTCGACGTTGCCCCGTTGGGTCTGCTCGTCACCCGCGCCGCCGGCGACGTAGTCCCACAGGCGGTGCTCGAGCTTCTCCTCGGCGAGTCGCTCCCACGCGGCGAAGGAGAACGGCATCGTCGGCAGCTCGCCGGCGAGCCCGGCGAAGTACGTCCCGAGCTGGTAGTCGGCAAAGTTCGGCATAGGCCGCAGGGTAGCCGTGCCATGGGTCACACTTCCTCCGTCCCGCCTCGCTGCGACGCATGTCCCGCCGACGAAGGAGAACCCGTGACCGGCACCGCCCCCGCCCCTGCCCGCTTCGCCGACGCCCGGGTGGTGGTGACCGGCGCCGCCGGCGGTGTCGGCGCGACTTTGGTCGAGGCGTTCCGGCGCGAGGGCGCCCGCGTCGTCGGCACCGACGTCGCCCCCGGCGACGGCCTGCACCAGGTCGACCTCCGCGACGCAGGAGCGGTGCTTGCCTTCGCCGACGCCGCGGTGGCCGAGCTCGGCGGGGTCGACGTCCTGTGCAACGTCGCCGGGGTGCAGCGCTTCGCGCGGGTCGGCGACATCACCGCCGATGCGCTGCGTCTGCACCTCGACGTCAACGTCGTCGCGCCGGTGCTCCTGACGCAGGCGCTCACCCCGGCACTGGCGGAGAGTCGCGGCAACGTCGTCACCATCGCCTCCATCTCCGCGGTGCTCGCCCAGCCCTACAACAGCCCCTACTGCGCCAGCAAGGCCGCGGTGCTGATGGCGATGCGCTCCCTGGCGATCGAGCTCGCGGCCCACCGGGTGCGCGTCAACTGCGTGTCGCCCGGCGGCATCGAGACACCGATGCCGCACACCTCGGCGGCGGAGCTCCCGGCCGACATCGACTGGAACCTCCTCATGCGCAGCCAGAGCGCGTTCCCCGGTTTCATGCCGCCGGGCGACGTGGTGGAGTCGGTGCTGTTCCTCGCCTCGTCGGCGGCGGCGTCGATCACCGGGTCCAACCTCGTGGTCGACCGCGGGGTGGTCTGGTGAGCGCGCTCCCCCACCGGGTCCTCGTCACCGGCGCTGCCGGCTTCCTCGGCCGCGCCCTGACCGACCGGCTCCGCTCGCTCGACGTCGAGGTGGTCGGCGTCGACCTCGTCGCGGACCCCGCGCGGGGGATCGGCGCCGGCGACATCACCCGGCCCGGACCGTGGCAGGACGCCTTCGCCGGGTGCGACGCCGTGCTCCACACCGCGGCGACGGTGAGCATGGTCGCGGCGTACGACGACGCCTGGCGCGTCAACGTGGTCGGGACCCGCCACGCGCTGGATGCCGCACGGGTTGGTGGCGTCGCGCGGTTCGTGCACTTCTCGTCCGTCGCCGTCTTCGGCACCGACTACCCCGACGGCGTCGACGAGTCCTACCCCGTGCGGGTGAGCGGCCGGTCGTCGTACGCCGACACCAAGGTCGGCGCCGAAGCCGTGGCCCTGGCCGCGCACGCCCGCGGCGAGACCGCCGTGACCGTCGTGCGCCCCGGCGACGTCTACGGTCCCGGGTCGGTGTGGATCCGCGAGCCGCTGGCGCTGCTGCGCGCCCGGCGCATGCTGCTGCCCGACGGCGGGCGCGGGATGTTCGCCCCGGTCTACGTCGACGACCTGGTCGAGGGCGTGCTGCGGGCACTGACCCGCGAGCAGGCCGTCGGCGAGGTGATCACGCTGGGGCCGTCCGCGTCCGTGCCGTGCGCCGACTACTTCGGCCGGCTGGCCGGCGCCATCGGACGGCGGGTCCCGACGCTGCCGGCGGCGGTCGCGCTCCCCGCCGTCACCGCGCTGGGTGCGACCCTGCGGCGAGCCGGCGTGCGGACCGAGATCGGCCCGGCCAGCCTCGACTTCCTCAACCGTCCGGGGTCCTACTCCATCGCCAAGGCCGGTGCGGTGCTGGACTGGCAGCCACGCACCGACCTCGACACCGGCATGGCCGCGAGCCTGCAGTGGGCACGCGGCGCCGGCCTGCTGTAGCCGAACCCGGCGGACGGACTACCGGCGCGTGCTGAGCTCGTCGGTCAGCAGCGAGACCAGGGCCTCGAGCTGGACGTCCGCCTCGGCGGCGACCTCCTCGTCGGAGCCGTCGAGCGCCCGAGCGGCGAGTCCCGCCTTCGCGTCCACGAGCCCGGCGATGCGGGCGTCGACGGTGTGGGCGGCGATGATCCGCCACGCCGTCACCGGCTCCTCCTGACCGATCCGGTGCACCCGGTCGATCGCCTGGGTCTGCTCGGCGTGCGTCCACGACAGCTCGGCGAGCACGACGTTGCTGGCGACCTGGAGGTTGACGCCCACGCCGGCGGCGGTGAGCGAGCACACCGCGACCGCGATGTCCGGGTCGTTGACGAAGGCGTCGATGTTCTTCTGCCGCACCGCCGGCGTCTGCTCCCCGCGGATCGAGGAGTAGCCGATGCCCTGCGCTGCGAACAGCTCCGAGGCCTTGTCCATCACGTCGATGTGCTTGGCGAAGAAGACGACCTTGCCGGTGCTGCGCGCCAGCTGGGCGGCGTACTCCGCAGCCAGGGAAGCCTTCGCCTGCCCGATGCGCCGCACGAGGGTGAAGACGTTCTCGCCGGTCGAGGTGTCGGACGGCTCGGCGATCTCGGCGGCGGCCACCCGGCGCACGAGCTCGTGGTCGATGCCGACGACTCGCTCGCCCGTCCGCTCCTCGCGGGCGGCGATCGAGGAGTCGTAGCGCTTGGCCAGCCGCAGGGCGAGCTCGCGCTCCGCGCCCTGGATCGAGCGGGCCGAGGCGCTGTCGAGCTCCACGGGCAGGTCGGCGATGCGACGGGCCGGGATCTCCTTGGCCACGTCGACCTTGCGCCGGCGCACGATGCCCATGTCGATGACGGCCTGACGGGCGGCACGGGAGAACTCCCGGTCGAGCGGCGTCAGGCCGGTCTCCTCCAGCTTGACCAGGAGCCGGGGCCGCGGGTGCTTCTCGTCGGTCCAGCCGAGGAACTGCCAGATCGTGCGGAAGTCGTCGATGTCGTTGATCAGCGGGGTGCCGGTCAGCGCCATCATGAGTGGTCGTCCCACCCGGCGGCGGATGCGGTCGGCGATGTCGATGACGTGCTGCGAGCGCTGCGACTGCTTGTTCTTGATGAAGTGCGCCTCGTCGAGCACCATCCCGCGGAACCCGTGGGTGCCCATCCAGCCGCTGTGGCGGTCGAGCACCTCGTAGTTGACGATGATGATGTCGGCGAAGCCGTCGAGGTCCTCGCCGTTGCCCTGCACGACGCTCACCGAGCGGTTGGGCGTCCAGTGCGCGGCCTCACGAGCCCAGTTGGTCTTGACGACGCTCGGCACCACGCACAGCAGCGGGTAGGCGTTGGCGGCCTTGGCCGCGAGCAGTGCCTGCGCGGTCTTGCCCAGGCCGGGCTCGTCGGCGAGCAGGAAGGTGCGGTGCCCACCAGCGGCGGCCGCGATGAGCCGGGCCTGGTGCGGCATCAGCTCGAGACCGGGGGGTACGGCGAAGCCGGGGTCGGGATCGGGCAGCTCCATGCACGACGGCGCGCCCGCTCCCGCCTTCTCGAACGAGCTCAGCAGGGGGCCCATCAGCTCCCAGCCGGCGAGGCGCCGGCTCTCCGGCAGTCGCGGCTCGGCGCCCGAGGAGTCCGGGACGAGGAACGGGTTGGCCAGCTGCGCGGCGATCACCGAGCGCGGCACGACCTGGCGCTGCTCCTGGATCGTCGGCGCGGCGCGCACCCGCTCGGGCTCGGGCTCGGGCTCCAGCCCGGCGGAGAGCTGCATCTCGCGCTTCAGCGCCCGCGCGGAGTCGGTGAGCTCGGCGTTCTCGTCGAGCAGCTCGAACAGCTCCGGCTGCGCTCCGGCGACCTGCCCGAGGATCTTCGCGATGCCGTCGAGCCGCTTGAGCTCCGCGTCGCGGCGCGCCTCGCCGATCTGGTCGTCGTTCTTGACCCGCATCCGTTCCTCGCGTGCGAGCACGGCCACCACCTGGAACGTCGTCCGCAGCAGCTCACCTCGCTGGGCGCGCGACTCGATCTCGCGCGCGGCCTTGGCGAGGATCGGGAGGATCCCCTCGTTGTCGCGGTGCCGGCGCTGCGCTCGCGCCGCCGTACCGCCGTGACGCGAACGTCCCTGGCGTTGTGCCAAAACCTGCTCTGCCTCTCGCTTCCGTGGCTGCGGATGCGCGTGCCGGGGCAGGGTCACCAAGACGCGAACGGCCCGGACCTGCTGTGCGACGCGCTCAGCACCGGACGCTGCTGGGCGGGGAGGCCAACCCTCCGACCCGCCACCGACGACGTGGTGCTGCCAGCAGCCTACCTGCCCGCGGTGCCCGGGGCGTAGTCGGCGCGGAACCAGTCCCAGGTCCACGGCGTGATCGTGAGCAGCGGGGTGCGCAGGAGCGGGGTGAGAACGGGGTCCGGCGCGGTGGCGGCGAGGACGTCGACCAGCTCGATGGGGTCGTCCTCGCAGTAGCGCACCACGACCTGCAGCCGGCCCCACTGCTCCTCACCGGTCGTCGTGCCGTCGTCGTCCTCGGCCGTCGTACGCCGACTGGCGAAGCTCCACGCGCCGACGATCCCGTCGGTCTGCTCGACGGACTCGGCGACCGCTCGGTGCAGGCCGCGCAGGGCGGCGTCCGCCGCGGGTCCGCGCGGGTCGGTGACCCGCCACACCTCGAGCAGCACGCCGCGCACCGGACGGAACGGCAACGCTGCCGTGGTGATCGCCTCGCGCGGGCTGACCCACCCGCGCAGCGGGGCGAAGAACCCGGTCAGGCGGCGTCGGGTCCAGTCCTGGTCGGGGCGCCGGCCCTCCTCGGCGGTGGTGCTGCCGAGCTCGACCCACTCCCGGATGCTCTGCTCGGTCGGCTCGCGGAACCAGTACATCGCGGCGTACTGCGCGGCCGAGAGCCCGGCATCGCCGTCCGGACCCAGGGACGCAGCCGCCTCGCGGCACTGCGGCGTCCGCACCCATCGCTCGCCGTGGACGATGCCGGGAAGGGCGAGGTTCTCGGGGCGGTGGTCGAGCTGGTGCCAGGCGTTGTAGTCCTCGTGGCGCTCGGGGTCGACGACCTCGGGGAAGGAGAAGAACACGCGCGCGCTCATGGGGTCTCCATCCCGATCTCCGCGAAGTCGGCGGCCCGGACCACCCGGCCGCGGGACCCGGCGGCGAAGGCCGGGTCGGATGCCAGCCGCACGACGGCCCTCCCGGCGGCCGCGGCCGGGACCGTGGGCACCCCGTGGGCCGCGATCTGCTCGACGCCACCGCGCGCGGCGGCCGCCTCGGTGACCACGAAGCCCGGGTCGAGGTTGAAGGCGCGGACGCCGTGCTCCCAGAACTCGGCGTTGATCGCACCGGCGATGCGGGCGAACGCGGCCTTCGACGACGCGTAGCCGAGGCCCCAGCCACCCTCTCCCGGTGGGGCCGGCGGGTCGTTGACGACCGAGCCCGACCAGAGCCCGACGACCAGGCCCGAGCCGCGCTCGACCATCCGCGGCAGGAGGGCCTGCACGAGCGCAAGCTGGTGGACGTGGTTGGCCTCGAGGCTGGCGCGCAGGGCGTCGAGATCGAGCTCCAGCACCCGCGCGTGCGGCACGTGCAGGATCGCGTTGTTGACCAGCACGTCGACGTGGCCCCACGCCTCGGTCACCTGCGTCGCGGCGGCACGCACGCTGGCGAGGTCGGTGAGATCCATCGGCACCGGCAGCGCTTGCACGCCGTGCGCGCGGATCTCGGCAGCCACGCTCTCCAGGCTGCCGGGGACGCCCAGCGGACCGGCTCCCGCGGCCGCCTCCCGCGCGGTGCGGGGCGGGACGGTGCCGTCGCCCTCGCGGAGGGTGCGCGCGGTGAAGGCGACGTCGTAGCCGGCACGCGCCAGCGCGAGCGCCACCTGGCGCCCGATGCCGCGGCTCGCGCCGGTGACCAGCGCGGTCCCGCTCACCGGGTGCTCGCCGACTGCGCGCCGGTCACCGTCTGGCGCAGGGCCACGCGCGACAGCTTGCCGGTCGCCGTGGCCGGCAGCTCGTCGAGCAGGACCACCTCGCTGGGCACCTTGTAGGGCGAGAGCCGGTCGCGCACCCAGGCGCGGACGGCCTCCCGGTCCGGCGGGTCGAGCGGGTCGGTCGGGACGATGCAGGCGGCCAGGCGGTGCCCGGTGCGGGGGTCGCGGGTGCCGACGACGCCCACCTGGGCGACGCCGGGGTGCTCGCGCAGGACGGCCTCGACCTCGGAGGGGTGCACGTTGAAGCCCGAGACGATCACCATGTCGTCGACGCGACCCGTGACCGCGAGCCGGCCGGCCGCGTCGACCTGACCGACGTCGCCGGTGTCGAACCATCCGCCCGGCAGCAGGTCGGGAGCTGCGGCGTACGGACGGGTGAGGTTGTAGCCGCGCACGAGGATGCGGCCCGCCGTGCCGGCCGGGAGCTCGGCGCCGCTGCTGTCGCAGATGCGCGCCTCCACGCCGGGCATCAGCGGCATCCACGGAGTGGGGTCCTCGGTGGTCGGGTCGAGATCACCGATGGCCACCGTGCCGCAGGTCTCGGTCATGCCGTAGCCCGTGACGAACCGCGGCACGCCCAGCGTCCGGGCGAGCGCGACCATCTCGGTGGCCGACACCTCGGTGCTGCCCACGATGCCGACACGCAGCCGGGGCGCCGGCGCGTCCAGCTGCTCGGCGAGGTCGTGGTAGATCGCCGGCGGCCCGGCGAGCACGGTGACCTCCCCCGCCGCCACGAGTGCCGCGAGCGCGTCGCGACGGTAGTCGGGCACCAGCCGCACCGACGCGCCCGCCAGGAACGCCACGAGCAGCACCCCGTTGAAGCCGAAGGAGTGCGACACCGGGACCACGCCGGCCCAGACGTCGTCCTCCCGGCACCCCAGCACCAACCGGGTGTCGTCATACATCCGCAGCAGCTGCCAGTGCGCCATCGGGACGGCCTTGAGCCGCCCCGAGGTCCCGGAGCTGCAGATGACGATCGCCTGGTCGCCGGGGTCCACCCAGGCATCGGTCGCGACGCCGGCACCGGCGCAGGGGGCCACCGCCTCGAGCTCGGTGAAGGTGAGGCAGTCCAGATCCTCGGTGTCCGGCACCGCGACGCCGTGCCCGATGACGGCCAGCCGCGGGATGAGCTGGTCGATGAGCGTGGACCGCTCCTGTTCGGTGACCCGGGCTCCCAGCGGGACCACGGTCCCACCCGCCAGCAGGACGCCGTACGCCGCGACCACCCAGGTCACCTCGTTGCGACCCTGCACCACGACCCGGTCGCCGGGCCGGACCCCGCGTGCGCTCAGCAGACGGGCGACGGCCCGGGCCCGTCCGGCCAGCTCGGCGTAGCTGAGGGCGACGACCTCGTCGCACACCGCGGGCCGGTCGGCGTGGGTGACGGCTCGCAGCGCGAGCAGCTCACCGAGCGTCCGGGGCGCGGCGTGGTCGAGCATCCTCCCATTGAAGGTGGTGCTGTGACCGCACGCACACCCGGTCCCGCTCAGCTGGACCCGCGCGGAACCGGGTCAGGCGGTCGAACCGCCGTCGACGACCAGGTCGGCGCCGGTGATGTAGCCGGCGGCGTCGCTGGCGAGGTAGGCCACCAGCCCGGCCACCTCCGCCGCCGTGCCGCGACGCGGGATCGGCAGGTGCGAGAGGTCCATGGTGCTGCCGGCGATCATCGGCGTCTCCACCGCGCCGGGGCAGACGCAGTTGACCCGGATGCCGCGCGGCGCGAACTCCCGGGCGGCCGACTTCGTCACCCCCCGCAGGCCCCACTTGGAGGCGGCGTACGGCAGTGCGCCGGCGTGCCCGCGCATCCCTGAGATGGAGGCGACGTTGACCACCGCGGACCCCTCCGGCATCAGCGGCACGATCGCTTGCAGGCCGAGCACGGCACCGAGCAGGTTGATGTCGAAGATCTGGCGCAGCTCGTCCTCGGGCCAGGTGAGGATGTCGCCGGTGCGGTAGACGCCGGCGTTGTTGATCAGCACGTCGACGCGCCCGTGGCGGGCGCGCGCAACCTCGGCGACGCGGTCCCAGGCGGCGCGCGAGGAGACGTCGTGGGGCACGAACGTGGCCGACTCCCCCAGCCGGCCGGCGAGCGCCGCGCCCTCGTCCTCGATCACGTCGGTGAGGACGACGTGGGCACCCAGCTCGGCCAGCAGCTCGGCCTCCGCCGCGCCCTGGCCCCGGGCGGCCCCGGTGATCACGGCGACCTTGCCGGCCAGGGAGGCGAGCAGGTCGGTCCGCCCGGCCGGGTGAGCGGCGCTCATGACCCGAGCACGAACCCGGCGTAGCCGCCGTCGCGCGCCTCGTCGCAGAGGTCCAGGTAGCGCTTGAACCCGCCGATGTAGGGCATGAACACCCGGGTCTTGCCGTCGATGTTGGCTCCCATGTACCACGAGTTGGCCTTGGGGAAGAGCGTCGCGGCAGCCGCCTGGTTGACGTGGTCGAACCACGCGTTCGCCGCGTCGCGCCGCGGCTCGACGACGGTGTGACCTGCGCCGTCGCAGTGCGTGATCAGGTCGACCATCCAGTTCACCTGCTGCTCAGCCGTGAGCACCATGTTGGCCAGCACCGAGGGGCTGCCGGGGCCGTTGAGCGCGAACAGGTTCGGGAAGCCTGGCACGGTCATGCCGAGGTAGGTCACCGGCCCGTCGGCCCAGGCGTCGGCGATCGACTCGCCGCGCGGTCCGACGATGTCGATGCGCGTCACCGCCCCGGTCATGGCGTCGAAGCCGGTGGCGAAGACGAGGACGTCGAGCTCGACGAGCCCGTCCTCGGTGCGGATGCCCTCGGGGGTGACCTCCACGATCGGCGTACGCCGCAGGTTGACCAGCGAGACGTTGTCGCGGTTGAACGTCGCGTAGTAGCCGTCGTCGGTGCAGATCCGCTTCGTGCCGATCGGGTGGTCGGTCGGGATGAGGTCCTCGGCGACCTGCGGGTCGCGGACGATCGAGCGGATCTTGGCCTCCGCGAACTCCCGCGCGATGTCGTTGACGGCCGGGTCGATGGTCTGGTTCGGGAAGGTCTTCGCGAACAGCACGCCTCCTTCCTGCCAACGCTGCTCGAGTGCCTCCAGCCGCGCCTGCTCGTCGAGGTCCCAGATCTCCTGGGGGTGGCTCACGTGGGGGCTGCCGGCGGAGCTGGCCCACGACGTCGCCCGCCTGGCCGCGTAGTTCTCCTGGATCGCGACCTGGTCGTCCTCGCCGAAAGGCCGGTTGGACGCCGGGACGGTGTAGTTGGCCGAGCGCTGGAAGACCGTGAGGTGGCTGGCCGACTCGGCCAGGATCGGGACGGACTGGATGCCCGACGAGCCGGTGCCGATGACCCCGACGCGCTTGCCGCTGACGTCGACCGGACCCTCGGGCCAGGCGGCCGTCATCAGCACCTCACCGGCGAAGCTGTCGACGCCCGGGATGTCGGGCAGGTGCGGCGCCGAGAGGCTGCCCGTGGCGAGCACGAGATGACGCGCCGACATCCGCGTGCCGGTGTCGGTCTCGACCTGCCAGCGGGCGCTCGACTCGTCGAAGCGTGCGGTGGTGACCCGCTCGTCGAAGCGGAAGTGCGGGCGGACGTCGTACTTGTCGGCGACGTGCGCGATGTAGGCACGGATCTCGGGCTGGGCGGCGAACCGCTCGCTCCAGACCCATTCGCGCTGGAGCTCCTCGTCGAAGGAGTAGGAGTAGTCGATGCTCTCGACGTCGCACCGGGCCCCCGGGTAGCGGTTCCAGTACCACGTCCCACCCACGTCGGAGCCGGCCTCGACACCGCGCACGTCCAGACCCGCGGACCGGGCCTTGATGACGGTGTAGATGCCGGCGAACCCGGCGCCGACGACCAGGACGTCGCAGTTCTCGACGTCGGGGGCCTGGGGAGCGCTCATGCGGAGACCTCTTCTCGATCGGGGCGCGCGACGAGCGCGCTGATGTCGGCCCAGAGCAGCTCGCGCGCGGACTCCGCGGCGGCGAACGGGCCGATGGTGGCGAACCCGTGGAACAGGTCCGGGTAGTGCCGATGGCGTACGGCGGTGCCGGCCGCACGCAGGGCGCGGGCGTAGGCCTCGCCCTCGGAGCTCAGCGGGTCGCGGCCCGCCGTCACCACGACCGCCGGCGCGAGGTCGGCCAGACTCGACGCGCGGCTGGGGACGACGTAGGCGACGGGCTCGGGGAGCGGCGTCGTGTCGGGGTGGCCCCCGAGGTACTGGGTCCAGTACCACTCCATCGCGGCCCGGGTGTTGAAGTGCCCCTCGCCGAAGCGCACGTAGCTCGGCGAGGTGAAGTCGGGCTCGATCACCGGGTAGAGCAGGACCTGCCCGGCCAGTGCCGGCCCCCCGCGATCACGCGCCATGAGCGCGACCACGGCGGCGAGGTTGCCGCCGGCGCTGTCGCCGGCGACGACGATCCGGTCGGCGTCGATGCCGAGAGCCGCAGCCTCGGCATGGGTCCAGCAGGTGGCGGCGTAGGCGTCCTCGGCCGCTGCGGGCGCCGCGTGCTCGGGAGCGAGGCGGTAGTCCACCGACACCACGACCGCGCCGGTGTGACGCGCCACCCGGCGACAGAACCCGTCGTGACTCTCGATGCTGCAGAAGACGAAACCGCCACCGTGGAAGAAGACCACCGCGGGCCGGGCTCCGTCCGCCCCCGGCGCGTCGGAGTGCGGGTGGTAGATCCGCACGGGCACCTCGCCCGCGCCCGTCGGGACCACGCGGTCCTCGGTCGCGCGGACGTCGTCGAGGTTGGTGACCACGGCGCTGCGTGCCGACACCGCCGCACGCGCCTCCGCCCCGGTCATCTCCTCGACCCTGGGGAAGCCGTCGTTCAGCACCTGCAACAGGTCGGCCACCTCACGGCCCAGCGCGTCGTCGAGCACGCACACCCCTCCTCTGGTTCGGACTGGAGTATGTCTAATAGAAATACTCCAACGAGGCAAGCGTCAATCCCGATCTCGGCATGTTCCGAATCGGAACATGCCGAGAACGCGACGGAGCGTAGGATCCGGCCCATGCCTGCCGACGAGACCGCGGTGCCGAACCCCCTCCCCGCCCTGCGCCCCACCAGCTGGGCGGTCCTGGGGCTGCTGTCGTTCGGAGAGGAGCTGTCGGGCTACGACTTGAAGAAGTGGGCGAACTGGAGCCTGCGGTTCTTCTACTGGGCCCCGTCCTACAGCCAGATCTACGGTGAGCTGCGCAAGCTCGAGGAGCTCGACTTCGCGGTCTCCCGCGTGGTCAACAAGGACGACCTCCGCGGCAAGCGGCTCTACCGCATCACCGAGGCCGGTGAGGAGGCCGTCGCGCGCTGGGCCGCGGAGGCGCCGGTGGAGCCGGCCGTCCTCAAGCACGGCGTGATGCTGCGCATGTGGCTCGGGCACGCCAGCGACCCCGACCTGCTGCGCTCGATGCTCGAGCAGCACCGCGAGGAGTCGGAGAAGATGCGCATCCGGGCGGCCGCCGACGTCAAGGGCTCCGAGCACGAGCCCGGGTGGGCCTTCCCCAACATGGTGCTGCGCTGGTCGGAGCGCTACTACGCCGACGAGCGGGACCGGGCCGAGACGATGCTCGCCGAGCTCGACGAGGTCGTCCGCAAGCAGCGGCGCTCGCGCAGCAATGTCAGCGCGAAGCGCTCCTCCGACGAGCTGCGCCAGCACCGCGCCTGACCCCGATCGGGCGGGTAGCTCAGGCGGGCATCTCGTCCTGCGGGAGGTACGCCGCACGCCCGTGCTCCTGGAACCGCGCGACGAGCTCCGCGCGGCCGGCGGCGTCGAGCGCGACGTACTCCGCCGTCCGTCCGACGCGGGCGTAGACCGCGTCCCGTGCGGTGTTCCAGGCGACGTGGCGCAAGGGAGCCTTGTCGACCTTGCCGCTGCCGGTCGTGGGCAGCCGCTCGACGACGCGCACGTAGGCCGGCCACCACTTCGCGCCCATGTCGGGCTGGGCGGCCAGGAACTCGCCGAAGGCGACCGGGTCGAAGCTCCGGTCGGGGTCCAGCTCGATCGCGGTCATCACCTGGTCGCCGGTGACCGGGTCCGCCACCGCGAAGACCGGTGCGGCCACCGTGCCGGGGTACCGCTCGAGCACGCGCTCGACCTGGGCCGCGGCGAAGTTCTCCGAGTCGACCCGCAGCCATTCCGAGGACCGGCCGGCGAAGTAGAACCAGCCGTCCTCGTCGCGGTAGGCCAGGTCACCGGTCCAGTAGTCCGCGCCGCGGACGCGGTCGGCCATGGCACCGGGGTTCTTCCAGTAGCCCTCGAAGGTGTGGGCCAGCCCGACGCCGACCAGCTCGCCGATCGCCTCGGGGTTGACCAGTCGCCCGGTCTCGTCGAAGCGCGCCCGCGGGCACTCCTCACCGGTCTCCTGGTGCAGCACCCGGACGTCGGCGCCGTTGGCCGGGAGACCCAGGGCGCCCGGCGGGGTGTCCGGGGTGCGGTTGATGCGCAGCACGCCCTCGCTGGAGCCGTAGCCCTCCATCACCTCACACCCGAAGCGCTCGCCGAAGCGGAGCACGTCGGCGACCGAGCCCTCGGTGCCGTAGGCGAGGCGCAGCGTGCTGGTGCGGTCGCGCGGGTCCTCCGGGCGGGTCAGGACGTACGACAGGGTCCGCCCGACGTAGTTCACGAACGTCACGCCGTGGCGGTGGATGTCGTCGCTGAAGCGAGAGGCGGAGAACTTGCGCACCATCGCCACCGTGGCGCCCGCGTGCCAGGCCGGCGCGAGGTTGATCATCACGGCGTTGCCGTGGAACAGCGGCGTGGAGAGGTAGGTGACCGAGTCGCGGTCGATGCCCAGCCGCCCGACGAGAGTGTCGGTCAACCGACCGAGCCGGCCCTGGCTCACCAGCGCAGCCTTGGGCCGCCCGGTGGAGCCGCTGCTGAACAGCAGCATCGCCAGATCCTCGGCGCTCGGCTGCACCTGGGGCAGCTGCGCACCGCGGTACGGCGCCAGCCACTTCGCGTACGCCGCGTCACCGTCCGCCTCGGCGTCGACGACCCACACCGGCGCGGCAGGGCCGCCCTCCGCCAGCGTGGCGGCCCACTTCGTCTCGGTGATGATCAGGTCGAGGTCGGCGTGCGCAGCATCGTCGGCGATCTCCGGGCCGCTGCGGCTCGAGTTCAGGCCGACGAGCACGGCACCGGCCATCCCGCAGGCGCCGACCCAGAAGACGAAGTCGGGCACGTTGTCGAGAAGCACGCCGACATGCACCTGGCGGTCCGCTGGACGGGGGACGGTGTCGAGGAGTGCGGCCGCGCGGTCGCAACTCTCCTGCACGATCTCGTCCCAGGTCCACTCCTGGTCCTCGAAGCGCAGTCCGACCTTCGTGTCCCCGTGGCGGCTGCGCAGGATCTCCGCGATCGTGGTCACGCGCCGGCCTCCACGAGCCCGGTTGCGACGGGCGGTCGCTGGGCGACGACCTCCGCGTGGTGGCAGGCGACGAAGTGCCCGTCGCCGGCCGGTCGCAGCTCCGGCTCGCGCTCCGCGCACAGCTCCGTGGCCAACGGGCAGCGCGTGCGGAAGCGGCACCCGCTCGGGGGGTCGAGCGGGGAGGGCAGCTCCGCGGACAGCGCGCTGGCGAGCTCGTGCTCCTGCTGGTCGCCGTCGTGGTGGGCGGTCGGGACCGACTCCAGCAGCAGCCGCGTGTAGGGGTGGACCGCCTCCTTGGCCAGGCGCCCGGAAGGCACGACCTCGCACACCTTGCCGAGGTACATCACCATGATCCGGTCGCTGATGTTCTTCACGACCGCGATGTCATGGGCGATGAAGACCATGCTCAGGTCGTAGCGGGCCTTGGTGTCCTCGAGCAGGTTGAGGATCTGTGCCTGGACGGAGACGTCCAGGCTGGAGACCGGCTCGTCGCAGATGAGCACGCGCGGATCGAGCATGAGCGCGCGGGCGATGCACACGCGCTGGCACTGTCCACCGGACAGCTCGTGGGGGCGACGGTCCCAGACCACGTCGGGGTTGAGCCCGACCGCGTCCAGCACCTCGCGGATCTTCTCGTCGCTGACCTCACGACCCCAGATCCGCGGACCCTCGGCGACGAGGTCCTTGACCTTGCGGCGCGGGTTCAGCGACGACACCGGGTCCTGGAAGATCATCTGCATGTGCGAGCGCGCCTGGCGCAGCTTCTCGCCCTGGTTATCGGTGAGCGACTCCTCGGCCAGCCGGACAGAGCCCGACGTGGGCGGTGGGAGCTGCATGATCGCGCGACCGGCGCTGGACTTGCCGCAGCCGGACTCCCCCAGGATGCCGAGCGTCTCCCCCTCGACCAGGTCGAAGCTGATGCCGGAGACGGCGTGCACCGTCTGGCCGCCCTTGGCCGGGAACTCGACGACCAGCTCCTCGACGCTGAGCACCCGCTCGCCCTCGGGACGCAGGTGCATGCTGCCGGAACCAGCCATCAGCTCTCTCCTCGCTCGGACCGGCCGCCGAATCCGACCGGGTGGTGACACGCGAACAGGTGACCACCCGGACCGTCGAGCGGCGGGGTGATGGTCACGCAGTCCTCCTGGGCGTAGCGGCAGCGCGGGGCGAACCGGCACGCGGGGGGCGGCGAGGTCATGTCGGGCGGGGAGCCGTCGATCGCCGCCAGCCGCAGGTGCGGTGCGTCGTCGAGCTCGGGGATCGCCGCGAGCAGTGCCTCGGCGTACGGGTGGTGCGGCTGGGTGAACAGCGAGCGCGCGTCGGCGGTCTCCACGACCCGGCCGGCATACATCACCGCGACCCGGTCGGTGCGACCGGCGACCACCCCGAGGTTGTGGCTGATCAGGATCAACGCCATGCCGAGCTCGGCACGCAGCCGGTCGAGCAGGTCGAGGATCTGGCGCTGCACCGTCACGTCGAGCGCGGTCGTCGGCTCGTCGGCGATCAGCAGCTCCGGCTCGTTGGCCAGGGCCATCGCGATCACGACGCGCTGACGCATGCCGCCGGACAGCTCGTGCGGGTACTGGTCGATGCGCCGGCGCGAGTCGGGGATGCCGACGAGGTCGAGCAGCTCCAGCGCACGCTCACGGGCCTGGGCACGGTTGAGCCCACGGTGCTTGCGCACGGTCTCGGTCAGGTGGACGCCGACCTTCTTCACGGGGTTCAGCGCGGTGAGCGGGTCCTGGAAGACCATGCCGACCTTGCTCCCCCACAGGCCCGGCAGCTGCTTGCGGCCGAGCTGCTGCACGTCGACGCCGTCGAGCAGCACCTGACCGGTGACCGTGATGGGGCCCTCGGTGCGGTGCAGGCCCATGATGGTGCGCCCAAGCACGGACTTGCCCGAGCCGGACTCACCGACGATGCCGAGCGACTCCCCCTTGCGCAGGGTCAGCGACACACCGTCGACCGCGCGCAGCGGGCCGCGCGCCGTCTGGATCACCGTGCGCAGGTCGTTGACGACCAGCATCGGCTGGTCGGTCGCCGGCGCTGCGCCGGGGAGGACCTGAGAGGTGGACTGGGTCATCAGGTTCTCCTAGAGCTTGCCCGCGCGCGGGTCGAAGCGCTTGCGCGCCCGCTCCCCGAGTGCGTTGAAGGCGAACACCGTCAAGAAGAGCACGGTCCCCGGCACCATCACGATGTGCGGGTGCTGCTCGAACACGCGTCCCTGCCCCTCGGAGATCATGTTCCCCCAGGACGGCGTGGGCGCTTGGATGCCGAGACCGAGGAAGCTCAGCGAGGCCTCGGCGACGATCAGGACCGAGACCATGACCATCGCGTACGACGCCAGCGGCAGCAGCACGTTGGGCAGCAGCTCACGCACCATGATCCGGACGTTGGAGGCGCCCATCGCGCGTCCGGCGAGGACGAACTCGCGCTGCGCGAAGGACATCGTGCTGGCCCGCGCGACCCGGATCATGCTCGGCAGCGCCATCAGCGACAGGGCGAAGGCGATGTTGCGCAGGCTCGGGTCGAGCACGGTCGCCAGCGCGATGAGCAGGATGAGCGGCGGCACGGCCAGCAGCGAGTTGGCGAAGATCGCCACGACCTGGTCGGTCCACTTGCGTCGGTAGCCGGCGAGGATGCCGATCGCGCCGCCGACGACCATGCCGATGAGCACCGCGCCGAGCGCGACGACCAGCGAGGCCCGGGCGCCGTAGAGCACGCGAGCGAGCAGGTCGAGACCGAAGTTGTTGGTGCCCAGCGGGTGGTCCGACAACAGGTCGGGCCGCGCCATCGCCGGGTCCATCATCGTGGCGGCGAGGTTCTCGTGCTCCCCGATCGGCAGCAGCGGTGCGGCGATCGCGGCCGTGATCAGCACGACCAGCCACACCAGGCACAGCCAGGTCGTCAGGTCGAACTCCGGACCGAACCGGCGCTGACCGACCTCGACCGCACCGACGTAGAGCACGACGAGGCCGAGCAGGACCACGCCCGCCTGGGCCCAGCCCTGACCCGCCATGGCGACGATCGCCACGACGGTGATGGCCAGGCCGACCGCGGCGACCAGCGGTCCCCGCCAGGCAGGCTTGCGCGCGACCTCGTCGCGGGTGACCTCGGGGGCCGCGGAGTCGACGACCTGCCCAGACCGGGGCCCGGAAACTTGCTCAGACATGGGACCTCCGCACGCGCGGGTCGAGGTAGCCGTAGGAGATGTCGATCAGGGCGTTGGTGACGACATAGATCACCGCGATCACCAACACCGCTCCCTGCACGGTCACGTAGTCACCGGTGTTGGCCGCACCGATCACCAAGGTGCCCATGCCGGGCAGCGCGAAGAGGTACTCCACGATCACCGTGCTGCCGATCAGGCGGCCCAGGCTGATGCCCATGAGCGTGATCAGGGAGAACGACGACGGACGCAGCGCGTCGCTGAACAGGACGTGGACCGTGCCCATGCCCTTGGCCTTCGCGGCGAGGATGAAGTCCTCCTGCAGCGTGCCGATCAGGTCGTTGCGCAGGATGCGGGTGAACATCGCGGTCTCGGCGAGCGCGATCGTCAGCGCCGGCAGGAACGCGTGGTAGAGGTTGTCGCCCAGCCCCTCGCTGAGCCGTGACCACTCCGCCCGCGGGAACCACCCCAGCGTGTTGGAGAAGACCAGGATGACCAGCAGGCCGACGAGGAAGCTCGGCAGCGAGAGCACCGCGAAGGTGCCGGCGCTGACGAACCGGTCCACGCGTCCACCGGCGTGGAAGGCCGACCACATCGCCAGCGGGATGCTGAACAGCAGCGCCATGCCCATGCCGAGCGCGGCGAGCTCGACGCTCACGGGGAGCGCGCCGAGGATCCGGTCGACCACGTCGTGGTACGGCGGGATCACGGACCGGCCGAGGTCACCGGTGAGCGCGCCGCCCAGCCAGTCGAAGTAGCGGACCAGCATCGGGTCGTTGAGCCCGAGGTCCTCGCGGACCTTCTCGTAGTCCTCCGCCGCGTAGCCCTCACCGAGGATCGACACCGCGGGGTCGACGTCCATCAGGGACACCAGGGCGAAGGTGCCGAAGCTGACGACCAGCAGGACCAGCACGAGCTCGGTCAGCCGACCGAGCACGCCGCGCAACCGACCATCGGTACGCCGACGACGCCGTGCGGGGCGCGGCGGCGCCGGAGCCGGTGTCGGCTCGACCGTCGTGGTCATCAGTCTCCCCTCCCAGTGGACGTGGCGGTCGCCACGCGCGGAGGATCTTGGCAAACCGACGGCACCGACCGCCGGTCGTTCTCGCTGGGCAGGACCCGGGTCACGGCAGACCCGGCTCGATGACGGTCACGACCCGGGCGGCCTCGCCGCTGCGCATCAGGTCGAAGCCGCGGTTGACGTCGTCGAGACCGACCCGCTGTGACACCAGCGCGTCGAGCTCGAGACGGCCCTGGAGGTAGAGGTCGGCCAGCGCGGGGATGTCACGCGGGAAGTGGTTGGCACCCATGAGCAGGCCCCGCAGGCCCTTGGCCTGCGTGACCACGCCGATGCCCATGAGGTTGAACTGCTCGCCCACGGGCGGGATGCCGACGACGTACGCCGTGCTCCCCGCGCGCACCATCCCGACGGCCTGGGTGACGGTCGCGCTGCGACCGACGACGTCGAAGGCGTGGTCGACGCCGCCGGGCACGAGGGCCTGGACGGCGGCGACCGGGTCCGTCTCGCCGGCGTCGATCACCTGGGTCGCGCCGAACCGGCGGGCGGTCTCGAGCTTGGCCGCGCCCAGGTCGACCGCGATGACCTCGCGGGCACCGGCGAGCACGGCGCTCTGCACGAGGTTCAACCCGACCCCGCCGCAGCCGATGACGGCCACCGTCTCGCCGGCGCGCACGCGCGCACCGTGGACCACGCTGCCGTAGCCCGTGAGCACCGCGCAGCCGAGCAGCCCGGCGCGATCGGCCGGCACCTCGGCCGGGACCGCGACCACCGAGTTGCGGTGCAGGATCGTGCGCTCGATCAGGCCTCCGATGCCCGCCACCTGGCCGACGGGCTCGCCGTCTGCGCGCACGAGCCGCGGGACGGGACGCTCGGCGCGGCCGAGGTCGTTGCGCCGCTCGCACAGGAACGTCCGGCCCTCGCCGCACGCGCGACACCGCCCGCAATACATCGACAGGCAGGCCACCACGTAGTCCCCGACCGCCAGGTCGGTGACATCCGCGCCAACGGCCTCGACGATGCCGGAGACCTCGTGCCCCACGACGGTGGGCAGGAGCACCGGTAGCTCCGCCTCCATCATGTGCAGGTCGGAGTGGCACAGCCCGCAGGCGGCCACCCGCACGCGCACCTCGGAGGGGGCGAGCCAGTCGTCGAGGAGCAGCTCCTCGGTCTCCAGGCGACCGGGGGCCGCAGCGAGCACGGCGGCCCGCACGGGGGTGCGGCTCGCGCCCGGCTCGAGGGCGAGGGGGGCCTGCAGCAGTTCATCCGTCACAGCGAGTACCTTGCCATTTCGATGTATGTCGTTTAGGAATAGTTCAACCTAGTACACCGCAACCAGTCAAGGACGGCGCAATGCAGACACGGGACCAGGTCCACCTCGACGGCCGCTGGGTCGAGCCGCACGGGACGGAGGTCCACGAGCTGGTGGACCCGCGCAGCGGCGAGGTGTTCGCCCGCGTCCGGCACGCTGACGAGGTCGACGTCGATCGTGCCGTCGCGGTCGCCCGCCGGGTCTTCGACGAGGAGCCGGCCTGGCCGGTGGAGGAGCGGGTCAAGGCCCTGCGCGGCCTGCACGACGCGATCGCGGCCCGCACCGAGGAGATCGCTGAGGTGATCTCGGCCGAGATGGGCGCTCCGGCGCAGTTCTCCCGCCAGGTGCAGGTCGGGATGGGCCTGGCGACGCTGGCCACCACGATCGACGTGCTGGAGGACTATGCCTTCGACGAGCACCTCGCCGGCATCGTCGTGGCCCGCGAGCCGATGGGCGTCGTCGCGGCGATCACGCCATGGAACTTCCCCCTGCACCAGTCGCTGACCAAGATCGGGTCGGCGCTGGCCGCCGGCTGCCCGGTCATCCTCAAGCCGGCCGAGACCACCCCGCTGTCGGCGTACCTCCTGATGGAGGCGGCCGAGGAGGCCGGCGTCCCGGCGGGCTGGCTGCAGCTGCTCCCCGGCCGCGGCACGGTCGTCGGGGCGGCGCTGGCCACGCACCCGGGCGTCGACGCGGTCTCCTTCACCGGGTCCACGGCCGTCGGTCGGTCGATCGCGTCCGGCGCGGGCGCGTCCCTGAAGCGGCTCTCGCTCGAGCTCGGTGGCAAGTCCCCCAGCGTGCTGCTCGACGACCTCGACGACGAGGGCTTCGCGACCGCGGTCCGCACGAGCGTCGGGTTCGGCCTGATGAACGCCGGCCAGACCTGCGCGGCATGGACCCGGCTGATCGTGCCCGAGGCGCGCTACGACGAGGCCGTCGCGATCGCGGGACAGGTGGCCGGGGCGGCCGTCCCGGGCGAGACGCTCGGTCCGGTCGCCTCGCGCGCCCAGTGGGACCGCGTGACCGGCTACCTCGCCTCCGCGGTGGAGGAGGGCGCGGTCGTCGAGCATGGCGACGCCTCCCCCGCCCTGCCCGAGCGCGGGTTCCACCTCGCGCCGGTGATCCT